>CAYSPB010000426.1:0-480 GCA_964432695.1 uncultured Nannocystaceae bacterium
CCCACCGACACGACGGCGCTCGAACTCTTCGCCGAGCTCGCGGCCCGCGACAGCGAAGACGCGACGGCACACGACATCTACCGCAAGCTCGGCGCCGTCGACCCCGTCGACCGCACGCCAGCGTTCGAACTCACCCTCGCGGCCTTGGCCAGCGACCTGGGACGCGATCAAGATGCCGCGACGTTGCTGCGTCCACTCTGCATGCAGACGGACGACGACGACCTGCGCTTCGCCGCGCTACTACAGCTCGACGGCGTGCTCGCGCGAAGCGGTTCGCCGACCGACCGCGTCGCGATCACCCGGCGGTTGTTCGAGGCGTCGGCCCAACGACGCACGCCAGAGCTGGCCGAGATCGCCATCGACCTCGCGCGCACCGAGCACGGCCTCGGCGCGACCGACCGCGCCGCGGCGACCCTGCTGCAGGTGCTCGAGGTCGACCCGACCCACCGCGACGTGCTCAAGCTATACGCGGAATTCGTC
>CAYSPB010000426.1:497-6957 GCA_964432695.1 uncultured Nannocystaceae bacterium
GAGGATTGGGCCGCGCTCGGCGATGCCCGTCGGCGCCTGGCAAACCTCAGTTCCGAGCCCGCTGAGCAAGCGCAGCAGTACCTGGCGTCGGCGCAGGCCTTCGTCGAGCAGAGCGCAACGACCGACCGCAGCGCCCGGGAGCGCTCGCTGATGCAGGCGCGACAGGCTCTGCAGCGCGCCGCTGAAGTGGCTCCACAGCTCGCAGCCCCGCGCATTCAGCTGCTGCCGCTCGCGTTCGCAGAGTCGCGCTGGGACGAGGTCCTCGACCTCGCCGTCGAGGTACGCGAGCGCTCGGGTCCGGACGAGGAAGTCCTGCTGCTCGCGGCCCTGACCGAGGCGTTCCGGCACGGTCAGCGCTCGATGGCCCGCGACCTCGGCTTCCGGCACGGCCCCGCATCGCAAGAGCGCTACCTCTTCCCCGGACTACGTCAGCTGTTGACCAACGTCGCAGCGCGCGGCCCCCTGCCCCGCCTCGATGCACTGCTCGCAGCGGCCGGATCGATGTTGGGTGGTCGCGCGGCGCTGGCCCGCGACCTCGCCCACTGGTCGTCGGGACGACCCCTGCAAGCGGGTCTAGCCCTGGGCTTGGCGCGCCTCGCCGAAGCCGATGGTCATGCCGAACGCGCCCGCAGCCTGTATCAGATCACTGCCTTCATGATGCCCGACGGACCGGTCCCGAGCCTGGTCGCGCGGCTTCCGATTGCGGCACCACCCCAGGCCCTCTCGCCCCTGGGCGTCGGTCCCTTCGAAGGCGGCGGCACCCTGCGATGGGCGTTGATGACGGCTCGGGATGCGCTCGCGGGCATTACCACCACCGCTGCGATCCCCGCCGAGCCCGCCACGGCCGGCGCCAAGGCACGCATGGCACTCGCGGAGTCGATCGTGGCGCCGTGGCGCGCTTCCTTGGGCTGTGCGCTACCGCTGGCATGGACCCGGGCTCGACTTGCCGGAGGCGTCGGCGTGGCCAACCACGCCACACCGACCCTTCTCCTCGGGGCGGGCGTGACCGTGTGCTCCGTGGCCGAGCTTCGCTTTCGACTCGCGCGTGCGGCAACCTCGGTCGCGTCCGGCCTCTCGATTCTCGAGGGCTCGCACGAGGGCTCTCTCGCGGCGCTGCTGGACGGTCTGGTCCGCATGGCGAGCCCGTCCCACGTCCCGACCGGTCGCTTCGCGCGGGAGATCGCCGAAGCGCTCAGCAGCCGCGGGCTCACGCTTGCGCCGCGCGAAGGCGGACAACTGGCCGAGGAGCTTGCGCACTGGCTGACTGCCACCGGCGGGGTCCCTCGCCTAGAGACAGAGCTCCGCCGGGGCGCGCTCCTGTTCGCAACGCGGCTGTGCGGGCAACTCGACGGCGCCCTGCTGGCGCTCGCGCACGATCGCGGCTTCGTTACCGAAGGCCGACCCGACCCAGTGGCGACGCTGCGCGACGAAGACGCGTACTGGCTGCTGCGCGCCCTCAAGATGTACTGAGCGAGTACCGCAGACCGAGTCCGCGCGCCGATGCGTAGCCTCGGGGGTGAGGTCGCTTGCTTGCGTGCGAACCGTCGAACTGCAAGACTTCCGCGTTGCGCGCGACCGCGTGGAACCGTAGCCGATGAGCAGCGAAGTCGAAGGAGCGCCGGACCCCGAAACCGGCCGATTTGCGGTCTGGATTGCGGGCGGTCTGGGGATTGCCGCAATCGTGGCGTACGGCTCGTACCAAGCCCAGCAGCGCCTCGCGGCGCGGGACCGAGCACCAACGGCGGCCGCCGCTACGGAGGCGCCACCGAGCGCCGAGATGCTCGTCGAGCAAACCCGCGACGCGCAGACTCGGCTCGACGTTGCGGCCCTGGCTTCTCTCGACCGCAAACTCGAACTCTCGGCCGCTCGAACGACGCGCCCTGCCGAAGCCCAGTCGCTTCGGCTCGCGCGCGCCTCGGCGATGGCATCCCGCGCTCTCGAGTCGGCCGTGCGAGCAAGCGTGTCCGGCCCGGACGCGGCTGCCGCGAAGGCCGAGCTAGCCACCACGGTGTCGTCTGGCCGGGCCATGACCGACGCGCTGACCCGCGACGGTCTCTTCCCCGCTCAGGTTGGCCGCATCGAGGCGCGACTCGACCTGGCCGAGGGCCGCGACATCACGCTGCTGCACCCGGTGGTCTTGATGGCGGACTACCCCGACGCCGAACTGCGGCTGGCTGCCCTAGGCCGGCCGCTCTTCGCCGCAGAGGACCTCGAGCCCGTGCAGCTCGACGAGCTCACGGCCGAGCTTCGCGCTGCCAAGCCCTCGACCGCGCTCACGCAGCTCCTGCTCGCGATTGCCTTGGAGCGAAGTGGGGACAGCGAAGGTGCTGCGCTGCAGCGACGCGCCGTCCTGGCCGGGACGCCGGGCCAACCCCTCGCGATGCGCCTGGAGTCTTCCACGCCAACGGTGGCTGGAGCAGCCGTCGTCGCTGCACCGAGCCCTTCCCCGCCGGAGCCACAGCCCGAACCGGAGCCTGCACAGCCACAGCCCGAACCAGAGCCAGAGCCAGAGCCAGCGGAACCGGAGCCCACCAAGCCTGAACCGGCGCCGGTTTCGGACCCGCCCAAGCCTACGCCCTCCACGCCGAAGCCAACCCCGGATACGGCCAAGCCCAAGCCGAAGCCCAAGCCCAAACCCGCCTCGGCCAAGCCCAAGCCGGCCAAGCCCAAGCCGGCCAAGCCAAAGCCGGCCAAGCCCAAGACGAAGCCCAAGACCGGCGGCACCGACTTCAAGTCGCTGCTCGACGAAGGATGCCGCCTCGTCCGCAGCGGATCCGCAGCAGACGGCTTCAAGGTCCTCAAGAAAGCCCACGACCTGCAGCCGGGCGGCCCCAAGGTCACGCTGTGCATGGCTCAGGCGCAGGACAAGCTCGGACGCGCCGCTTCAGCCCTCGCCCTCGTCGACCGCGTCCTGCGAACCTCTCCAAAGAACAAAGCGGCCCTGACCCTCGCCGCCCGCCTCGAGGCGAAGCAGGGCAACAACTCCACCGCAGAGAATCTCTACCGTCGACTGTTGGCCGTCGACCCCGAAAACGTCGCCGCCAAGAAGTTCCTCGGCGAAGAGTGACCCCGCGCAGCGGACCCAAACCCCGCCCCGCTGAGGTTGCCTCCGGCGGTACCGATCGCGCGCGCCTGCGTTGCCCGGTCCTTCGTTCCATTTCCAGCTTCGCGATGCTCGGTCCACGATTGCCATTCGCGAGAACGACGTCGTGCAACTGCTGCAATTCGTCCACAGCCGGTCTCCGTATGCGTCCGTGACCCGGACGGATGGTCTCGGGCCTGGCTGATACCGCCCTTACGACGCGCACCCACCCCGCGCATCCGTGCTCCCCTCGATGAGCATCGTCGGTACGCCGCACCCTCTCACAACGACCAACGCCCGCGCGAGGGCGGGCGTTGGTCGAGCGGTGTCGTAGATGGCGACCGCTGGTCGGAAGCGTCCCGGAGCCAGCTGCGCTGGTCCGGGCCGCCTCCGAGAAGACTAGAACCGGAGCTGAAGGTCGAACTGAGCAGACAGCGGGGTCTGGAAGCTCGACTCGACGCCGAAGTTGCCCTGCGGAGGCAGAATCGTCCGCTGGAAGAACTCGGTCGGGTTGCTCGCGTTCTGGATCTTCGTGTGCTTGAGGTCCGAGAGGTCACCGCCGGCAACCGGGCGCGTGTTGGAGAACGAGTAGACCTCGTCGACCCGAAGCACGGCCTTGGCGTTGGTGACGTTGAACAGTCGAGCACCGACCTCGATCTCGAGGTCGCCCGGAAGCGGGTACGCGTAGTTGACGCTGACGTTCCAGCTGTACGTGGGTTCAACCCGACCACCAGCCCCACGCGGAATGACGTAGATCGGGAACAAACCCGGGTAGCGGTTGCTGCCCGCACGGAGTGAGATCGGGTAACCCGAGCGGAAGTTCGCCGAGGTGCCGAACGTCAGGCGACCGGCCTCCTGAAGGTCGAACGAGTAGAAACCGTTGAGCCGGAAGCGGTGTGGCGTGTTGAACGCCAGCGGACCGAAGCTGTTGCGGACGAGTTCGGGAATGTCGAACTGCGACGACGCGCCGATGTTGATGGCACCGGTGATCGGGTCGACGAAGCCGTCGTAGTTACCGACCAGGCGGCTGAAGGTGTAGTTACCGATGACCAGCCAGTTGCGGGCGAAGCGCTTCTTCAGCTCGAACGTGAAGGCGTCGAAGTTTCGGACGGGCTTGTCGAACAGCGTGCCGACCTTCCCGAACGCGTCGACGAGGAAGTCGCAGCGCTGGAGTTCACGCGCGATCTGAGACCGATCGGGCGAGTCCATGTCGAGACCATCGAGCTGCGCCGAAAGGCTGTCGCAGCGAGCCTGCTCGGCATTGATGTCCGCCTGGGAAACTGCCTCGCCCGGGTTGGCGATGATGAAGTTCAGACCGCCGTTGGTCGAAATGTCCTCGACCGCGCGACCGAGGTCGGTGTGCTGCCAGCGAACACCGAGCGTAAGGTCCTCGATGATCTCCTGCTCGTAGCCCATCTGGAACTGCTGGTTGTATTGACCACGCAGTTTCGGAACGACAGCACCTTCGGTGAGCTGGGTCGTGCCGGCTGCAAAGTCGACGCAGTACTCGGTGGGCTGTCCATTCTCGAGCTTGAGGCGGTTTTCGCCGTCGATACGAACGGTCGACCCCGCGGAACAATCGGCGTTGCGGTAGGTCCGCGTCACGTTGACGAGACCACCGAACACGCGGTTGTTCAGCTGCAGCGGGAGCGGCTGGTAGAACCATCCGTAGCTGGCGAACAAGCGGCTCTTACCTTCGTCCGTCCAGTCGTAGACGACGCCGACGCGAGGGCCGACGTTGTCGTTGATGAAGACCGCGCGCTCACCGTTGATGTCGCGCATGTCCTGGAGTTCCCAGCGAACACCAGCGCTCAGGAACAGGTTGGACAGAATCGCCCACTTGTCCTGGAGGAAGACGCCGTAGTTCGTGGTCGAGGTGGTCTCGTTGAACGCCGAGGCCCGGATACCCGCGCCGAGCGGCGTCGCAATGGCACGAAGCTCGCCCTCTTCTTTGCGGACACGGCCGAAGCCGATCGACGTTCGTCGGTCCGGGTTGTCGGTGTCAACGATGACGAAGCGGTTGTTGTTGACCCGCGACGAGTTGTTGATGATGTAGCCCTCGTCGGGGCTGTAGCAGTACTCGCCGCCGCCGGTCTGGCCGCCGTCGCAGTTGTTGCCGAAGTCACCGCCGTTGGCTCCCGAGTAGCGGCTGTCCGTCTCACTGTTCAGGTACTCGATCTGAGCACCGTACTTGAGCTGGTGCGATCCAGCGCGACGGGTGCTGATGAAGTGCGTGAGCGAGAAGCGACCTTCGACGCGTCGCGACTTGTTGCTCGAGTAGTTGCCGATACCGCCCGAGAGCCAGCTTCGGGTCGGGCATGCCAGCCCCGGAAGGTCGGAGCGGTTACATGCATCTTCGACGCCGGGCACGAGAGCGCGACGGTCTTCCTGGTCGAGGAAGGTGAAGAGGTTGGCACCGTCGGCGTCCTGCTGCTGCGTCGCGGTGAGATCGTAGAAGTCCGGGTTGTCCAGACGCCACGCCTCTTGGCTGGCGAACTGCGAGAAGCTCAGGCCAGCGTCGATCTCGAGTTTGTCGTCCGCGACACGACCCAGGTACGTCAGGTTGACCGTGGTAAAGTTGCCGCGGTCCCAGCCGAAGTGGTCGTTCACGACGCCGTTGGCTGTGTTCGCACCACCACCCAGCGGGTCGGCATTCTGGGCGGTACCGAAGGACGACGGGTCGAGGTTCAGCGCCGGACGACGGTACGAACGGCGCTGGAACTGCGGGCCGCCGAGTACGGTTGCGCCCAAGCGGTGCTTGGGGTTGATCGCCCAGTCGAGACCAAAGACGTAGCCGACACTGATGTTGCCGGTGCGGAAGCGTTGCTCCGCGAACTTCTCGGTCTGGATATAGTCACCACCGTCGACGCAGTCGAAGGCGCCGTTCTCGAACGGGCAGTCCTCGAAGCCGCCGGAGCCGTCCTTGTCGACGCGCGAGTGGAAGCTTTGGATGAGCGATGCCCGGCCACCCGAGGCCTGGATGCCCGCGGACCAGAACAGCTTGTCCTTGATGATGGGACCGCTCGCCGACACGACGCCCTGAAGCAGGTAGTCGGGCACCTCGACCGCGCGAACCGCGTTGTCGGTTGCGATGATGAAGCGCGGGCGAGCAAGCCGGGGCGTGTACGTGAAACGCGCAACACCGCGGACTTTGTTCGTACCCGAGATTCGGCGAGCCGAGACCTGGCCACCCGCGGCACCGCCGAACTCGGCCTCGTACCCGGATTCCTGAACCTCGACCTCCTCGATGAACTCCTGAACGATCGACGCACCGACCGTACCGAAGCTCGGGTTGTTCACGTTGGCGCCCTCAACCGTGTACTTCGACTCCGCGCTCGTCGTACCGGCCAGCGAGATCCCCGCGGAGTCGCGAGACGC
>CAYSPB010000427.1:0-6955 GCA_964432695.1 uncultured Nannocystaceae bacterium
CTCGAGCGTCCTGTAGATGGCGCTCGTCTCGACGTACATGCCGTTCCCGAAGTAGGCGTTGGCCATAAGCTCCATCTGCTTCTTGACCATGTCTTCTTCCTTCTTGGGGCCGTTACCGACCTTCTTGAAGAAGCCCCACGCGGCGGAAGGCTTACCGGCGTTGACGTACGCTTTGACCATGTCGCGACGGGCGTCGCGGCGCAGCTGCTTGGCGTTCGCCTCGCTGCCGGCCTTGCCCGTCAGCGTGGCCTTCACCGTGCGGACGAAGTAGTCGAGGCTGGTGCGGTACTCCGGCTCGGCGGTGCCGATCGGGTTCAGGTGGCACCAACCGATCTTGTAGAGCGCGTAGGCGTAGACCGGGCTGTCCGGGTAGCCGTCGACGATCTTTTGGTACAGCTGGAGCGCGTCGGGGATCTTGTTGTTGCCGAACTTGAAGTCGGCGAACGACAGGTACGCGTTCGGGATGTACTTGGACGTGGGGTACTCGCGGATGAGGCGCAGGTACGCGTCCTGCATCTCCGCTTCACGCTTCAGCTGACCCAGCTCGAACGCATAGAAGTAGATGGCCTCGTCCATCCGCTTGTACTTGGCGAACGCCTTCGAGGAGACGAGCGCCTTGTAGATCTTGACCGCGTCGGCCGACGCCTCTTTGCTCTGGCGCTCGAACTTCTTCTGGCGCTCTTTGAGCTGCTTGGCTTCGGCCTTCTTGCCCTTCTCTTCCGCCGCGTAGATCTTTTCGTACAGCGTGCCGGCCTGGAGGTCGAAGTAGGCCTTCTTGTCGAGGTAGTGGTCCGCGAGGCGGAACAACAGGTCGGGGTACTCGGGGTCGGTGGGCTCCGAGGCCTTCAGCAGGCGCTTGAGCGTACCGATCTGCTTGTCGGCGATCTCTTGCGCGACGGCTTCCTTCTGACGGGCGAAGGCGGCGGAGTCCATCATCTGGACCTCCTTCTTCTTGTCCCGCTCGGCAGCCTTCTGCTTCGTCTTGAACTTGGTGTCGAGGGTGTTCTTGGCCTTGACCTTGCCCGACTTGCGCTCGTAGCGAACGCTGCCCTCACCGCCAGCGTCTTGCGCCAGCGTGGTAGCCGGAACGGCCAACATCATCGTGCCGATGACCCCGGTCATGATGCCGATCGCCAGCGGCGACCGACGGTGCGTGTTCTTGGTGGACGACATCTTGGACCTCTTCTCGTTGCCGCCCATGGCGGCCGGCTGCGACTCACCCCAACCCTTGGGGCTCCCAGAAGGGAGTGATTTGGAGCGGAAAAGTTCCCCGCTCCGGATGGAGCCTGCCTCCGTGCGCGCCACGGCAGCAGGCTCCGACAAACTCATTCTTTACAGAGGCTGGTGACCTCGTAACGGTAGTACCCGAGCTCGTCTTGCCAGTACTCGCCGTTGTAGTTGTAGATCTCGTGCTCTTGGTCGATCTTAGGCTTCTGCGCCTTCGGAGGCAGAGCTTCGAGCTCTTTTTGCTCTTTGCGCTTCTCCTGAATCTCGTACTCGACCTTGATCATCTCTTTGTACAGGCTCTTGATCTCGCGAATCTGCGCCGTGATGCGGGTCCGCGCCTCGGCACCGGTCCGCTCTTTGGCTGCTGACTGCGCCAGGTCGAGATCCTCGACGACACGCTCGCCGACGCCGCTGGAAATGAACTCGCCGCTCATCTCCTCCAGCAGCACCTGCTCGCGCTCGAGCTCGTCGACGTACTCGAAGTACTTCGACAGCGTCTTGTCCTGAAGCGCCTTCTGGGCAACCTGCTCCACGAACGGGTCGAGGCCCGAGTCGTCCTCGAGGATCTTGTCTGCCAGCTCGTAGAGCTGGAAGTCCTCCGGCGCCTGGTCGAGGATGGCCTGCAGCTGCTTCATCGTCTCGGGGTAGCGGCGGTTGAACTCGTCGACCGTGCGCTTCGCCGAGTCGTAGCGGCAGTTGAAGTAGTACGTGACCGCTTTGAGCTTCAGAGCGTCGGGGTACAGGTAGTCGTAGAAGAACGGCGCGTTGAGCGTGTGCACGTACCCCAGCGTGCGCTGGTAGTGACGGTTGGCGTTGGCGTCGTCGACCTCGACCTTGCGGAACTCCGCCCAGGCAGCCCAATGCACGCCGTCGAGGAAGTACTTCGAGCTCAGGTCGATCTGGTCGAGGTACTTCGTCGCCGTGTCGAACTTGCCGACCATGTAGAAGATGTTGGCTAGGCCCAGGGACGCCAGGTCCTGGTACTGCTTCATCTCCTCTTCGAAGCTGGCCTCGACGCTCGTCTTGTCCTTGCGCTTTTTGCCCTTGTTCTTCTTCTTGAGGGCGCGCTTCTCTTTACGCTGCTTCTTCTTGGTGGCCTTCTTGTTGGCCTCGGCAGCGTCGCGCAGCTCGACCGACCGCAGGATCACCTGCTTGAAGGAGTCGACCGCGGGCTCGCCTTTGAAGTCGCGGGTGTGGGCCACGCCCAGGAAGAACTGCGACGGGATGTAATAGTCGGAGTTCTTGGGAACCTGGTCGAGCAGCGCGATCGACTGCGGCAGGTCGCCCTTCTGGTAGTAGAAGCGGCCAAGCAGGTAGTACAGCTCGTCGCGCACCTCGTCGAAGTCCTCATCTTCGAGGTCGGTGGGCTTGTAGGTACCGATTTTCTCGAGCACCTCGGCGCCTTCGGGCAGTTCGCGAGACAGGGACGCGAGCCAGGGCAGCGTCAGCTTGTGGAACGGGTGCGCGGGGCCGGCGGCGACGATCTCGTCGAACACCGAGAGCGACGCCGAATAGAACTCGAGCTTGTAGAGCGCCTTGCCGAGCCAGTACTGCGCGCGGGGCTGATCTCCGGGGATCTCACCCGAGGCAACCTTGTAGAACTGGATGGCCGACGCCTGGAAGTCCTCAGCCTTGTAGAGGGCTTCCCCCTGCGCGTTGGATCCACCTGCGGTGGCCGACGGTGCCGCTGCGGCAGGCGGTGCTGGGGGAGCACCCGCGTCGGGGGCCGGCGGGGGAGCACCACCACCACCCGGATCCGGCGGCGGCGGAGGACCGTCGAACGACGCACTCGCGCTGGTCGCCGTGAGGGCGAGGGAGAGGCCCAGCGCGATGCTGAGACGAGAGGACAGGAGGGAAGCCTTGTGCCTGCGCGAGGTCGTGGACATGAGGTCGAGTTCGGTTCGGTGGAGTGGGCGGCCTAGGGCCACATGGGGGCTTGAACGGGGCGGCCTCGAAAGAGGACCGGGACGCGAAGAGCCGCCGTCCGGGGGAGAGGCAGGGGCTCGGGTAGGACACCCACCCCCGCAACGGGGATGGACATTACCAGCGGCCCCAGTCGCGTCGCAAGACCGCACATCCGCCGAGAACGAACCGATAGGCGCCGCTTTTCGGAGTTTTGTTGGTGCGGTGAGACGGGGAACGTCGGAGGCCACGACCGACGTGTCACGCCGCGTCCCTACCCGAGGTTCCCGCTCTCCCCGGATCGAACCGCGACCGCCGCCTGCGGCACGAACGAGTCCGATCCGCGACAGCACGCCGCGACGCTGGGGGCGCCTCCGAAGCACGTGGAAAACCTGATCCGCGGCATTCGCTACGAAAGGCGGTTTACAGATTGTTCACTGCGCGTGGGTCCACCGACCCCGGGCCCCGAGCTGCCCCGCGCCGATCCCCAAGCGATCGGAGAAAGGGATCCAAACGGCGTGGGAGGGGCCAGGAGCGCCGCTTGACCACACCGCCGTGGCGTGTACGATGCCTCGGGTTCGGAGGCGTCGTGTCGCGATGCCCCGTCCATGGCCCTAGGCCCGCCCGACCGGCGGCCGACCCCGAGAGCCCCCAGCTACCATGCAGACGTTCGAAACCCTCCTCCGCCGCGTTGCCATGACCCTGGGCGTGCTGTGCCTCGCGCCCGCGCTGTCCGGCTGCCCGAAGGGTGACGTCGGTGCGCCGTGCAACCACGGTCGTATCGAGCCGCCCGAGTCGAAGCTGGTGACGTTCCCCGCGCTCAGCTGCGACGAGCTGCTCTGCGTCTACGCGGATGAGACCGAGCCTCCGGCTGGCAACTGCACGGTCGGCACGCAGGGCGACCAGAGCTGCAACGAAGCGGACCCCTCCACGAACCGCTTCGAGTGCGTCCAGTCAGGCGACAGCGGCGTCTGCCGTCTTCGCAACCAGTACGTTCTCGAGCGCTCGATGTGCTCGAAGAAGTGCAGCAGCGACGCCGATTGCCAGAGCGCCGGCATCACGCAGCAGGTCGTCGTTGACGACACGTCCTGCGCTTCGGGCTTCACGTGCGCGCGGATTCAGACGCTCGGCGAATTCTGCTGCGAGAAGCTCTGCGTCTGCAAGGACGACCTCAACACCGCCGTCGCCGAAGAGATTGAAGTCGCCTGCTCGACCAGCATGCAGGAGGGCTGCTGCGATCAAGACGTGGTCCCCGCGGCCTGCGGTAGCTGAACGACTCGGCTTGCGAGGAAAAGGCGCCCGGCTTCGAGCCGCGGCGCCTTTTTTCGTTCCTCATCGGCGGAGCTCCACGATCGGCCAACGAAGTCAGGTGGCCTCGAACGCGTCTTCGATCCAAGACACGCGCCAGCCGGTCGGCGTTCGGATCGCGCCGACGACGTCGAAGCGCACATCGATCTGCTCCCAGAGGTCCTGCTCGACCAGCCATGCCGTGGCCGCGCGACGGATCTGCCGCTGCTTGGCGCGGTCGACCGTCTCGAGCGGCAGCCCGCGAGCGCCGTCCGCTCGGGTACGCACTTCGATGAAGACCACCTCGGGAGCGCCGTGACGTCGGTCGACCGCGATGAGGTCGATCTCCGCGCCGGCACGCTCGACCCCGCGCGCGACGACCTCGAGCCCACGCGAGGCGAGATAGCTGGCCATGCGCTGCTCGGCCTCGTGCCCCCGACGGCGGGTGGCGGAACCGCGAATCGTCATCATCATTGAAACGCTGACACGCAAAAGAGGCAGGCGCTCTCGCACCTGCCTCCAAAGGACAGTCTCCCGAAGTGGCCTAGCCCTCGGCGGGCTTGGCGGCCTCGGCGGCCTTCTTCGCCGCTTCCGCTGCAGCCTGCGCTGCGGCTTCGGCGGAGGACTCAGCCTGGTCAGCCTGCGCTGCGGCCTGCTTCTCAGCCTGGCGCGCGAGGATGCTGCCGTAGTCACCGAGCTTGGAGGTGATACGGGCCGCGTTGCCGCGAAGCTCGCGGAGATAGTACAGCTTCGCGCGGCGGACCTTGCCGCGGGTGACGAGCTCGACCTTGGTCACGCGAGGGGAGTTCTCGGGCCAAACGCGCTCGACGCCGACGCCGTGCGAGCTGGACACCTTGCGGACGGTGAACGAGCCACGGCCACCACCACGCTTGCGGTGGATGCAGACCCCTTCGAAGACCTGGATGCGCTCTTTGTTGCCCTCGGAGATGAGAGCGTGAACCCGGACCGTATCGCCCGCGCGGAACATGGGAAGCTCGTGACGCTTCTCTGCGCGCTCGATGGCCTCGATGGCTGGAATGCTATTGCTCATGACGTCGCCTATCCGTCGCTTGATTCGTGGGGGACCGTTCGAAGCCCGACCAGCGCCTGATCGATGATCGCCAGCGCAGACGGGCGCGAAGAGTCCTCGATCCCAGAGCCGCTTGCAAGGGTTTGGTCTTGGGTTTGCGCACCTTTTCCGACGTCCGCCTCGGACGCCGGCGCATCCGCGCAGTCGGGCGCGAACACCGCATCCGCGCCCAAACCCAGGGGATCCAGCCCCGCGACGACGATCAGGCTGCACACGACGTCTTCGGGGGCCGGCCCCAGAGCATCGAGCACCGGCGCAGGCGCAGGCGCAATCACGGGCCCGACCGGGGGATCGTCCGGGAGATCCGCGGCGCGCGCGAGCCCGACGACCCAGGGCTCTCGCCCGTGCCGCTGCCGAATGCGTCGCCGGAGCTGCTTGAGATTGGGAAACCCGACCACCGAGATCCGCCCGCCCGTCGCTTCGAGCCACGGCATCACCGCCTGGGGATCCCGCCCGAGCACGACGAGCGCGGTCGCGCGATGCCGTCGCAGTACATCGACGAAGGCGGGGTCCGGCGCCATCGAAGCCGGCACGGCGACGTGCACTTCGACCGAGCTTGGAAGCGGCAACGCGTGCAGCAGGTCGGGTCGCAGGGCGAACGTCCGAGCGCGGGACTGGGCCTGACGCCACGCCGCGATGTCCTTGTGGTTGCCCCCGAGCAAGACCGAGGGAACCTCGTGTCCGCGGAAGACCGACGGGCGTGTGTACTGGGGGTGCTCGAGGTAGCTGCTGCCCTGCCCCGCCGCGAACGACTCCGTCTGCGCCGACTCGGGATTCCCGAGCACGCCCTCTCGAAGCCGGGACACCGCTTCGATCATCGCCAGCGCCGCCACTTCGCCCCCGTTGAGCACGAAGTCGCCAAGTGAATACGAGACGTCCACGAAGTGCTCACGCACTCGGTCGTCGATGCCTTCGTACCGCCCGCACAGAATGCCGATGCGGTCGTGCGCGACCATGGCCTCGGCCGCACGCTGATCAAATCGAGGTGCAGACGGCGTCAGCAGGACACGCAGCATCGTTCCGCGCTCGCGCTGCACGTGCTCCATCGCATCCACGACCGGCCCGGGCTTCATCACCATGCCCGCACCACCACCGAACGGCGTGTCATCGACGGTGCGGTGCTTGTCGGTCGCGAAGTCACGGTAGTTCGTCGTGCGGACCTCGACGATCCCGCGGTCCACCGCCTTGCCCAGCAGGCCCGTCTTCGCAAACGCGTCGACGGCCTCTGGAAACAGCGTGAAGACCTCGAAGCACTGCGCCCTACGGCGCGGAGGCGGGGCGCTCACGGCTGCTCCAGCTCATCGGGCAGCATGCCCAGAGGCGGATCGACGCGCACGTGCTGGTCGTCGACCTCCTTGATGAACACCGGCAGCACGGGGATGAGCCAGCGACGGGCGCGACCTCCTGGGCCTCGGTACTCGATCGCGAAGAGGTCTTGCGCACCGTTGG
>CAYSPB010000428.1:0-6945 GCA_964432695.1 uncultured Nannocystaceae bacterium
CTCCGCTTCTCTCCGCCTCCGCGCTCTCTCTTCTCCCCCGCGCAATCCGTCGATGTCTGCTGCACTGACCGAGACCCAGGTCCGCGAAATCGAAGCGGCCAACCCGGAAGGACTCACGTCCGCCGAGCTGGTCGCAGTGTTCGCGACCGCGGAGATCAAGTTCAGCGAAGCGACGCTGCGAAAGTACGTGCAGCTCGGCCTCGTGCCGCGGAGTCGCCGGGTCGGGCGCAAGGGCAAAAACCTCGGTAGCCGGGGTGTCTATCCGGTCCGTGCCGTTCGCCGCATCAACACCATCAAGCGGCTGATGGCCGAGCGCTACACGATCGAAGAGATCCAGTCGCGCTTCCTGACCTTCAAGGACAACATCGAGACCCTCGACGAGGCGCTCACCGACCTGCTTCGTCTCTTCGAGACGAAGATCGGTGAACAGCCTCCCAACCGGTTGCGCAAGCGCCTCAGCGGTGAACTGACCACGGTTCGCGATACCGCCGAGAAGCTGCTCGAAGGCGTGAACCGGCTCGAGAAGCTGCTGGTTTCGTCGGCACAGACGAACCGGCCGCGCGGTGGCGGGGCTGCGAGTCCCACCGAGCTTCTCTAACGACTTCCCCGGGCCGTTCGCGGCCCACGCTTGCTCCCTCTCATCCTCTTCAATCCCTCTCTTCTCGAGGTCTGCTCCCGACCTCGCCCGGGATAGTCATGCTCAAGTACGAACCGACCGCGACCACCACCCCTGAAACCGAAATCGTCGACGACGCCGTCCCAACCGGCGATCCGAAGCCGATCGTCCGGCGCGCCCGCGCCAAGACGATCGCGATGAAGCGCCTGACCAAAGAGGAACTGCGCATCGGCGCGCTGCTGTACCCCGAACGCAGCTACTGGCGTCCGACCAAGCGCGGCGAGTGCTCCAACGTCGCGCGTCCGTGCCCGTACGTCTCGTGCAAGTACCATCTGTACATCGACGTCAACCCGAACACGGGCAGCATCAAGGTGAACTTCCCCGAGCGCGAGGTCTGGGAACTCAAGCAAAGCTGCGCCCTCGACGTCGCCGAGCAGGGTGGCATCACGCTCGAAGAAGTCGGGGAAATCCTCAACCTGACCCGCGAGCGTATCCGCCAGGTCGAAGTGCGCGGCCTGATGAAGCTCAAAGACGCCGGCGGCGAGGAGCTGCTGAGCTACCTGGCCCGCTCGGCCGAGTAGCCTGCGGCCCGGATGCACGGTGTCCCCTGCAATCGCGCAGGGGCAGCGGCGTATGGCTTGACCGGTTTGTGTCCAGGGCGTAGTGGTGCGCCGTGGCTACGCGGATCCGTCGAGCTCTCGTCAGCGTCTCCGACAAACGCAACCTGCAGGCCCTCGCTCGACTCCTGGTCGAGCACAAGGTCGAGGTGCTGTCGACGGGAGGCACCTACCGCGCCCTCACCGAACTCGGCGTCGCGGCCGTGAAGGTGAGCGATTACACCGGCTCGCCCGAGGTCCTCGGCGGCCGGGTGAAGACGCTGCATCCGCGCATTCATGGGGGCATCTTGGCCCTCCCCACGCCCGAGCACGTGGCGGAGGCCGAGCAGCACGACATTCCGCCGATCGACCTCGTCGTGGTGAATCTCTACCCGTTCACCCAAGTCACGGCCAAGCCGGACTGCACCTTCGGGGAGGCGATCGAGAACATCGACATCGGCGGTCCGACCATGGTTCGGGCGGCGGCCAAGAATTGGCCCCGCGTCACCGTGGTGGTGGACCCTGATGACTATGAAGGCCTCGGCGCCGCGCTCTCGGCCCATGAGGGCCAGGTGCCCGAGTCGATGCGGCGCGCGCTCAGCCGCAAGGCGTTCGGGCACACCGCGGCCTATGACTCCGCCATTGCGCGGTACCTCGGCGGCTTTGATGACGCGGGCGAGTCGAAGGGGGCCGGCGCCGTTCCCTCGACGGTATTCGTCGGCGGGGAGCAGCCGCCCACGGTCGAGGCCGACGGTGCGGTGCCAGTCCAAGGCTCGCTGCGCTACGGCGAGAACCCGCACCAGGCGGCAGCGTTCATCGCCACCCCTGGACTGGACTCGCGACCGGGCATCGCCGACGCGACGGTGCACCAGGGCAAGGCTCTCTCGTACAACAACCTTCTCGACGTCGACGCGGCGATCGACATCATTCGCGACCTGCAGCCGGTGGGGCGCGCGGCGGCGGTCTTCAAGCACGCGACGCCGTGCGGTGCAGCCGTGGCGAGCCCCGGCCAGAGCCTGGCCGACGTCTACGTGGCGGCGCGGCAGGCCGACGCCGAGAGTGCGTTCGGTGGCATCGTGTCGTTGAGCGAGGCGATGGACGCCGAGACGGCGTCCAAGATCATCGAGACCTTCATCGAGGTGGTGATCGCACCGGCGTACTCGGCCGAGGCGTTGCAGGTGCTGACGGCCAAGAAGAATCTGCGGGTGCTCGAGCTTCCCGGCATGTTCGATGCGGGCGGCCCCGTGGCCCCGCTGAAGGTCCGCACGGTGTTTGGTGGGCTGCTCGTTCAGCGCGAAGACCGGCTCGGCGTCGCGCCGACAGATGCGCGCGTGGCGACCAAGCGGGCGCCGACCGACGCGGAGATGGCATCGCTCGAGGTCGCGTGGCGCGTGGCCAAGCACGTGCGAAGCAACGCGATCGTGATGGCCAAAGATGGCGCGACCGTCGGCATCGGTGGTGGGCAGACTTCGCGCGTCGAGGCGGCGCGCGGGGCAGTGTCGCGCGCTGGTGACCGGGCAAAGGGTAGCGTGCTCGCCTCGGACGGCTTCTTCCCGTTCCGCGACGGCGTCGACGCGGCGGCGGCGGCTGGCGTGACCGCGGTGGTGCAGCCTGGCGGCTCCAAGCGTGACGAGGAGGTCATCGCGGCCGCCGACGAGCACGGGATCGCGATGATCATGACGGGCGAGCGCCACTTCCGGCATTAGGAGTGCTTCGGATTCCGCGTACTGCGGGCTCCGGCGGCCCCCCTTTGGGTGAGGGGGGCCTTGGATCCCTGCTCGGCATGGCGGGGTCTGGGCGCGCGTCGTTCTTTTTTTCCGCGATGCACACCTTCGGGCTTCCCGCTCTCGCGCTGTTCCTGCTGTGTGCAGCGCTGGGTTCGTTGGGAGGCGTCGGGCGCGGGGCGGTTTCCTCGCGGGTTGCTGGATTCGTCTCGGGGGATTCGAGTGCCGTTCGGCTCACATGGGGTTGGCTCCATTTCGTGGCGTGGGCGGCGTAGGCTTCGGGTGAGTTCTGCTTCTTCGAACATTCGGACAGGTTCATCGTGGCGACGTTTTTGATCATTGGTGGAGGCGGGCGGGAGCACGCGATTGGGTTGCGGCTCAACCACGAGGGGCACACGGTTCACGCGGCGCCGGGCAACCCAGGCTTGGCTGCCGTTGGGACCATCCACAGCGTCGGGGTCGGGGACACGATGGGGCTGGTGGCGCTGGCGAAAGAGCTTCGCGTCGACCTCGTGGTCGTCGGGCCCGAGCAGCCGCTCGTCGATGGTCTTGCCGACGCGATGCGGACGGAGGGCGTGCGGGTGTTTGGACCGTCGGCCGCGGCTGCGCGACTCGAGGCGAGCAAGGCGGAGTCGAAGCGGTTCATGGAGGCGCACGGCATTCCAACGGCGCGCCACGTGACGGTCTCATCCCTCGGCGAGGGGCTCGCTGCGATCAAGACGTTCGATGTGCCTCCGGTCGTCAAGGCCGACGGCCTGGCCGCGGGCAAGGGCGTGACCGTGGCGCAGACCTACGACGAGGCCGAAGCAGCCCTGCGTGCGTGTCTCGAAGGTGGTGTGTTCGGCGATGCAGGCGCGACGGTGGTGCTCGAGCAGCGTCTCGAGGGGCAGGAGGTCAGCCTGTTCGTCATCTCCGACGGCACGCACGCGGCAACCCTTCTTCCTGCCCAGGACCACAAGCGCATTGGCGAAGGGGACACCGGACCCAACACCGGCGGGATGGGGGCCTACGCCCCGGCGCCGGTCTTCACCGATGCGGTTGCAGACAAGGCCATGACGCGGATCGTGCAGCCGACGCTGGCCGGTCTGCGCGCGGAGGGGCGTCCGTTCGTCGGCGTGCTCTTCGTCGGCCTGATGATCGACCACGCCGGGGACCCGTGGGTGGTCGAGTACAACGTGCGCTTCGGCGACCCAGAGGCGCAGCCGCTGCTTCTGGGACTGCAGGCGCCGCTGGGCGAAACGCTTCAGGCGGCCGTCGACGGGACATTGCCCGACGGCGCGCTCCCCGGGGCACCCGCCGCGACGGTCGTGCTGGCGTCGGCCGGATACCCGGCAACCTCCCGCAAAGGTGACGCGATTGAGGGGGTCACCAAGGCCGGCGAGCAGCCTGGCGTGACGGTCTTTCACGCTGGCACTCGGGGACGAGCCGGTGGGGGCTTCGAAACCGCGGGGGGTCGCGTGCTGGGCGTGTGCGCCACGGCCGACACGCTGCCCGAGGCGCTCGCGCGCGCGTACGCGGGTGACGGGATGCAGCTTCGGCGGGATATCGGCCGCCGAGCGACTTTGGTATAGAGCGCGCATGGCGAAGATCCGACCGTTCCGCGGCCTGCGCTACACCCTCGATGCGGGCGCATCTGCGACGCCCCTGATGGCGCCGCCCTATGACGTCGTCGATGCGGACGGTCGGGCCGCGCTCGTGGCCAACTCCGAGCACAACTGCATGCGCTTCATCCTCCCCGAGGGGGACGGCGACGCGAAGTATCCGCGCGGTGCGTCAGAGTTCCGCAGCATCGTCGAGTCGGCGATGACCCGCGACGCCGAGCCCGGCGTGTACGTCTACCACCAGACGTTCGAGGCGTTGGGGCAGACCTTCGTCCGCAAGGGCTTCGTCGCGCTCATCGAACTCACCCGCTTCGGCAACGGCCCCGTGCTTGCCCACGAGCGCACGCTCAAAGGCCCCAAGATCGACCGGCTCAATCTGATGCGTGCCTGCGAGGCACACCTCGAGCTGGTCTTCGGCATGTTCTCCGACCCCGGCAAGGCTTGGGAGGGCATTGTCGATCCGGTCAAGGGCGAGCCGGTGCTCAGCGCCGACTTCGACGGCGTTGACCACAAGCTGTGGCGGGTCGCGGATGCTTCGGCGATCGAGACGCTCCAGGCGCACCTCGACGACAAGTCGATCTACATCGCCGACGGTCACCACCGCTACGAGACGATGTGCGCGTTCCGAGAGGAACTCGAGGGCCGTAGTCGCCCGGCAGCGACGTACGGCATGATCTACCTCAGCAATCTCGACGACCCCGGTCTGGTCGTCCTGCCGACGCACCGTCTCGTGCACGGCCTCGAAGGGGTCGATCTTCCGACGGTGCTCGAGCAGGTCGCGCCGTTCTTCGACGTCGTGGCGGAGCCGCTGCCCGAGGACACCGAAGCGATGCGGGCTCGGATGGCCGAAGCTGGAAAAGAGCGCGCTGCGTTCGGCCTGACGGTCCCCGGTTCGGGGCAGCTCGCGGTGCTCACGCTTCGGGCCGATTTCGACCCCGCCGCAGCCGGTCTGGCCCAGCTCGCCCCCGCGCTGCAGCGTCTCGACGTCGCGCTGCTGCACGAGCTGGTTCTCGAGCGCGCCCTGGGCATCACCAAGGAGGCGCAGGCTGCAAAGACGAACCTGCGCTACTTCAAGTCCTACGAGAAGTCGATCGACGTCGCGAAGTCCGGCGACGACAAGACGCAGCTGGTCTGCTTCATGAACGCGACTCCGGTCAAAGACGTCGTCGACGTTTGTGACAGCGGTGAGGTCATGCCGCAGAAGAGCACCTTCTTCTTCCCGAAGATTCCGAACGGGCTGGTCTTCTACGACCTGTCCCAAGCCAAGTGACCGCGGCCGAAGCGTGAGGACGACGATGCCGAATTCCGACGGGCTGCCACGCGGCAGCAAGGACCTGCTTCCCCCCGCCGCGGCGCGTCGTCGCGCCCTGGTCGCTGATCTGCTCGACGCCTTCTCCGCGTGGGGCTACCGGCAAGTCGTCACGCCGACCGTCGAGCGCTATGACGTGCTCGCCACGGGGCTCTCCGAAGCGGACCGGGCGTCGGTCGTCCGCTTCATTGCCGCGCAAACCTCCGAAGTCGTAGCGCTGCGCTCGGACGTGACGCCGCAGATTGCTCGTATGGTCGGGGAGCACCGCGGCGCGACGTGGCCCGCCTCGGCGGTGCTGCGACTGAGCTACACCGCTGATGTGGTGCGGCAGCCCTCCGATGCGCGCGAACAGGCCGAACGGCACCAGGTGGGCGTCGAACTGGTGGGCGATGGGAGCCCGGCCGCCGACGCCGAACTCGTCGCGCTGAGCCACGCAGCCCTGCGCCGCGTCGGCCTCACGGGCTTTCGCTTCGACCTGTCCCACGGAGGCATTGCGCACGGAACCCTGGACGCGCTTCGGCTCGACCCGAGCGACCGCCGCGACGTGGAAGCACTGCTTGCTCGCAAGGACCGCGGGGGCATCGAAGCGCTCCTGAAGGGCAAGGGCATCGACGCGGCTCCGGCCGCCGTCGTGGGGTCGCTGTGCAACGCGTACGGGCGCCCCGCCGTGCTCGACCGTGCGCGCGAAACCTACGACGCCCCGGTTGCCGTCGAAGGCCTCGCGAATCTCGCCGCGATTGGAGCACATCTCGCCGAAGTACACCCCGACGCCGCCGACGTGCTCGACGTCGATCTTGGCGAAGTCCGCGGCTTCGACTACTACACCGGCGCGCGTCTGCGGGTGTGGGCACCCGGCGTCGCATCGCCGATCCTTCGGGGGGGACGCTACGACGACCTCATCGGCCGGTACGGCGAGCGCGCGGCAGCGACCGGATTCGCGCTCGACCTCGATGCGCTCGAGCGCGCGCTCGGCCACGACGAACGGGGGACGAGCGAGCGCGCCGGACGACTGGTCGCGCTGCACCCCGACTGTCCCCAAGGGGCACGCACCGAAGGCTCCCGCCGCGCCGCAGCAGCGCGCGGGGCCGGGGAGGGCGCC
>CAYSPB010000429.1:0-6837 GCA_964432695.1 uncultured Nannocystaceae bacterium
CGAGCAGGTCCGCGCGGGTCTTGAAGACACCGTAGCTGAAGTTCAGCGCGCAGACGATGTCCTGCTGGTCGCCGAGTCCATCGAGCACGTTGCCTTCGACCAGCTCGACGCGGCCCTGGGCCGCGGCGCTCAGCTTGGCAACGTTGTGCTCGCGACCCCACGCCAAGGTGGGCTCGTGCAGATCGACCCCGTATGCGGTTCGGCTTCGCTTGCTCGCCGCCCAGGTACAGCTGAGGTACCCGGTACCGCAGAAATCCTCGCGCATGGACTTGGGCGAGCGACCGTCCCGAACCTCGCGATAGACCGTGTCGAAGAACTCGACGTCAGCCTCAGGCGCCTGCACCGACTTCTGGTAGAGGTCGTGTCGGTCGGCGCGGTCGGCAATAGACTTCTTCTTGGGCTTTGCGCGCCCCTTGCCTTTGCCCTTGCCTTTTCCCTTGTTCTTGGCCATCAGCGTTCCGCGATCAGGTAGGTCCACCAGCTCTCTTGGTTCTCGACGCGCTTCGGCTCGAAGAACTCGCCGGTGTGGTTGCCCTTCTTGTCCGTCTTCTCCCACATGCGGTGCACCTTGGAGAAGCCAGCCTCTTCGAGGACGTCACAGAGCTCCGGCATGGTCCACAGCCGCCACTCGTACTCGAAGGCCGGCGCCAGCTTGGAGCCATCGTCGAAGTAGAAGCTGATCGAACACCGCATTTCGTGCGTGAGCGGGTCGAAGAAATGCTGCTTCCAGCGGTAGACGAACTCGCCAAGGTTGTGCCGGTTCTCGTCCGGCCCCATCGTCTCGCTGCCACCGAGCACGTCCATGATGAACAGCCCGTCCTTCTTGAGCGACTTGCGGACGGCTTTGAAATAGGCAAGGAGCAGCGGTCGCGTCTTGAGGCAGCAGTAGCTGAAGTTCAGCGCGCACGTGAGGTCCGCCTTGGCCCCCTTGCCGTCGAGCACGTTCGCCTCGTAAAGCGTGATTCGCTGGGCGTCCGCGGAGGACAGGCCACCGAGGTTGTGCTCGATGCCCCAGTCGAGGGTTGGCCGGTCGAGGTCGACGCCGACGGCCGTGCGCTTCTTGCTGCCCTTGATCCACGCGGTGGCGAGCGTGGCCGTGCCACAGAAGTCTTCGCGTAGCGAGACCGCGGCCTTCTTGCGGACCTTTCGATACAGCTTGCCCAGCGTCGCCGCATCGGTCGTCGGGTCTTGAACCGCGCGCTCGTAGAGCGCATGACGGTCGGCGACCTCGGCTTGAGTGGGCTTGCGGCGCTTGGACTTGCGGCTCTTCTTGGCGGAACCGTCGGCGTTGGCTGACATCATGCTCTCGGGAACCCAGGTTTTTGCCTGAAGAAGGCGCGGGATGAAAGCGCAGAACACCGGGTCCAACCCGGTTTCCGAGGACCCAGAACCGGATGTTCCCGGAGTGTGGTGCCGGTTGGTCACCAAGGGCGGCTGATGCCGCTTCGGCGCTCTTTCATCCTTGCGTTCGCGCGAATTGCGGGGTTCGAGCGGCCTCGTCGCGTAGGCGCGTCGAGGGAAGGGCTCGACGACGCCGGTGACGCGCTCGTCGAGACCGAGTCACGACAGCAACGCAACGTTGACGAGACGAGCCCAGCTCGACGGCGGGCGGTCGAGCACGATGCCGTCGAGTCGCCGCTGTGTCCGACGCGAGGGTCTCGAAGCATCGACGCCCAGTGCCCAACATGACCATCCGCCTCGGAGGACGGTCCTCGAGGCAGGCGGTCGACGCCTGGGAATGGCCACGGCGTGTGCCACCGACCCGGCATGGGACGCTTCGATGTCGCGCTCGGGACCTCCACCCTCCGCACCCGTGCGTCGGAGTCTGGTCTTGAAGGCTCGGTTTTCGTCCAAAGTCGACACGACCAGATCCAACGCGCGGGTGAGCGGTCGCGCCGGCTCGAGTGAAAGACGTGTCGGCGCGAATGCAAGCGCGACCATGGCGGCCCGCGCGCGCCGTCATGGTCGCGCCTACGTGGTGCTTTGCCTCACCGCGTCGACACGGATGTCGAAAAATTGGGACGTTTCCCGAGGTCTCCATACGCTGATTGTGGATGGAGGGGTGATGGGGGTGAGATTCATAGGTAATGACAATTGGTTGAACATGGCTATTGGCACAATGCTGATTTGCCCAGTCTCTGGTTGCTATACGGGGTTCTTCGGCGGCGCGGCGCCTGTCGACGGAGGCTCGACCGGCGCGAGCGACACCTCCGGAGCGGGAGGCACAGACGACGCGGCCGACGGGACCGGGTCCGGTGGCGAGGTCGCGGCCTGTGACGGACCGCTGCTGGTCGGTGGGTCTCAGATGCGGCGACTGACCTCCAAGGAGTATCAGCGAACCGTTGAAGACCTCTTCGGCCGCACATTCGATCTCGGCGCATTGCTGCCTCCGGACGCAGGTGCACGCGGTTTCGACAATCAAGCGGAAGTACAAGAACCCACGCCTGGGTCGGTCTACGCGTTCGGCCGTCTCGCCGAGACGGTCACCGCCGACGTATTCAGCGACGATCCGTCGGCATGGATTGGGTGTGATCCATCCATCGACGGGTGCTTTGCGTCGTTCTTCGAGGGGTTCGGACCCCGTGCATTCCGACGCCCACTGACGGAGGCAGACCGTAGTCGGTACCTTTCGTTCTTCGAAGAACTGCGGATCGACGCGACGCCCGCTCGCGCGGCAGAGCTCACGGTGCAGGGCATGCTGAACTCGGTCAATTTCCTCTACCTCGTCGAGCATGGACGAGAGGAAGAACCGTCACTCCTCGACGGATACGCGATTGCATCGCGCCTGTCCTATCTCCTTTGGAACACGATGCCCGACCAGGCCTTGTTTGCCGCAGCACAAGCCGGCGGACTCACGACCGAACAGGGAATCCGTGAACAGGCGCAGCGCATGATCGCCGACCCGCGTTCGGCCGACGTGGTCGTGGATTTCTACCTTCAGTGGTCGGATGCGTCCTTGCTCGACACGCTCACGTTCGAGAATCCTGAACTCGCGCAGAGTATGACCCGCAGCAGCGAGGCGTTCTTGCGGGACTGGTACGCAGATGATGCATCTCTTTTCGGACTGATGACGCGCAGGACCGCGTTCGTCGACGACCACCTCGCAGCGTTTTATGGACTCGACCCCATCGGCAACGAATCCGAACTCGCCGAGGTCGAACTCGACGAAGACCGGTACTCGGGCCTTCTGACGCGGCCAGCGTTCGTCAGCACGCACACCATTCCACCGAGCCGAGGCGCAACGATCATGGACGCGTTTCTGTGCACCCCGCTGGTGTTCCCAGCGGACGAGGTCGCCGACCCGCCCGAGGGTGAGGAGTTTCCAACGCAGCGCGCTCGCTTCGAAGCGCATGCGTCGCTCGCCTGCGCAGCCGGTTGCCACACATTGCTCGACCCGCTCGGCTTCCCGTTCGAGAACTACGATCAGCAAGGCCGCTGGCGTGATTTCGACAACGGTCACCCCGTGAACGCAGTCACGGAGCTCTCCCTCCCCTTCGCAGACCTCAACGGCGAAGTTGCAAACGCGGTCGAGCTCTCGGAGGTGCTCGGCGCGAGCACCACCTTCGCCGCATGCCACAGCACCAAGTGGTTTACGTACGCGCATGGTCGCGCGGCGGACCCCGACCTCGATGCTTGCGACGTCGAACGCCTCGAACAGCTCATGGTTGCCGGCGCCACGGTCTCCGACCTCCTCCTCGAACTCACCACCAGCAACGCCTTCCGCTACGTGCAGAAACGAGAAGTCCTTTGAAACGCCCAATCACCCGTCGCCGTGTTCTCCGCGCCGGAGCGGCGCTCACAATCGGGCTGCCGTTCCTACCCAGCCTCGCACCCAAGGCCGCCGCCTCGGGCGACGAGCTCCCCAAGCGCCTGTTGATCCTGTTGAGTGCCAACGGCGTCGTGCCCGAGGACTTCTTTCCCGCCCAGGTTGGACAAGACTTCTCGCTTCCGTTCAGCACGGCTCCGCTGGAGCCGTTCCGCGAGCAGCTGCTCGTGCTCGACGGCATCGACTCGAAGACCTATCTGAATCAGAGTGGAAACGGCCACACCAAGGCAGGCTCACACACGCTGACCTGCGTTCCGCACATCACGCCTCACCAATACACCAAGGGGGGAGGAGGGTCGCACTCCACTGGAATCTCGATCGACCAGGAGATCGCGAATGCCAATGCGACTCCGATTCACTCGCTTCAGGTTGGCTACAAGATCGGCAGTGGCGCGATCGGCGAGACGCCCCGACAGACGTTTTCCAGCCTCGGCTACAACCAGCCGCTCCAGCCCCAAGGCGATCCCCAGCAGGTGTTCGACCAACTCGCCGGTTTCGTCGCAGATGGGGCGACCGGAGCGGCGGAACTCGAACGGCTCAGAGCCCAGCAGCGTTCGGTGCTCGACTTGGCGATGCGTGACATCGAAGCGCTTCAGCCCTCCCTCAGTGCCGTCGACGCGCAGCGCCTCGATCGGCACCTCACCCAGGTACGCGAGCTCGAACAATCCCTGGCCGACGCCCCGCCTGCGCTCGGCTGTGAGCCCATCGAAGCTCCCGGTACCGACCTCGGCCTGGTCGGCACGACCGAGGCAATGCGTGACCTGATCGCACTTGCGTTCCGGTGCGACCTGACCCGCGTTGCCACGTTCCAATGGGCGGGCGCGCAGTCAGGCCTTCGCTACACCGAAATCGGCGTCGAGGGGGAAAGCCATCACGAATTCTCGCACTACAGCGGCAATGCGTACGACGAACCGATGCGACGAATCACCCGATTCCACATCGAGCAAATGGCCGGTTTCGCGGACGCGCTTGCGGGCATCGAAGATGACGAGACCTGCACCGCCCTGGACAACACCATCGTCGTCTACATCAACCCCCACCGAACAGGAAACGGCCACCAGGCGACCGGCCTCCCGATCGTGACGGTTGGCGGGAGCAACCTGGGACTACGAGGCGGTGAGTCGATGAACATGGACGGAGCATCGCTCAACGACCTGTACATCACGCTTGCGAACGCGTTGGGCGTACCGTTGACGACGTTCGGCGACCCTCAGTGGGTCGACGGAGGTCTCCCCTCGCTGCTGGCCTGAGCAGCATGAGTTGCAGCTCAACGAAACGGTTCGCGGCGGCGTACTGCAAGCTTTGACGACACCGCCAGGGCAAAGAGACGAGCGAGACGCCGTGATGGGTTGCACCACAGGCAGCAAGCCCCGAGTCGGTCACTCAACCGCCGAGGTAGCGCGTCAGCCCGTTGTACGCCTCGGTCAGGCGCCGCGTGACTTCGGTGGCGGCCTTGTACTTTTCCGGATCGCTCGCGTGGCGATCCGGGTGGTACTGCAAGAGAAGCTTCCGGTACGCCTTGCGGACGGTGCGGAGGTCGGCGTCCTGGTCGACCTCGAGCGTCCGATACCAACGCTTGCGGTCGGCCACCGGGTCCGAGGGTGGGTCGCCACGAACGCCGGCGCGCTGCCGTGCATTTTCGTAGGCGCGCTCCCAAGCAACCTCGGCCGCGTCCTTGAAGCGCCGCGCTTGTCGACCCGCCTTGGCGCCGACGGTCCCGTTCTCGCGGTTCTTCTTGTTGTCTTCGAGTTCGGCTTCGACCTCGGCCTCGATCTCGTCGCGGCTCTCGGTATTCAGCAGGTCCCGCAACGCGTCGGAGCTGAACGCGTCGCGAAAGTCGGTGACGTTGGCCTTGGCCAGGTCGATGAGGCGCTTTCCGATACTCACGGCGAAGAAATTCTCTCGAAGGGTTTAGAGGTCGCGCCCGTCATCGACGGGCAAGTCGCCGTCGTCGATGATCTCCACGTCGACTGCGCGCAAGTTGACGAGCGTTTGGGCTGCCTCGTCGTCCTCACCGGAGCGCCCGAGGGGCCGCCGCTCGAGCACGGCTTCGCGAACCTGCCGAGGCTGGGTCGCGGAGGCGTCGAGCTCGTCCTCGGTGGGGGTGACGATCGGCGGGCCGGAGTCCCGAGGCCGGTTGCGACGAATGACGTCGTTGATCCGAAGCAGCATCTCGGGGTCGAGCCGGGTGAACTCGAAGCCCATGCCGCGCGGCTCGTCCTGGTGCCGCACCACCCGGCCACCGCCTTCCACCACGACCGGGTCTTCGGCCAGCACGGTGAAGCGTAGGTTGACCTCAACGCCCAAGGGCATCAGCTGGTCGGTCTGGACGAAAACCCCGTGCTCGGAGAGGTTCGCGACGAACGTGGGCGCGCCGTCATGGCCGCCGAACTCGAAGTTCACGTCGACCCGTTCGGCCCGCCGCCGCTCGTCGGGGGTCTCGCCCATGCCGACAGTCTAGCAGCCGTTCACGCGTCCGCTGACGCGCCCTCAGCGGTTTCTGCGCGCTTGCCGTCCTTTTTGCCGCGCGGTCCCTTGCCCGGAACCTTGCCCTTCACCTCGAACTGCTCAACGTGGAAGTTCTTCCGCGAGTGAATCTCGATGGCACGGTGGACGCGCTTGACCGTGTCGTCGACAGCCATCGCCTCGGCACCGCGCATCAGATCGGCGACCTCGGGGTTGGCGTAGACGGCGATGTTCTCGCCCTGAATGTGGGCCGCATCGCGCCGGATCTGACGAAGGATCTCGTACGCCACCGTCGAGGGCGACTTCGTATAGCCCTTACCGTTGCAGTGCTTGCACGTGGCCGTGAGCATGCGCCCCAGGCTCTCCCGGGTCCGCTTGCGGCTCATCTCGACCAGCCCCATCTCCGAGATCTTGGTGATGTGGGCCTTGGCGCGGTCCTTGCGAAGCGCGTCCTGCAGCTTGCGGTAGACCTTGCGGCGGTTGGACTCCTTGTCCATGTCGATGAAGTCGATGATGACCAGGCCGCCCACGTTGCGTAGGCGAAG
>CAYSPB010000430.1:0-6818 GCA_964432695.1 uncultured Nannocystaceae bacterium
TCTCGGTCGGTATTCTCGCGGCGGGGCGAGAACGAGGACACGGCCTTTTGAACTTCGTGGATGAGCCGACTCGTCAGCTGGCGGGCAGACATGCACCCGGAGCGTCCCGCAGCCCACCCCGCCACGCAAGGCACGGAGCGCGTGAGAGAGACCGCGCGCAAACCTCTGCGCGCCTGCTGGGAGCGCGGGCGTTCAGCTCAGCGACAGCACCGCGATGGCACCGAGCAGTGCGGCCCCCAACGGTCCAGCCAACGGCAAGACGAAACGGGGCTCCTCACACAGAACGTAGGGCGATGCCTCGCGGGTCATGCCCGTGACATCGTCGCGAGAGGGAGCCAGCCGAAGGCTAGAATTGGGACGGTCCGACGCGCTGCTCCGCGCCTGCGTCGCGGCCTCGTGCGGTGTGCCCACCCCCCCAGGCTGCTAGGCTCCGTGCCGATGAGTGAGACAGAGGTCTACTCCGGAGCCGCCTGCGGTGATCGCCCCCGCCCCAGCGCCGACGCTTGTGCCCAGCGACGCGCTCGCATCGCGGCTGCGCTTGGCCCCGATGAGGCCCTCATCCTGCCCGGAGGTGCGTTGCGGACGCGTTCGAACGACACCGAGTTTCGCTTCCGCCCCGACTCGGACTTCTATTACTTGACCGGGCTCGCGGAGCCCGGCGCGGTGATGGTGCTGCGCCCCGGACACGACCCCGCATTTACGCTCTTCGTGCGCCCCAAGGACCCCGATGCAGAGGTCTGGACCGGCCGACGCGTGGGGCCCCAGGGCGCTTCGACGGACTTCGGTGCCGACGCAGCGCACCCGCTCTCCGAGCTCTCCTCGACGTTGCCAGCCCTGCTCGACGGCGTTCGCCGGGTTCACCTACCGTTGGGTCACGGCAGTTTACAGCGAAGCGTGCTGGCGGCGCGCACCAGCCTGCAGCGCCGCAACCGCACCGGCGCGATGCCCCCCGAGGGCTTCATCGATGCGCGGGTGACGGTGGGTGAGGACCGAATCACCAAAGACGCCGCCGCCCTCGCGTCCCTGCGGCGCGCAGTCGACATTACGGTCGCGGGACACGACGCCGCCATGCGAACGGTCCGCCCCGGCATGCACGAGTTCGAGGTCGAGGCCCGCCTCGAATATGAGTTCCGCCGGCGCGGCGCCTCGGCCGCTGGATACGGCAGCATCGTCGGCTCGGGTGCGAACGCCACCATCCTTCACTACGTGGACAACGACGGTCCGCTACGCGACGGAGAGCTGCTGCTGATCGATGCCGGCGCGGAGTTCGACCTTCACAGCGGCGACCTGACCCGCACCTTCCCCGTCAACGGTCGGTTCACGCCGGCCCAACGCGACCTGTACGCGGTCTGCCTCGAGGCCAACCTTGCAGGCATTGCGGGCGCCACCGTCGGCGGCAACATCGAAGCGATTCACGAGACGTGCCTGCGCGTATTGTGCCGAGGACTGCTCGACCTCGGCCTTTGCGAGGGCAGCGTCGACGGCCTGATCGAGTCCGAGGACTACAAGCGGTACTACATGCATCGCACGAGCCACTGGCTCGGCGCCGACGTTCACGATGCCGGGTACTACTCCCTCGAGCGCACCCCGCGGCCGCTTCAACCGGGCTACGTCCTGACCGTCGAACCCGGTCTCTACGTGGCACCCGACGACGGCCGTGCGCCCGCGGCCCTGCGCGGCACGGGCATCCGCATCGAGGACGACGTCCTGGTGGCCGAGGCGGGGCCGGAGGTGCTCACCGCCGGGTCGCCGAAGACGATCGAGGGCATCGAGGACCTCATGGCGCAGGGCGCGGACCGAACCGAAGCCGCTCAGTGATCCGCGACAGCGTGATCGGGCCGATGCCGCGAACGTCCAGCAGGTCCTCGGGTCCGGCGTAAGGACGCGCCTGTACGATGCGCCCGGCAATCACCGGGCCGACGCCGGGTAGGCTCGTGAGGTCTTCGGCCGTCGCGGTGTTTGCATCGAGCAAGACGCCCAGTGCCGCGAGGTCGCCCGAAGACATGCGACCAGCCCCGCAGGCCGCGGTGTCGACGGCATCGCCCGCGCGCAGTTCGTGCGCCCGGCCGCAGTTGTCGACAACGGGTACCTCGAGTTCATCGTCACAGCGGAGCGCACCATCGACCTGCGCAGCTTCGCGGCACGTCGCGGCGGGCCGAGCCGAGCCCTCCGCCGGGGCCAGCGGCACGAGCGAAGCGGCAAAGGCCGCCGCGAACACGGCACACGCGGCCAGGGTTTTGTTCACGAGGCGTCGAGTCCAAATGCGGTGTGCAGACTACGCAGCGCGAGTTCACCGTATCGCTCGTCGACGACCACGGACATCTTCAGCTCGGAGTTGCTCACCATCTGTACGTTGATGTTCTCCGCGGCCAGCACGGCGAACGCCCGCGCCGCGACTTCGGCGTGGGAGCGCAGACCCAAACCGACGACCGAGATCTTGGCGATGGCCCGGTCGGTCTCGAGCGTGACCGCTTCACCGCCCGGCCGAAGCCCATCGAGCACGCCCGTGGCTGCCTCGAGGTCGGCATCGGGCACGGTGAACGTGATGTCCGTTCGGTCGTTGCGTGACGCGTTCTGAATGATCATGTCGACGGCGATGTCGGCGGCTCCCAGTGCGCCGAACACCTCGGCAATGATGCCCGGGACGTCGGGAACGCCCACCAAGGTGACTTTGGCTTCGTCGCGCTGCAGCGCGACCCCACTGACTTCGATGGCTTCCATGGACTTGCTTTCGGTGGAGCGCAGCCGCTCGATTTCTTCGGGGGAGACGATGAAGGTGCCCGGGTTGTCGTTGAGACTGGAGCGCACGTGCACGCGCACGCCGTACTTCTTCGCGAACGCCACCGAACGAATCTGCAGGACCTTGGCCCCCAGCGAGGCCAACTCGAGCATTTCGTCGTAGCTGACGTGCGAGACCTTGCGCGCACGCGGCACCACGCGTGGGTCGGTCGTGTAGACGCCGTCGACGTCGGTGAGGATCTCGCATACGTCGGCCTTCAGTGCGGCCGCCAGCGCGACGGCCGAGGTGTCGGAACCGCCGCGGCCGAGCGTGGTGATGTCGCCCTGGTCGTCGATGCCTTGAAATCCCGCGCACACGACGACGCGCCCGCGCCCGAGTTCGTCGCGAATGCGCTGCTGCGAGATGTCGGTAATCTTGGCTTTCGTGAAGTTTCGGTCGGTGTGCATGCCGAGCTGATGCCCGACGAGTGACACCGCGCTGCCACCGAGGTTGCTGATCGCCATGGCCAGCAGCGCTGCGCTCACTTTCTCCCCGGTCGCCACGAGCTGGTCCATTTCGCGGTCATGCTCCGGCGAGCGCTTGGCCGCAGCCACGTAGGGACCGCGCCCCTCGTCATCGCCCTCCGCGTCGGTGACCAACGCGTTGGCCAGCGCGATGAGCCGGTTGGTTTCGCCCTTCATCGCCGACACGACGACGACCAAATCGTGGCCGTCCTTCACCGTCGCCAAGCACCGCTGGGCACACGCCCGAATGCGGTCGAGGTCGGCGACCGAGGAGCCTCCGTATTTCTGCAGAACGAGCATCGCGGATGCCTCAAACGCTAGCAGCCCCGGCCGCGATGCACCGCGACGATTCGCGACGGATTTTGACCGACGGGGCACGCCGGCGGGTTGCACCACCGACAGCCAAGACCACTCGACGAGGACGACGCGATCGTTGCAGGGAAAATCAGGACTCGCTGCCGTTGCCGAACAGGCCGAGCTGGTCGAGCATTGCCTGAGGAACCGGCTTGCGAGCGCGGCGGCGCTTGTGCTCCTCGAGCAGCACCTCGATGCCGCCTCGACAGCTGCCGCAGCCGCTTCCGGCCTCACAGCGCTCGGAGACGGCCTCCACGGTGTCCGCCCCCGCACGAATGGCGCGCTTGATCTCGCCCTCGGTCACGTTGAGGCACTGACACAAGATTCGGCTCATCGGTTCCGAGCAGCATACGCCACCGATGACGCCCACGCTCACCCGGCATCGGCACAGCGCGCGGCGTCGTCCCCACCGCGCCGGATGAGCTCGGCGGCGGTCGCGGGGTGCTCACGCAGATCCGGGTCGCGCTCCAGCAAGCCGGCGGCCGCCTCCCGGGCCTGCACCAGCAGCTTGGTGCCCTCCCCCGCAAACCCCGCGAAGCGAAGTCGCGGCGCACCCGCCTGGCGCGTGCCGAACATCTCGCCCGGCCCACGAAACTCGAGATCGCGCTCGGCGACCACAAACCCATCGGCCGTTTCGGTGAGCACGCTCAGCCGCTGCGCCGAGTCCGACTTCGGGCCACCCGAGGCGTGCAGCAGACAGAACGACGCGCCACCGCCTCGCCCCACGCGCCCACGAAGCTGGTGCAGCTGCGCGAGGCCAAACCGCTCGGCGTGCTCGATCGCCATCACGGTGGCATTGGGCACGTCCACGCCGACCTCGATCACCGTGGTCGCGACGAGCACCCGAGCCTCCCCCTCGCGGAATCGCGTCATGATGGAGTCCTTGTCCTTCGAGGACATACGGCCATGCACCACGACGATCTCGGTCTCGGGCAGCAAGCCCCGCAGAGACTCGGCCGTCGCCTCGACGTCGGTGGCCTCGAGCGCGTCACTGGCCTCGACGAGCGGACACACCACGAACACCTGTCGGTCCTGCCCCACCGCTTTGGCGACCGCGCGGCGCAGCGAGCCGAGTCCGCGCTTCCCGGTGTAGAGCTTGGTCAACGGTGGCTCGCGCCCTGGCGGAAGTTCGTCGATGACCGAGACGTCGAGCTGCCCGTAGGCGCACAAAGCCATCGTCCGGGGAATGGGCGTTGCCGTCATGACCAGCAGATGCGGCATCGACCCCTTGCGACGGAGCACCGAACGCTGCTCGACCCCGAACCGGTGCTGCTCGTCGACGACCACCAACCCGAGCTCTCGAAACGCAACGTCGTCCGTGAGCAGCGCATGCGTGCCGATGAGCAGGTCGATCTTGCCGCTGGCCAGCAGCGCCAGCTTGCTCGTCCGCTCGGCCCGTGGCGTCGACCCGGTCAGCAAATCGACCCGCATGCCCGCGGCTTCACACCACGGCGTCAGCGTACGCAGGTGCTGCTCGGCGAGGATCTCGGTGGGCGCCATGAGGGCCGTCTGCGCCCCGCTGCCCATCACCGCGACGGCGCTCGCGAACGCGACGGCGGTCTTACCCGAGCCGACGTCCCCTTGCAGCAGCCGCATCATCGGTCGACCGCTGCGCATGTCGTCGGCCAGCTCGTCGAGCACCCGCCACTGCGCCCCCGTCGGCTCGAACGGCAGGCACGCTCGGATCCGTTCCCGCTCCATCGCGTCTTCAGCGAGCACGACCGCGGCGGCCTCGGACCGATGCCGTGCTCGGTCCCGAAGCAGCGCCAGCTGAAAGAAGAAGAACTCGTCGAACGCGAGCCGGCGATGCGCAGGGGAAGCCCCACGCGCGAGGCGCTCAACCTCGTCCTCGGACGCGTCGTCCTCGGGCAGGTGCAGCTGCTGCAGCGCCTCGAGTTGACCCGGCAGCGCCGCCTGCGTCGCGACGTCCGGCGGCAGCGCGTCCACGAAACCGGTATCGGGGCCCAAACGCGAAACCGCCGCCCGCACCACCTTGGCCAACGTCCGCGGCGCGACGCTCTCGACCGCCGGGTATCGCACGCCGATGGCCGGACCGGGATCGCCAGGGTCGCGCAGCTCGGGGTGGGCGAGCGTGAGCTGCTCCTTGTACCAGCGGCCCGGACCCACCGCGAGCACGCGCCCACCCTGTGTCCACTTGTCGAGGCCGCCCACCCGATGGAACCAGCGCGCGAGCACGACGTGTTCGGTGCCGTCGTCCTCGAGCACGCGAATCTCGACGGTCGCGAGAAAGCGACCCCGACCGAAGCCCTGCCGGACGCTGCCGACTTCGCCCTCGATCACCGCGATCTCTCCGTCTTCGATCGAAGGCACCGGCTTGCGACGTCGTCGGTCCTCGTAGCCCGAGGGGAGCACGAAGGCGAGGTCGGTAAGGGTCTCCAGTCCGCGCGCGCGCAGCTTCTTTGCGGTGGCCGGACCCACGCCGGGCAACGACTCGATCGGCGGGCTAGGCGGGAGCTCGACCAAGACCGGCGGTGGCGTCGGAACCTCGCGCTTGCGGGCCCTGGTTCGCTTCGGCTTGGCTTCGGGCTCGGACGTCTTCGTCCGGCGCTTCTTGGGCGGCGCAGGCTCGGGCGTTCGGTTGGCCGCGCCCAGCCGCATGCCGCGGGCGACCAGTACCGAGCGGTCCTGACGACCCAGCCGATCGAAGTCTCCCAGTCGGGCGCGCCACCGCTTGAGCTCGGTGGACGGCGCATTCATCGTGGCGAGCCACGTGTCGGCTTGTGCGATCAGACGGGGGCCGAGCTCGGGCTCCCCGACGAGGGCGAAGCCGTCCACCATCGCGGTGCGCAGCGACTCGTGCAGCACTGCCCAGGCGTCCGCGCTCTGCTCGCTCATCGCAGCGACTGTGGCTCAGCCCCTCGATGGCGCGCAAGCGGTGGCGTCAGCGCGCAGCTCAGGAGGGCGGGATGAACGAGAAGCGGATCTCGTGATCGCATAGGCGGTAGGACGTGCCCTCTTGAATGAGGTGGTTGTCCACGCGCTGCCCGTTGAACTCGACGCCGTTCGTGCTCTCGAGGTCCTTGATGTAGTACTGCCCGTTTCGACGAACCACCGCGCAGTGACGCCGCGAGATGTTGGCGTCTTTGATCGGCAGGTCGGAGTACTTGGAGCCGCGACCGATCACGAACTGATCCTGGTCGACCTCGTAGACCTGGCCGTCGTAGTAGAGATACAGCGGTCGCGCGCCGGCGGGCGCAGAC
>CAYSPB010000431.1:0-6810 GCA_964432695.1 uncultured Nannocystaceae bacterium
CCTCGTCATCCCGGCGAGGCTCGGCGTCCCGCTCTTCGCGGCGACGGCGACGGCGTCCGCGACGGTCATCGTCCCGGTCTCGGTCTCGGTCTCGGCGTCCACGACGATCGCCGTCCCGATCGCCTTCGGGGCGTTCACGGTCGCGTTCACGGTCTCGGCCGCGACGTGCGCCGCGGTCGTCTTCGCGGTCTCGCCGGCCCCGTCCGTCGCGGCCACGGCCGTCTCGGTCGCGTCCCCGCCGTCCTCGCCAGCCGTCCTCGTCCTCCTCTTCGGGAAGGTCGCGCGCGACTTCGGTGACCGGGTTGGGCCGGCTCATCGCCTCGGACAACAGGTACGCCATCACCTGCTCACCGCGCGGATCTGCGGAGAGCGTGCGGGCCAGCAGCGTCCATTCCGGCGAGACGAGCTCGGGGAAGCGCTTGCTGATCTGGTCGAGCTTGGTCTCCTTGCGCCGCGCCTCGATCTCCTCGCGCGGTGGCAGCTTGGCCTCGGCGAAGCTGATCGAGGGGTACTGCAGCTTGAGGTGATAGAAGTTCCCCATGTCGTGGGGGCCGATGAGGCTGATCGCCTTGCCGGCTCGACCCGCTCGACCGGTCCGCCCCGTGCGGTGGACGTAGCTCTCTGCGTTCTGGGGGAACGTGTAGTTGAAGACGTGGCTGATGTGGCTGATGTCGATGCCGCGCGAGGCGACGTCGGTGGCCACCAGGAACCGAAGCCGGCCCTTTCGCATCGCGCCGAGCACGTGCTCACGGGCGGCCTGCGACAGGTCGGAGCTGAGCGCCTCGGCGCTGAACCCCTCTTTGCGCAGCACGTTCGCGACGAGGTTCGTCTCTTCGCGGGTGTTGCAGAAGATCAGCGTGGAGCCTGGCTCTTCTTGCGCGACCACGTTGAGCAGGTCGCGGGTCCGCATCGTGCCCGGGACCGAGTAGTACATGTGCTCGATCTGTGCGGCGGCGATGTCGTCGCCCGAGAGCTTGAGCGACTCCGGCGAGTTCATGTAGCGACGGGCGATGCGTTCGATGTCGCTGGGCACCGTCGCCGAGAACAGGGTGGTCTGGCGCTCGCGCTGACAGACGTCGAGAATTGCGTGAATGTCCTCGAGGAAGCCCATCGAGAGCATCTCGTCCGCCTCGTCGAGCACGACGGTGCGCACTTTGGAGAGGTCCAAGGTACGGCGGCGAATGTGATCGAGGATCCGGCCCGGGGTTCCGACGACGGCGTGCACGCCTGCCTTGAGCGCGTCGAACTGAGGACCGATCGCTGTGCCGCCGTAGACCGGCAGGGGTACCAGCGGCGTTTTGCCGGCCAGGCTCACGAGTTGGTCGCAAACCTGTTTGGCGAGCTCGCGGGTGGGCGTCAGCACCAACAGCTGCACGCCGGTCTCTTTGGCGTCACCGGGCTCGAAGCGGGCGGCAAGCCAGGGCAAGCAGAAGGCGCCGGTCTTGCCGGATCCGGTCTGGCTCTGCACCAAAACGTCGCGGCCCGCGGTCACGGGGCCGAACGCAGCCGACTGCACCTTCGTCGGGGCGGTCCATCCCATCGCCGCGAGGGCGGCCAGCATCGGGGCCGGAATGCCGAGCTCTTCGAACGTGGAGGCGAGCGTCTCGGCCGCAGGGGCCTCGGGGTGCGCCGCGTCTTCGATCGGTGCCGGGCTGGCGGCGATGGCAGGCGCAGCCTCGCGGTCGGAGGCGTCCTCAGGCGAAGGCGCGTTTTCGGACTGCGCCGCGCTGTCGTTGGCGGGTGCGTCTTCGGTCTCCGCCGGAGCATCGTCGGCGGGGGCGTCGGCGTTGTGGTCGGCGGGCGCGTCCGTCTCGGGCGCCGCGGCGTCGTCAGCCGGGGTCGGGGTGGAGAGGGAGTCGGGGGAATCGTGGGTGTCGTCCGAGGGCTGTTCCTCGGACTTCGGCGGTTGAGCCATGGGTGGAATTCCTAGAGCGCGAGCAACTCATGACGGGCCTGAGCGTCCTGGGCACGGTTGCGCTGATACGCGTGGAGCCGCTCCGAGATGCTCTGCAGCGCGTGCTGGGCATCGGATTCGGGGCAGGCCGCCTGGGTCTCGCGGATGAGCGTGGAAACGACATCGTCTTGGGGGTCGTGGAGGCTCTGCTGCGGTGATCGCTGCGTGAGTGCTACGACCCGGTCTCGAATGAGAGTCACTCGGTAGGGACAATCGACCTCCCCAGGAGGGAGGCCGACACGTTGTTGGACAACGCCCTGATACGCCCCGAAGACCCCGTAGCCGATGATTGCGACGAGGCCGATGATTCGGATGGCGCGAACCCACGAGGGGGGCCGAGTGGAGGTCCGGGCAAGGGTCCGGCTCCGGTCCGGTTGGGAACCCTGCTTCGCCAGGAGCGCAGTGTCTCGCGGCTTCCCGCACGGGGTCAACCCAGGGCGGTTCGCGCAGTGCCCCTCGGGGGCGGCCTCAAATCCTCTGGATTCCCGGGGGTTGGCCCGCGGGCTGGTTTGCGATGAACGCGCTAGAGGCAGATGACGCCGGCCTCGGTGTCGAGATCACGAGCGGTAAACCTCACTTGCCCGACCTGGGTCGGTGGCAGGGCGGTGCCGCCGATGAGCCGGCGAATCCGGCACCCAGTGGCTCGGAGCGCATCCCCGTCACGCGCAAGGCACTCTTCGCTGGCGCCGAGGTCGACCAAGCGGGCTTGCCCGGTTTCGTCGACGCGGTCGGGATGGACGAGCTCGGAGTCGAACCAGGAACCAATGTCCAGCGGGATCACCTGGGAGCGGCGGTCGAAGGACTGCACGTCGAGCGTGACCAAGGTGCCCTCCTGCAGGACGAGATCGACGTCGAACGTGTCGGGTCCGTCGCGCAGGTCGAGGATTTGGAACGCCGCCGGTCCACCGGGCGTGCCCGCGTTCGGCAGCGCGGTGATGACCCAGACGCCGGCGTCCAACGGCAGGGCGTACGCCCCTTCTCGGTCGCCGACGGCCGCGGTGGGGTCGAGATACGTCGCGACCTGGTGGAAGTAGGGTCCCGGGGTGTTGTCGGCGGTCTCCCCGGACATCCGTAGGCGCTCCGCGAGCACCTGTGCGCCCGGGCTGCCACAGTCGCCGTCCTGTTCCGCGAGCGGGTCGCAGACGTCATCGCCCAGCCGAATGCGACCCTGCACGATCGTGCGCGCTGCAAGGTCGATGTTCACCTCGATCGGTCCCTCGGAGAGGTTGACGGCCAGCGAAGTGTCCAGCGAGCTGAGGACCGATCCGGTCGGGGTCTCGATGCGGACTGCGTAGGTCCGCGTCGTCGCATCGGCGGGTGCGGGTAGACTGAGGTCGCACCGCGGCTGCGCGGTGCCCGAGTCGTCGAGGGTCTCGCAGGTCGCCGAGCGTCGAAGGAATCCGACCGAGCCGTCGTCGAGGAAGCCGAACTGCAGGCAAGGGGAGTCCTCGGCGTTCCAAGCGGCAATGAGTGCGGGGTCGAGCTGAAGCGGAGTTTCGACGCGGTAGGTCGGGGCGGTGCCCGAGCCCGCGCCGCCGCCCGAAGTCCGCGGTTCGGGGGCTGCGGTCGCCTCATCCTCGGTGCGGGGCAGGCAGTCGACGTCGCAGCAGGTGTAGTCGTCGATGAGCGTCCGCGCGGGGCCGTCGAGGTTGAGCGTGAGCGCCTGCGAAGGCCCCACGGAGGGGACGCAGAGGTTCTTGGGGAAGTCCGCCGTGGGGTTGATGCCGACCTGCTCGGGGTCGAACGGAACCTCGGCTCGCAACACCACGGTTGGAAGGTCCTCGGCCTCTGGCGGCGTCACGGTGACGTCGAACGATCGGGTGAACGGCGAGCCGGCGGGAAGCTCGGAGCAGTACGTGAACGTGCGCGCGACGAAGAGCCCCTCCGCGCCGGGATCGGGCTCGGCGGGCACCGTACCCGACCACGCGGTGAGGCCAGCCAACGGCAGCTCGCACTGCGCCGTGCCGCGATTGCAGATCAAGCCCTCGACGCAGGCATCGTCGTCGTCGCACTGCGCGGGCGGGTCGTCGACGGGTTCCTCCAGCCGAGGCAGCGACAGCGCGACGTCTCCGGGCGCATCGGCGTGGCGGACGGTCACGCTCGAGCCGGGCAGGGCGCGGGCTGTTTCGAGGTCGTCCTCGACCGCGACCACCGTGCCGCGGACCTGCCGATCACACGCGGGGTCATAGTTATAGGTGTACGTGACGGGGTCATCGAACGCGGCGCGGCACTGGCCCTCCGAGGGGACGCACGCGTTCGTCACATCCTCGGCGTCGCACCCCTCCGTCGTGCAGCAGTCGATGTCGCTTTGGCAGCTCTGGGCGAACTCGTTCTCGAGCACGACCGGCGGCACGATGAGTTGGTAGCGCAGGGCGGCGGCCGGGCTGTCGTCGACGGGGATGGGCTGGGTCTGCCACAGCAGGTAGCCGTCGGACCCCAAAAAGCCGGGAAGGCGGTTGTCGGCGAAGTATCGCGGCCACGTGACCTCGACGGTGTCCTCCTCTGCCTCTTCGCCGAGCACGTAGGTGACCTGGCGCCGCAGTCCCTCGCGGTTGAAGCGGGAGGGTTGGCTGACCGTGAAGGTGGCGTCCAGGGGCTGCGGCGTGCCTTGGGTGTCGTCGGGGTCGAACGCCCCGAGAAACAGACGTCGTGCCACCTGGCCGCGAGGCAGCGAGAGCACCTTGATGACGTTGCCCGTGCTCTCGACCTCCTGGTCGCAGCCCGCCAGCTCGACGCGGAACTGCGGCTGTCCCCCGCCGACCTCCTGCACGTCGAAGCCGATGTGGGCGATGGGCGGGCGGTTGCTCGCGTCGCGGCAAATGCCGTTCTCGCACGCGAAGCCTTCACCGCACTCGGCGACGTCGTCGACCCCCGTGCACTCGACCTCCGGCGGCTTGGGGGCAAGGGAGCTGCACGACCCGCTCAAGGCCGCGAGCCCCAGCAGGACGGCGCGACGCAGTCTCATTCCACGTCCTCGCAGTTGCATCGGTCCGCATTTTCCTCGAGCGTGCCGTCGACGCACTCGAAGACGTAGTTGATCACGGCATACGTTGCTCCGGCGGAGATGTCCGGCACGCCGCACTGAAGACGCTCGACGCTGCCGCCCTCCCGCCGTGCGCGGAAGAAGGGGCGGTCGGTGACCATGAACTGCAGGTTGTGCAGACCCGCGGCCAAGGCGGTCCCGTTGTCGTCGTTGCACAGGTCGATCGTGTCGCCCTGCGCGTCATCGATGGTGAACGCCCACTGCGGTGCCTCGTTGCGGGCGACCGGAGGCAACACGCGCGTCGTGTACATTTCGTCGCCGGGCGGCCCAGGAAGCCGGGTGACCAGGCGTGGGTCGATCTCCGTGCCGGCGGCGCACGGCTCGAGATGGTTTTCGTACGCGACTTGGGCGCTCGGATCGGCGCCGACCGGGTCGGGGTCGATCAGGAACACGCCGTAGAGCACGTCGGCGGCAAGGTCTCCGGCGCGGTCGGGGTCCTCGGCGTAGATCGTCCATTGCTGGGGGGCCCTCGCGTCGCGCTGCCCATCCGGACACACGCAAAAATCCCCCCCATCGTCGGCACGCACGAGGCCGGATTGCTGCGTCGTCTCGCGCACGCTTGGGCAGAACGCCTCGGTGTCCTCGAACGCGCGGTCGAGGCACCACGTGGTCCACTGGGCCGGGAGGGGCGACTGCTCCAAGATTCGGACGGCGCCGGGATTGCTCGGCCCGCCCTCGAACTGAATGTCGCGGTCGGGAATGATGCAGGCCGCCGTGAGCAGCAGCAGCGCGCTCGTGCGCCGGATCATCCTTCGACCTCCTCGCAGTTGCAGACCGAGGCGCCTTCTTCGGTGGCTTCGTCGACGCAGCGGAAAACGAAGTTCGCCGCGGCATGGCTCGCGCCGGCGACCGTGTCCGGGATGCCGACCAGTGGGGCTTCGGTCTCGTCGCGCGCGAAGCCGTCGCCCTCGCGCACGGGCTCACCGTCCTCGAGCTCCACCGGGAAAGGCCAGGGGCGGTCGGTCACGACGAGCCGCAGCGAGTGCAGCCCCTGCTCGAGCGCGGTGCCGTTGTTGTCGTTGCAAAGGTCGACCGCGGTCTCGATGCCCAGCGTCCATGACTTGAGGTTGGTCGGGGGTCGCTCGATCGGCTGTGCATACGTGCCCCCGCCCAGCGGCACGCGCTGCGCCGCAAGGTTGCTGGGCAGCAGGTTCGTGTACGCGATGAACGGCGCGACCTGTTCGGCATGGGGTGGGGCGTCGAGCAAGAACACGCCGAAGATGTCGTCGCGTGGGTCGCCTTCGGCAGTCACGTCTGGGTCTTCGACGTAGATGTCGAAGCCTCCCAGCGCGTTGAGGTCCCGTCCGCCTTCGCACACGCAGAAGGCCTGGTTTTCGACCTCGAGCAGCCCGGGCGCGACGGTGAACGGCGGCTGCGGGCAAACGACCAGGCCGGGCTCGAGGCCGCAGGCTTCGTCGGCCTGCTCGGTCAGCGCCACCGCCTGCACGATGCGGACGGTGCCGGGGTTGGTCCGGTTGGGCTGAACGTCGATGTCGGTGTCGGGAATGATGCAGCCGGCGGCGGCCGAAGCCAGCGCGCCGACGAGCACGAGCCCGCGCGACCGGATCATCCCGAGCGCTTCTCCGTCTTCTCGAGGTGGCGGAAGATCGTGCGCGGGTCGACGCCCAGGTCGCGCGCCGTCTTGGTGCGGTTGCCGCCGTTGAGGGCGAGCACGCGATTGATGTCACCAAGCTCCGCGCGACCACCGGCTATATCACTCTCGACCCCGGCTACCGCAACACCGGCTCCGTCGAATCGTCCATCACCTTCATCGATGGCGAGAAGGGCATCCTCCGCTACCGCGGCTACACGA
>CAYSPB010000432.1:0-6789 GCA_964432695.1 uncultured Nannocystaceae bacterium
GGTGCCGCTCGCTACGGTCGGGGCACTCGAAGCCAAGGACCCGCCGCTGCGGATCGACCCGCCGATCGACGCGGTGCCGCAGTGGATGGGCACGCGCACGCTCGCACTCACCGCGGCCTCCCGACTGCCGTACTCCACCACGTACACGGTCACGGTCCCTGAAACGGCGACCTCAGTCCACGGGCACAGCCTGGCCAAGGCGAAGTCGTGGACGTTCAGCACACCCACCCTCGCCTTGGAATCGTCCTCCCCCAGGGGCAACGAAGTCGATCTCGAGCCGACGATCACCTTGCGGTTCAACCAAGCGATCGAAGCGACCGCGCTCGCAGGTGCGTTGACGTTCAAAGGGCGGGGCCGAGCTGTGCCCTTCGAGCTGGTTCCCGCCGGACTTGGCCCTGATCCCACGGAAGCGCAGCGTCAGCAGGCCGCCCGCATGATCACGCTACGCCCCAAAGCCAAGCTCACCAAGAACACCCGCTACACGATCAAGATCCCCTCTGGGGTGTTCGGTGAAGGGCCCGACAAAGGCCCCGAACTCACCCATTCGTTCCAGACGTTCGGGCCCCTGAAGGTGTCGCTCGCCGCCTGCGGAAGTCCGTGCTGGGCAAGCAACGGGATCCAGCTGCAGACGACGACGCCGCTGGCCGACCCGAAGTTGGACGAACGCATCACGGTTACGCCGCCGGTGGACAACCTCTCCGTCTCCGGCGGATGGGGACGCGTGTATCTGCAGGGGGACTTCGAGGGCAACACTCGGTACACCGTCGAGGTCGCACCCGAGCTCCAAGACCGCTTCGGCCAAACGCTCGGCACGCGATTCAAAGGGTCGACCAAGCTCGGGCCGCAGTACCCCACGCTGTCGATGACGCAGTCCAAGCCTGCCCCGCTGGTCGTCGAGCGCGGCGGCACGCCGTCGATGAAGCTGCGGGTCACGGGCCTCGATGCGGTCGACCTGCAGGCCACGGCCGTCCCTCTCGGTGCACTCCACACCTTCAGCCGTGGCTACTGGGATCGCACGTGGGGCTGGCCGAGCGACCGCGGAAGCGCATCGTGGACCAAGAGCTTCGACGTGACCGGCTCGCAGCGCAAGGCGATGGAGCTTCCGCTCGATCTCGCCGACATGGTCCGTGGCAAAGGCTCGGTGGGCTGGATGCTTGCGCGATCCAACGAATTCGAGCAATGGGGAAGCCCGCAGCGTCTCGGTTTCGGGCAGATGTTCGCGGTCACCGACCTCGGCATCGCCGCCGCGTTGGACTACGACGACGGCATCGTCGCCGTCCACGCGCTGAGCAGCAACGCACCGGTCGAAGGCGCCGCGCTCACCCTGTACGATCACCGCGGCACCGAGATCTGGACAGGGCGGACGGACGCACGAGGTCGCGCGACTCCGTCTTGGACCGCGAACGACCCCGCGTACATCGTCGTCGAAACCGACGATGATGCAGCATACCTGCCGATCGACGGCAGCAGCCTCGGCGGTGGCTGGCGCATGACGCGAGCGCCCGAGGACACCCCGCGCGCGTTCATCTTTTCCGAACGGACGCCCTACAAGCCCGGCGAGACGATTCACCTCGCCGGCGTCGTGCGCAAGGAGGCCGGTGGCCCCGCCGGCGGCTTGGATGCCTGGCGTGAGAACAGCTCGGGCACCTACGTCGTGACGACCCCCCGCGGCGTCGAGGTGGCCAAGGGCGCCGTGAAGATCGGCGCAATGGGGACCTTCACGCTCGACATCGAGACGAAGGAAGAGCACGGCACCGGCGACTTTTCGGTACAGCTGACCTTCCCCAGTTGGTTCACCAGCGACCGCACCTTCTACCACTCCGTTCCAGTCGAAACGTTCCGAACGCCCGAGTTCGAGGTTGCCGTCGCGCGCCCCACGTCGGTCCCGCTCGTATTCGGCGACACCCTCGCAGCCGACGTGAAAGCCAGCTACCTGCATGGCGCCCCAATGATCGGCGCCGCCGTATCGTGGTCCCTCGACCGCACCGACTCCGGCTTCACGCCCCCCGGCGAGCTCAACCGCGACTTCGCGTTTGGTGGCAATGGTGGCTCGAACACGTGGCGCTGGAGGACGCCGCCCTCCCGCACGGTCACCTCGGGCAACGGCACGACCGAAACCGACGGCACGCTTCGCGTCGACCACCTCGCGGCGGAGATCGACCCTCCGCGCACGGAGGCGCAAAAGGCCGCCGCCGATCCCGTCCCGCCGCGCGCTGCCACCTACACCCTCTCGGCCACCGTCACCGACGAAAACCGACAGGCGATCAGCAGCGAGGCGTCGTTCGTCGTCCATCCGGCCACCGTGTACGTCGGCCTGCGCACCGACGCGCGCGTGGTCAAGGAAGGCGAACGGACGCAGCTACAGGCCGTCGTCGTCGACCTTGCCGGAGAACGCGTCGCCGGGTCTGCGCTTGCGGTCGAAGTCGTACGCCAAGAAACCGTGCGTACCGCCGTCGAGAAGAACGGACGTTGGTCCTTCGAGTACGAGACCAAAGAAGAGCCGATCTCCACCTGCACCCTCGAGAGTCGCGGCGTCCCGGTCACGTGCGACGTGACCGCCGGCAAAGCGGGCTCGTACCTCATACGAGGCACGGCCAAAGATGCAGCAGGACGCGAAACGCAGACCCAGACGCAGCTGTACGTCGTGGGCTCGGACGCGGTGGTCTGGAATGAAGGCAGCCGCCGCGTCGACCTGGTCCCGGACCGGTCGAAATACGAACCCGGCGATGCAGCCAACATCCTGGTTCGCTCGCCCTTCGACGAAGCGCACGGCGTGCTCGTCGTCGAACGCGAGGGCATTGCAGCGCGCACGCCATTCGAAGTTCGCGGAGGCTCGGCTGCGGTTGCCCTCACGCTGGACCGTGGCTGGGCACCCGGCGTAACGGTCAGCGCACTGCTCTGGCGGGGGCGCACCGAGATCGACGGCGCTCCGGCGGGACAAGACCTCGGCATGCCCGCCGCCGCCGCTGGCACCGTCGCTCTCGACATCAGCACGGACGAGCACCGCATCGACGTCGACGTGAAGCTCAGCGCCGCGGAGATTCAGCCCAAGGGCACCCTGACGGTCGACCTCACCACTACGGATGCCGAAGGCAACCCCGCGCCGGCCGGCGTCGCCCTGATGGTCGTCGATGAGGGCGTCCTGAGCCTGATGAACTACACCACGCCCGATCCGCTCGGATTCTTCATCCGCAAGCGGCAGCGTGGCGTGTGGATGAATGCCCTGCACACCCACGTGCTGCCGCGCCAAGACGGCGAACTGGAGCCAGAGCCGGAACCCGAGGCGGCCGTGGACGCACCGATGGACGACGAAATGCCCACGGAGGAGATGGAGGAGAGCATGGCGGTCGGCATGCTCGCGCCGCAGTCGGCCGCCGCCCCCGGTGGCACGCCGCCGCCCTCCCCCGCGCTGGCCAATCGCCCAAGGCCGAAGAAGGCCAAGTCCCGCTCTCGGATGAAAGGCGAGGAAGGAAAGATCGCCCTCGCCCGCGAAGCCGACCGCTCCTCGTTTGCCTTCGATGCCGGGCAAGCGATGGCCCAAGAGGTCTCGCTGCGCACCGTGTTCGCCAGTACCGCCTATTTCGACGGCAACCTCGAGACCGACGAAAACGGAAGTCTCTCGGTCACCATCGACATGCCCGAGAACCTCACCACGTTCCGGGTGATGGCGGTGGCCGTCGACGCACAGAAGAAGGACCGGTTCGGCAGCGGTGAAGCGTCTGTGCGGGTGCGCAAGGCCGTCATGCTACGGCCCTCGATGCCACGCTTTGCCAACTACGGCGACGCCTTCGAGGCGAGCGTCATGGTCGACAACCAGACGGGCGCTGACCAAAAGGTGCTCGTGGGAACACGCGGGCTGAACGTGACGGTTGGCGCAGACGACCAGAAGTTCGTCGACATTCCTGCGGGTCAATCCAAAGAGGTCCGCTTCGACATGCAGACGAAGGAGGTCGGCACGATGCGCGTCCAGTTCGCGGCGATGAGCAGCGCGGGGCGTGACGCGACCGAAGTCGAACTCCCGGTGCACTCTCCGGCAACGGCGGAGGCGTTCGCCGACTACGGAATGACGGAAGACTCGGTGACGCGCGCTCTCGAGCAACCCGAGGACGTACTGCCGGCGTTCGGCGGCCTCGAACTGAGCTTCAGCTCGACCGCACTCAGCGGCCTCGAGGACGCCGTGCAGTACCTCGTGGAGTATCGCTACGAATGCGCTGAGCAGACCGCCAGCCGCATGCTGCCGATCTTCGTGCTTGGCAAGGTCCTCGACGAATTCCCGATCGCCAGCATCCGCGACGACATCCGCCGCCGCGCGCTGTCCGAGCGCGGCATGCAAAAGCTGTTCGACAGGCAGAACTACGACGGTGGATTCGGCTACTGGTACAAGGGTGAAAGCTGGCCTTACGTCTCCACGTGGGCCACGTTTGCGCTCCTCGAGGGGAAGAAGGCCGGCTACGACGTCGACCAGGACAAGCTCGACAGCGCCTTGGCCTACGTCGAGAATTTCGTTCGCAACGGTTCCCCCTCCCGATGGGGGAAGTACTACGACTGGACCACGCGCGCGTTCGGCCTCTGGCTGCTCTCCGGGGAGGGCCGCGGCAAGGGTCTGTTCGACCAGGTCTGGGCGCACCGCGACGAGATGCCGCTGTACGCACGGGCGTATCTCATGAGCGCCGCAGTCGCGTACGGCCGCACCGCCGAGCGGGATGAGGTGCTCGCGCAGGTGCGCGAGGCCGTCCTGGAGAGTTCCAAAGCGATCCACTTCGTCGAAGCGCGAAGCGAAGCCGCGGCTGCGGACGGCCTGCGCGTCCTGATGCACTCGAACGTACAAACGGACGCCATCGTCTTGATGGCGCTGCTCGACGCCACGCCCGAGGACACGATGGTGCCCAAGGTGATGGCCGGCATCATGGCATCGCGCGACCCCATGCGCGGAGGCCGTTGGGGGAGCACCCACACGAACGCGTGGGCCCTGCTGGCTGCGAGCCGCTACTACGAGGTGGTCGAAGCCGAAGAGCCCGACTTCGAGGCACAGGCGTGGCTCGGCGATGCCTTTGCCGGGAGCTTCACATTCGAGGGTCGGAGCATGACCAAGCAGCAACAAACCGTGCCGATGAAGGCACTTCTCGACGCGGCGGCCAAGCAGCTGACGCTCGCGAAGAAGGGGCCCGGCAAGCTCTACTACCGCCTCGGCCTTCGCTACGCGCCCGCGGACCTGAAGCTCGACGCGCGCGAGCAGGGCTTCGTCGTCTCCCGATCGTACGAGGCCCTGCCCAAGACGGGGGCCAAGGAGGCCGATCCGGAGGCCGTTCGGCAACTCGACGACGGCTCATGGGTCATCAAGGCGGGTACGAACGTGAAGGTGAGCTTGAACGTGGTCGTTCGTGACCGGGCCAACTACGTGGTCGTCGACGACGCGCTGCCGGCCGGCTTCGAGGGACTCAACCCGAAGTTCGTCACCTCCGGCGCCGCCGCGATTTCGGGCAGCGTGACCCGGGGGACGACGGGCATTCATCATCGCTGGTGGTATCCACGGTGGACCTTCGACCACAGTGACCTCCGTGACGACCGCATGCTGCTGTTCGCGGACGCCCTACCTGCCGGCGTCTACACGTACGCCTACACGGCGCGGGCCACCACCCTCGGCGACTTCCTGCTGCCTCCGGTCAAGGCCGAGGCGATGTATGAGCCCGAACGGTTCGGCCACAGCAGCAGCGGCCGCGTGAAGGTCGTCGAGTAGCCGTGTAGTCTCTCGCCGTGTCCAGCGGCGCAAAGATGGCCGGCCGTGTCGGCCTGGCGCTCGGCCTTGCCGCCGTGCTCGGCGTGGGGGTCGCGGTCGCGCTCTCGCGCTCCTCGGCCGCACCTGCGCCAGCGGTCCCCCAGGCTCCCAACGCCACGCCTTCAGCAGCTGCACTCCCTCGCGCAAACACGCGGTGGATTGCGGCTGCAGGAGGTCAAACCCCGGAGCTGAACCAGGTCTCGATCGAGCAGGACCTCGCCCTCGCTGCAAAAACGTTCGGGCCCGGTGGCACGACGCTGTTCGCTGCGGGTTCCGGTCGACCTGTCGTGCAGGTCCTTGCCGACCGTCCCACGAACACGGAGGACCCCACGGCCGCCCTCGCCGACCTGTTCGCCCCCCGCGGAGGTCGAGACGCGACCTACCGCGAACCTTCCCTTGCCCTCGATGGGCCGGCGACTGAGCACACCGTGCGCGCGGCGATCGAGATGGCGATCGCACAGCCGGGTCCCCCGCTGCTGCTCTACCTCGGAGGCCACGGGCATCGAGGAGCGACCGACGCACAAAACGCGGTTGGGTTGTGGGCGCATGGAGAACTGACCGCCCAAGCCCTCGCGAAGCTCCTACGAGGCACGAAGCGTCCGGTGCAGATCATCGCGACCACCTGCTTCTCGGGCGGACTCGCCGAGGTCGCGTTCACGGACGCCAACGCCGACGCCGGGCCCACGCGCGACGACGTCTGCGGACTGTTCGCCGCGCCACACGATCTCGAGGCCTCCGGCTGCGACCCCAACCCCGACCGCGCTGCGCAAGAGGGATTTGGGTTGCATTTTCTGCACGCCCTCGCGGGTACCACGCGAGATGGCGCCTCTGCAGTCGTCGACTACGATGAGGACGGCATCATCGACCCCCGTGAGGCGCACGCATACGTTCGAATCCACAGCCGCGCGTTCGACGTACCGACCTCCACCTCGGAACGATGGCTGGAGGCCGTTGGGCCTGGGCCTGGCGCTGCGGAGGCCGTGGTCGACCTGCCCGAAGAAGACGCGGTGGTC
>CAYSPB010000433.1:0-6777 GCA_964432695.1 uncultured Nannocystaceae bacterium
CGCCTACGGTCCCCAAACGGACGCTGGGTCCGGCCGCCTCGAGGCCCGCCTGTAAGCACGCGCGCGCGGCCTCGACGACGCGGACGGCACCCGGCGGCGGGGTGCCGAGGAGCAGCATGCGCGAGGTGTCGCCGTGTACGCCATTGAGCTCGGTGGTGACGTCGACGTTGATGATGTCGCCGGGGGCGAGACGGACGGAGTCTCGCGGGATGCCGTGACAGACCACGTCGTTGACACTCGTGCAGACCGACGCAGGAAACCCCTGGTAGCCGCGCTGACTCGGCCGGCCGCCGCGGGCGTGCGTATCGTCCGCAACCCATGCGTCGATCTGCGCCGTGGAGATGCCCGGGCGGACGCGGTGCGCGACGGTGGCAAGGGTCGCGGCAGCGGCAGCGCCGGCGCACCGAAGCGCTTCGATCTCGTCCGGTCCGTGGATGACGATGGCCACGACCGATGGCGTGCCGCAGCCGGAACCGTGCGTCCAATACCGATTCGGTATCGGACGTGGGTGGCTCGAGCGCGTAGAATCCCGGAGTGTCGCTCGTCCAGCTGGAGTCGTTCGTTGCGGTTGCCGAAGAGGGACACATGGGGCGCGCCGCAGAGCGGTTGCACGTCTCTCAGCCCCCGCTCACGCGCCGCATTCGTGGACTCGAGGATGAGCTGGGCGCGGCGTTGTTCGAACGGACGCGCGCGGGCATGCGGTTGCTGCCCGCGGGGGAGCGTCTGCTTCCGCGCGCCCGCACGATTCTCGCCGCAGTCGCCGACGTGCCTGCGCTGGTGGTCGGGTCGCCGCGGGCTCACCCGGCCGGTGGCACGAGCCAGTGAGCGCGGTATTTGTCGCGGGCCGCGACGCGTACGCAGTACAGCGGGGTATCATCCTGCATCGCGCCAACGCTGCCGGGCGTCGCGAGGTCTCGGGCTTTTGTAGTCTGTCTCACCAAATTTGCCGTGGATGGCTGACCCCGAGTCGTGACTCAAGGGTCGGTGAAGGTACGGATCAACACCGTGGGCCTGCTGCTCACGCTGAGCGGCTGCTATGCGGGCGTCAGCGTCGATGCTCAGGACGGGGGGGCCACCGATGGGGCGGCGCCGGCACCGACCGGGGGAGCCGACCCGGGCGACGAAGGCGGGGCGCCCTCGGGAGACGATGGTGGGTCGGGAGACCCGGCGGCATCGTGTCTCGACGACCTCGAGGTTCGGTCCCTGCGGCGACTGACGCCGCTGCAGGTTCGCAACACCCTGCGTGACCTCGTAGGGGTCGAAGACCTCGACACGCCCTTCGCGGACGAGGCGGACCCGATCACGGAACTGGGCGTTCGGCAGCTTCGCAGCAGCGTCGATGTGGTGCTGGGCGCCCGCGATGCATTGTCGGTGGAGGTCTACGGCTGCGAGACCGACGGTGAGCCGAACGCTGGGTGTGCCGAGGACTTCATTCTCCGCTTCGGTGCGCGGGCGTTTCGCCGCCCACTGACCGACGCCGAAGCGCAGGCCTTCGTGACGATCTACGAAGACGCGCTATTTGGCGAGCAGCTGAGCTTTCGCGACAGCCTCGACGTGGTGCTGGCGACCATGCTGCAGTCGCCGCCGTTCGTGTACGCGCTCGAGCATGGGACGTCTGTCGACGACGTGGAGGGGACGGTGCTCGAGCTCGACGGCTACGCGCTGGCCAGCCGCATGAGCTACTTCCTGTGGAACACGATGCCTGACGACGCGCTGTTCGCCGCGGCCGAGGCCGGCGAACTCACCACGCCCGAAGGGCTGCAGCAGCAGGTCGAGCGCATGCTGGCGTCCCCGAAGGCCAAGGCGCGGGTGCAGTCGCTGGTCAGCCAGTGGCTGCACATCGACGGCGTAGGCTTGCGCCTGCCCCTCGAGGACCTCGCCAAGGAGCCTGACCTCTATCCCGAGTACAGCCCTGCGCTGCTGGACGCGATGCGGACCGAGGTCCAGGCATTGGTCGAGCGAGTGGTGTTCGAGGAGAACGCATCCGGCTTCGATGCGCTGCTGCTCTCTCGTGAGGCCTATGTCAACGCATCGCTGGCGGAGCTGTACGGGGTGCAGGGTCCCGCGGACGACGAGACCTTCATGTGGGTCACGTTGCCCGCCGAGGAGCGTGCAGGGCTCCTCACGCGGGGTGCCTTCTTGTCCGTGCATGCGGGGCAGCGCTTCCAATCCCCGATTGCGCGGGGCGTCTACGTCCTCGAAGACGTGCTGTGCAAGGAACTCGGCGACCCGCCCCCGACGGCCAACGACACGCCGATCGAACCCGACGTCGACGACACCCAAGGCCCGTTGACGGTGCGGGAACTGGTCGACGTCCGCACGATGGACGACCCGACCTGTGCGGGCTGCCACGCGCTCATCAACCCAACGGGGTTCTTGTTCGAGCACTACGACGCCCTTGGCCGGTGGCGTACGCATGAGGTCTATAGCGGCCTCGAGATCGACGCTGACGCCGCGCTGACGCTTGGAGATGTCGCCGCACCCATGTCCGACGCTGTTGCGCTGAGCGAGTCGCTGGTCCAGAGCACCGATGCTCGCGCGTGCTTCGCCCAGCGATGGACCGAAGCCGCGCTGGATGCCGAGCACTTCGATCCGTGCACCGAAGAAGAAGTCATCACGCAGTTCGTGCAGACCGGGGGCGTCCGCGGCCTGCTGTCGAGCATCGTGTCGAGCCCCGGGTTTCGCTACGCCCGGGTAGAGGGGGAGTAGTCGTCATGTTCAAGGACTTCAAGCACTCGGGACGACGCTCGTTCCTTCGCGGCCTGGGCGGCATGGCGCTCGGCCTTCCTCTCCTCGAATACACCCACGGCAACGCGTGGGCGCGCGGCGTAGGAGCGCCGAAACGCTTCATCACCGTATTCTCCCACGGCGGCACGATCAGCAACCAGGGCAAGACCTGGCGACACGATGGTCAAGGCGGTCATCATGGCGAAGACCTGTGGCGCCCCGCGGACTGGGACGGGCTCACGCTGGGGCCGATCCACGAGAGCGTGCAACAGCACATCGACAGACTCATCCTCATCGAAGGCGTCGACAACAAGTCCGCCATCGAGCAAGACCAGTACAACGCGGGCGCGCACGGCATCGCGAACCGCACCGCGTTGACGGCCGGAGACCAAGACGAGGACGGTGCGAAGAGCCCGAGCATCGATCAGGTCATCGCCGAGCGACTGGCGGCAGATCAGCCAACGCCGTTTGAACGCGTCCATTTGACGGTGCACGGGCACAACTACGGCACGCCGTACTTCCGGGGTGCCAACGAGTCGATGGGTGGCTTTCGCGAGCCGCAGGAGGCGTGGGCGTCGTTGTTCGCGGGCGTGGCCGAAGACGGCGAGCCGAGCCCGGAGGCCCAACGCTTGCTTTCGATGCGGATCAGCGCGCTGGACGGCTTGCTGGAGAGCTACACCGAGGTCAAGCAGCGGGTCGGCGCCTCCGACCGTCACAAGATCGACGCGCATCTCGATCACCTGCGCACGCTCGAGAAGGAACTGACGAACCCGGTCGTGTGTACGCGTCCGGACGACCCCGGTGACGTCGACGGGGCGGAACAAATCGGACCGCTGCACGTCGGCCTGCTCGTGGCGGCGATGCGCTGCGGTCTCGCAAACGTGGGGGCGCTCGAGATTGCCGACATCCTCACCCCATGGACCGCCGCCGGCAACGCGACCGGCGTGGGACTCGGCCACTCGCTCGGACACGACGCAAGAGACATCGGTCCCACGGGACCGAAAACCTCGATGTACGACACCTGGTTTGCCGAGGCGCTCGACAACCGGCGTTGGCGCTGGAGCCTGATGCGCCGGCTGCTCGACAGGCTCGACGATCCCAACTTCGTCGAGGCCGATGGCGGTACCCTATTGGATCAATCGCTGGTGCTGTTCACGAGCGAGTTCCGCAATGCGTCGGGGCACTATGCCTACAACCTGCCCCTGATGCTCGCTGGGTCTGCGGGCGGCTACTTCGAGACTGGACGCTTTCTCGACTACAACACCTTCGGGCCGGGCCCGACGTTCGATTACGAGTCGCAGCATTCGACTCACAATCTATTCACGTCGATCCTGCAAGCGATGGGCGGCGACGACGCCCACTTTGGAAACGACACGGCCGTGTACCAAGGGCCACTCGAAGGCCTCGCGTAGAGGCTGCTAGACTCCGTCCGTGATGCGCGGTGGGTGGCTCGCGCTCGGGTTGCTCGCGCTTCCGGGGTGCACGTTCGACACGGCGTTCGCCTGCGATGACGCACAGGCGTGCGCGCTGCATCGCGAAGGCGCGTGCGAGCTCAGCGGATGGTGCTCTTATCCATCGGACGACTGTCCCAGCGGACGGGTCTTTGGGCCCTATGCGCCCGAGGGCATCGCGGGTACGTGTGTCGAGCCGGCGGCGGGCAGCGGCGGGGTTGGAGACGATGCGTCGGCTACGTCGACGTCCGCTGACCCGACCGCCACTTCGACGTCGACCACCGGTAACCCGGTCGCGGTCTGCGGCAACGGGATCGTCGAAGACGGTGAGCACTGCGACGACGGCAACGATCTGCCCGGGGATGGTTGCCACCCGTTGTGTGTCGAGCCGTACCAGCCCGCGTGGACGCAGGACTACAACGAGGCCGACAGAGAAGATCGAGGCTTTGCCGTCGACGTGGATGCGCAGCGTGACGCCATCTACGTCGTTGGCTTCACCGAGACGACCGATATGTCGGGCAAAGACCTGCTCGTGCAGCGCTACGGCCTCTCGAGCGGCGCCTTGGCGTGGACCTGGTCTCGCGATGCTGCCCGAGGCTCCGATACGGCCGAGCAGGTCGCGGTCGACGATGCCGGTAACGCCGTGATCGCCGGCGTCGAGACGGACGAGGCGGGCACCGAGCACGCGTGGCTGGCCACGTTTTCACCCGACGGTATGCTGCAGTGGGAACGTCGTGACGATACAGGCGCCAAGGCCGAGGGCATCGCGGTGGGGGACGATGGTCGCATCGTGGCGGTCGGGCGCACGGGAACGCTGGGCGACTCGTCCGCGTGGCATCAATGGTACCGAGCCGACGGTACGCCCGAGGCTGACCCGGTCTTGCTCGGGGACCCAGGCGCCGGTCGCGATGGTGGCGTGGACGTGGTCGCCGTGCCGGGCGTGGGCATCCAGATCACCGGGTACCGTACGGTCGACGGCGTGGCGAACCTCTGGACCACGCGCTTCGACGGTGGCGGTGCCATGCTCTGGGAGCACCTCATCCCCGACCCGGAGGGCGACCTTCCCCGTGGGGTCGGGCAGGCGCTCAACCCCTTGGGTGGCACGGCCATCGGCGGGACCCGGAACACGAACCGCTTCGTGCAGTTCTACGACGATGATGGCGCGCCGACCGGCGAAGGTTGGGAGGAGGGCGAGCCGGGGCAAGACGAGGTGGCCGACATCGCGTTTCTCGAGGACGGTCGGTACGTGCTGGTTGGATTCATCGGTTTCAACCTCAGCAGCACGGGCACCGCCGACGGGTGGATTCGTTTCAACGCCCCCGACGGCGCGCTGCTCGATCAGTTCCCCGTCAGTGGCACCGGTGGGGGCGTTGACAAGCTGCTCGCCGTCGAGAACGCCCCGCACAGCGTGGTCGTGACCGGGTACGTGAAGAACGAAGACACCGACATCGATCTGTGGCTACGTCGCTACGCGATCTGATCGTCAGGGCGTCAGGGCGCTCAGCGATGGCAGGCGTCCCGAAACCTGCAGGCCGCCACGGCGCAGCGAGACGTCGAGCGTTCGGTCGCGTCGTCCCACGACGATCCAGCGCACGACGCCACCGAGCGTGAGCGCAGCGCCGGCGCCGAACGTCAGCCCGCCGGCGAGCGTCATCGTTTCGCCGCGCTGCAGCGAGTCCCCGAAGGCGCGGTCGGTCGAAGTGTCCGGGTCGTTGCCTGCTCTGCGCCCGAGTCCGAGCACGACGCCGCCCGCGATCGAGGCCGCGAGTCCGACCGCCACCAGACCATCGCCCAGCGGGTCGCGATACCAGCGAGGGCCCTCGAGCGTTTGTGGCGGGTCGACGACGGGAGCAGCAGCTGTCTCGGCGGGCGGCGGCGCTTTGACGGGTCGTCGAGTCTCGGCGGTCTGAACCGCTTGGGAGCACAGGCTGATTCGCCCTTGCGCGAGGGTTCGGAGCGACGGGCTCGCATCGTCCCCGAGGCATTCTTCGTACAGCGGAAGCGCGGCTTTGCAGTCGCCGCCGTATCGTAGGGCTTCGGCTTGCCCGAAGCGCACGCGCACGTCGCCAGTGGCGTCGTAGACTTCCTCGTAGGCGGCGGCTGCATCGAGCCACCGGCCCTCGCGTGCGGCAAGGTCGCCACGGTCGAGGATCGCCTGCGGGTCGGTGTCGGGGGCAGCCGCGAGAGCGGCGAGCATCAGCGCGGTGGATAACATCACGGTTCAGGCGGGAAGAGGGCGCCGTTGAGGCGCGGGCTCTTCTTGGGTTCTGCGTTGGGCTTGGTGCGCCGCCGTCGACGCGTGCGCGTGCGTTTGGGAGTCGTGGCGGCGGGTTCGCGGACGGGTTCTGCGATGGGCTCCGGCTCGGCTGCGATCGCGACCGGTTCGGGCTGCACCGGCGGGTCCGGGGAGGGTTCGGGCTGCACGAGCGGAAAGGGGGACAGCGCCGCGCGGGCGGTCAGGGGCTCGGTCGGCGTGCGAAACATCCAGGCTCCGGCTGCGCCCAGAACCAGGGCCACGGGGACGAGGGCGTAGGAGACCCACGGCTGGCGCGACGCGGCGTGTGGCCTGGGCGTGGGGGCCCCAACGGCGGTCGCAATG
>CAYSPB010000434.1:0-6754 GCA_964432695.1 uncultured Nannocystaceae bacterium
AGTGCAGGTGGCCGCGCGGGCCAAGGACGTGCTGGCTTCGGTCCACGTTCGCGATCTCAAGCGCGTCACGTCCGAGTCGCTCGTTGCCGAACTCGAAGACCTGCTCGCGCTGATGCGGACCCGCAAGCGCGATGAGATCAAGGTCGCGCTGCGCTGGGACGACAGCCGCGACGTCCTCGTCGTCGAGACATGTCTCGAGGATCAGCCGTTCCTGGTTTCCACGCTGCGGGCTGCACTCGGCAGCGAGCACTACGAGGTCAAGAGCTTCCTGAACGCGATCGTTCGGGCGCGTCGCGATCCCGCGGGCCGTCTGCTCTCGCTCGGCGCAGGAACCGACGAATCGCTGATGCGGGTCGAAGTTGCGCACCGGGGCGCAGCTGGCAACGGCAGCAACGGCCTGGTGCCCGAGGGACTCGCCGAGCGGGTCAAAAAACGGCTCCGGCTCGCCCAGGCGATGGTGCGGGACTTCCGAGGCATGACCGCGCGCGTCGGCGAGGTCGCCGACAGCTACTTTGCGAGCGCGTCGGAGCAGCGCGGCGACGCGGCGACGGCCCTGCGCGAAGCCGAGGAGCTGCTGCGTTGGTTGTGCGACGAGAACTTCGTGCTGCTCGCCGTCGAGAGCTACGACGCCGGCGGGACGCTCAGCGCAGCGCTGGGCACGAGCAGCATTCACCAGCCCACACGTGATGCCGACACGATCCGTGTGGCCGCCAAAGGCGAGGGACGCCCGGTCCGCTACCTGCGGAGCGCCGAGGAATCGCCGGTGCACCGCGCGGGCAAGCTCGGCCACTTCGTCGTCACGCAGTTCGGTGAAGACGGCGCGCCCGAGGGTTGCATCGTCATCGACGGCCTCTTCACGTACAAGGCGCTGCACACACCGCCCGAGCAGATCCCGGTCATTCGACGCTCGCTCGAGGACATGCTCACCGACGGCAAGGTCTCGGTGCACAGCAACCGGGGCAAGAACATCACCAACGCATTCAACTCGCTGCCGCTCGAGTACCTGCTCATCCAGGATCGCGAGAGCATCTGGGAGCTGACCGACCAGATCCTGCGCGCCGAGGCCGAGGGCGGCTCCGACGTGCACATTCGCATCGGGGAAGGCGCCCGGTTTGCGTTCGTCGTGGTCGCGCTGCCACGGTGGCAGTTCAGCGAAGAGCTGCGCCGCGAGGTTCAGTCGATCTTGCTCGACGACCTCACGGGCACCTACGCCGACTATGGCGTGTACATCGACCGGTACGACAACGCGGTCATCCACTTCTACGTCACCGGAGTAGGCCCGCTGCGCGAGGTCGACACCGAGGAGCTGCGCACCAAGATCCTCGCGCACGCCCGCTCGTGGAGCGACCGCCTCGGCGAAGCCGCAGCCGCGGTCGACGAGGCGCGTAAAGACGAGCTGATCGACATCTACGAGGATGCGTTCAACGACGAGCACAAGCGGCGCTGCAGTGTGCAGCGGATCCGCCGCGACATTCGCTGCCTCGAGCGCGTACGCGAAGGCCTGTCGATCGACTGCGACGTCTACGTCTCGGAGTTCGGCGACCACCCCGGAAGCCTCAACCTGCGCATCTTTTCGCGCGAGGCGCTGAACCTCAGCCGAGAGCTGCCCGTCATTACCAACTTCGGATTCGAGGTGGTCGACGAGTACAGCCGCGACATCAACATCGCGCACCTGCCGACGATCGACATGGACAACTTCCGGTTCGACGTTCGGCCCGACCGTATCGGTCAGATCATGGGTCGCCGGCACAACATCGTCGCTGCGCTTCGCGACGTGTTCGCCGGGCGGGTTGGCGACGATGATCTCAACCGCCTCATCGTCGTTTCCGACCTTTCGGCCCGGGACGTCGAGATCCTGCGGGCGTTCGTCGCCTACCTGCATCAGCTGCAGGTGCCGTTCGGCGACGACGTCATTCGGCAGGTCCTCGTCGACCACGCGACCGTCGCTCAGGCGCTCATCGCTTGGCTCGCCGCGCGCTTCGACCCCAACCAGCAGGCCACCGACAATCGCGAAGCATCCGAAGCGGCGCTGTCCAACGAGTTGCGCTCGGTCAGCGACTACACCGCCGACCGCGTGCTCGCGGCGGTTGCCGAGGTCGTTCGCGCGACGCGGCGAACGAACGCCTACGTGGCCGATCAAGGTCGCGCGCTCGCGTTCAAGATCGCCGCCGAGACGCTGTCGTTTGGACGCGACCCCAAGCCCTTCCGCGAAATCTGGGTCTACCACCCCGATTTCGAGGGCGTGCACCTTCGCGGTGGCCGAGTCGCTCGCGGCGGTCTGCGGTTCTCGGACCGTCCCGAAGACTTCCGCACCGAGATCCACGGCCTGATGGCCACGCAGATGGTCAAGAACGTGCTCATCGTGCCCATGGGCGCCAAGGGGGGGTTCGTGCTCCGTAACCCCCCCTCGGGTCGCGATGCGCTACGGGCCGCGGGCGATGCGTACTACCAGCGCTTCATCGGCGCGCTGCTGTCGGTGACCGACAACGTCGTCGACGGTGTCGCCAAGCATCCCGAAGGCATCATCCCGTTCAAGGAGGGCGAGGACACGTACCTCGTCGTGGCGGCGGACAAGGGCACCGCACACCTCTCGGACACCGCCAACGGCATCAGTGCCGATCAGGGCTTCTGGCTCGACGACGCGTTCGCCTCCGGCGGTTCGAACGGGTACGACCACAAGAAGACGGGCATCACCGCCCGCGGCGCCTGGGAGGCGTCCAAGCGGAGCTTCCGCGAGCTGGGCATCGATCCCGAGGCTGACGTCATCACGGCGGTCGGCGTCGGTGACATGAGCGGCGACGTATTCGGCAACGGATTGTTGCGCAGCAAGACCGTGAAGCTGGTCGCGGCCTTCAACCACATCCACGTGTTCATCGACCCCACGCCCGAGCCGGGCGCGAGCTTCGAGGAGCGCAAGCGGCTGTTCGAGCTGCCGCGCTCCACGTGGGAGGACTACAGCGCAGACGTGCTCTCCGCGGGCGGTGGCGTCTTCCCCCGCAAGGCCAAGGAACTGGACCTGAGCCCACAGGCGCGCGAGCTGCTCGGTTTCACCGCCGACGAGCCCGTCAGCGGCGACAAGGCGATCAGCGCAATCCTCAAGCTCGATGTCGACCTGCTTTGGATGGGTGGCATCGGCACCTACGCCAAGGCCAAGGACGAGAGCAACGCCGAGGTGGGCGACAAGGCGAACGACAGTGTTCGCGTCAACGCGGCGGACCTCAACTGCAAGGTTCTGGGCGAGGGCGCCAACTTGGCGATCACCGATCGGGGTCGGGTGGAGTTCGCCAAGCGAGGCGGGCAGAACTACAACGCCTTCCTCGACAACTCGGGCGGGGTCGACATCTCCGACCACGAGGTGAACATCAAGATCCTGTTCGCACCCCTGCTGTCCGCCGCGAGGGTCACCCGCGACGCCCGCAACGATCTGCTCGAAGCCTGCGAGCCCGAGGTCGTCGAGATGGTGCTCGACAACAACCGTTCGCAGAGTCGGATGGTTTCGTTCGACGTTTCGCGCAGCTGCCACGACGTGTTCCGCTACTCGAGGGCGCTGCGGTTCTTGGCTCAGCACGTGCCGTTCAATCCGGACTTGTTCGCGATGCCCGGTGAAGAAGAACTCCAGAGCCGCTCCCGTCGTGGTCGCGGCTTGATCAAGCACGAGGCCGCGGTGCTTTGCGCCCACGCGAAGATGTTTGCGTACCGGGAGCTGCTCGAGGACGAGCCGCTTCCCGACGCGCTCGTGGCCAAGATGGTCCGCGACTACTTCCCGCAGCGCGTGCTCGACCTTGCCGGTGACGCCGCGGTCGACAACCACCTGCTGCGCCGCGAAATCGGCACGACGATGCTCGTCAACCACGTCGTCGACAACGCGGGCGGCAGCATGCTGGCCGAGGTTGGACTCGCGACGGGCTCTTCCACCCGCGACATCACGCTGAGCTACATGCACGCGGCATCGTCGTGTGGCTGGGCCGACCTCGCTTCTGAGCTGTACGGCCTGGAGACTGCGCAGACGCAGCCGGCGGTGTACCGCGCGATGAACCTCGCGCAGACGTGGCTCGAAGACGCCACGTACTACCTGCTGGACCAGATGCCGCTGCCGCCCATGAACGACGAAGCGGCTGCCAAGGCCCGCGACCTGCTCTCGCACGTCGACGACGCGCTGCCCACCGGCTCGGCGCGCCGCACCGCGGGGCGCGAGGGGCGACTCGTCGAGGCCGGCGTGCCCAAGGCGCTGGCGGGACGACTGGTCCGTCTGCGCTACCTGACGCCCGTTCTCGACGCGGTTCGGCTGGCGATGCTCATGGGTCGCACGCCGGAGGAGCTGCTCAACCTGCGGCTTCAGGTCACCGACGCGATGGGCTTCCTCTATCTCAACCAGGCCATCGACCGGATGGAGATCACCACGCCGTGGGACGGCCCGGCCGTCAACGCGCTGCGCCGCCAGCTCAACTTCCACCTGCACAAGCTGGTGCGGTTGGTCGAAGGGGACGACGTCGCCGGCATGGTGCAGCGCTACGCGCTGGGTGAGTTCTGCGACCGCGTCCGCGAAGAAGCGGAGACCGGGCCCACGATCTCGGGCTTGGTGATGCTCGATGACTGGCTGCGCCGAATCCTTCCGCCGCTGACCACCATCGAGAAGGGCTGACGCCCGACTCAACGGGATACAAAGACGTCTCGGAGCACGCGCCAATACAGCGCGTGCTCGGCGTGGAGCACCCGGGCTCCCAGAGACTCGACGGTGTCGTCGGGCCGAACCTCGACCTCGGCCGTGCCCAGCGTCTCGCCTTCGTCGTATTCGGCGGTGACGCGGTGCACCGTCGCGGCCGAGGTGGGCACGCCTGCCTCGAGGACCGCGGCATGGACTCGGCCTCCGTACATGCCGTGGCCGCCAAAGCGCGGCAGGGGGCCGGGGTGGATGTTGACCGCGCGCCCTTCGTAGGCCTGCACGAGGCGCGGGTCGAGCTTCTTCATGTATCCGGCGAGGACGAGCACGTCGGTACGGGCGTCCGCCATCGCATCGAGCAGTGCCTGCGTCTCGTCGGGGTGCGTCTTGCCGCTGATGTGCGTCGCGGGAACGTCATGCTCGCGAGCCCAGGCGAGCACGCCGCTGCCCGAGTTGTTCGAGATGACCAGCGCCAGCTCGGCCGGCAGGTCTCCCCGCACGATGGCGGCATGTATCGCGCGGACGTTCGAGCCGCGTCCGGACGCGAAGGCACAGAGCCGAAGCATGGGCCGCAGCATCCGTGCCCGCGCTCGGGGGGTCAACCGACAGATTCCCGAGGCGGCGCCGTATACTCCCGCCATGGCCGACTCCGGCGCGTCTAAGCCGCTGATTCGCTCCACCACCGTCTTGTGCGTTCGCCGGGGAGACCATGTCGCCTTGGGTGCGGACGGTCAGGTGTCGATGGGCAACACGATCATGAAGGGCACCGCGCGAAAGCTCCGCACGCTGGCGCAGGGGAGGATCCTCGGCGGGTTCGCCGGCTCGGCGGCGGACGGCCTGACCCTGTTCGAGCTGCTCGAAGGCAAGCTGGAAAAGGTCGGCGGCAATTTCACCCGAGCCTGTGTGGAGCTGGCCAAGGACTGGCGACTCGAGCGTCGATTTCGGCAGCTCGAAGCCCTGATGATCGTCTGCGACGCCGACCGCTCGCTCCTGCTCTCGGGCACCGGGGACGTCATTGAGCCCGACGACGGCGTGCTAGCGATCGGATCCGGGGGGAACTACGCGTTGGCGTCGGCCCGCGCGCTGCTGCGGCACACCGACCTCGGTGCCGAGGACATCGTCAAGGAATCCTTACGGCTCGCCGGCGAGATCTGCGTATTCACGAACCTGCAGCACGAGGTTCTGACCCTCTCCACCCAAGGACGCGACTGATGAGCACCGATCCGAAGACGCTCACCCCCAAGCGCGTGGTCGAGGAACTCGACCGCTTCATCATCGGCCAACACAAGGCCAAGCGGGCGGTGGCAATCGCAATGCGAAATCGCTGGCGCCGCCAGATGGTGCCCGAGGCGATGCGCGACGAAATCTCGCCGAAGAACATCATCATGGTGGGCCCGACCGGGGTGGGAAAAACCGAGATCGCTCGTCGATTGGCGCGACTGACCGGTGCGCCGTTCGTGAAGGTCGAGGTCTCGAAGTTCACCGAGGTCGGCTACGTCGGGCGCGACGTGGATTCCGTCGTTCGCGACCTCGTGGAGGCCGGGGTGCAGATCGTTCGGGCCGAGATGGAGCGGTCGGTCCGGACGAAAGCGAAGGCGCGCGGTGAAGAGCGGGTGCTCGACCTGCTGCTGCCCGCGGGCACCGACGGCGCGCGCACGTTCACCGACCGCCCCGGAGAACCGCCGAAGCCGAGCCCCACGCGCGAGAAGCTTCGAGAGCTGCTTCGCGCCGGCAAGCTCGACGAGCGCGAAGTCGAGGTCGAGGTCGAAGCGCGGGGTGGTGCGCCGCTGGCTGCAGCAGGACGGCGAGTGGAGCGCTCAACGGCGCGATCTCGACGGCGAGGAGTGTCGCGGCAAAACGGTCGGGACGATCGACGGCGCGAGCTACTTCTGGGTCGGCGCGTGCCTTCCGACCAACGTCGGCGATCTGCCGCCGGGGCAGGCGATCGTCGGTTGGGATCCCGACGAGCACCGTGCCTTCGGTCGTTGGGAGCTGCCCGAGGGCGCCGGCGAACCGTTCGTCGGCCTCGACGGGGAGCTCTGGGTGCCGGTCGACGGCCTGCTGCAGCGAGCCGTCGGCGACGAGTGGAGGGAG
>CAYSPB010000435.1:0-6752 GCA_964432695.1 uncultured Nannocystaceae bacterium
GCCAGGCCCGGAGCACGACTGCTCGGCGCCCAGCGCTGCGACGATGTCTTCGGGGTTCGAACCCCCGACGCCGCCAAAGACGGTCGCGAACATGTCGACCGGCGAGAGCAAAGGTGTGAGTGCCTGCCCATCACGGAAGAACGTGCTCTGAGACTGACCGCCGTCGCCGCCCATCAACAACGCACCAAACGGCGTGACCACGCCTTGCGACTCCAACCGGTCGGCGACGAACTGGTCCAACGAGATCTTCGCGGCGCCATAGGTCTGCCCCGAAAGCCCACCAGGCGCGGCGTGCCCGCCCGCGGTGCCCATACTGTCGAGTCGGTCGATCAGCACGACGCTGTCGCGAATCGCGTCGAGCGGCTCGAGCATTTCGCTGAACACGATCTCGTTCGCGGTGGACCCATCGGGGTGCCACAGGGTCGGGTCGGTCCCGGTCGTGTGAAAGATGAGCAGATACTTCGCGCTGCCGACGGCTGCTTTTGCAGGGCGCGGCTGCAGCATTCCCAGGAAGGGTGCGAAGAGTCCGGCGGCGCCGAGACTTCGGACGAAGCTCCTCCGTGTGGTGCTGTGCATGGGCACGGCAGGCATGTGCAGAAACGGTCGACGAACACGATGAAGGAAAGACCGTAGTGACCAGCACCGCTCCGACGCGACCGCCGGAAACGGCCGAATCGAGGCGCTGGTCGACGAACTACGCGGCCCTCGCTCGAAGAAAAGTTCAACGTCCTCGGCCGAGCGTTCGGCCAACCTCGGCGACACGGATCGACACCGACGACGGGGTCGTGCGCTCGGCTACCGACGTATCACGCCAGCGCTCGAGGTTGATCGCGCGCCGCATCGGTCCACCCACGAGTCGGATGATCTCGGCTCGTCGACAGGATGTCTCCACCGGACAGTGCGGCTTCGCCAAGGTCTGCGCGGTCCGGACCGAATCAAGCGGGGGTTGAGAGCCTCACCCCGGCGAGCGGCGTGCGCGGCTTCGCGCGGACTGCGGGGCGCCTACTTGCCCTGCGGAGCATGCAGCAGCGCGCCTCGCCTCGCGGAGCTGACCGCGCCCTCCATCAGGCCCCGAGGGGCCTGCAGACCCAGTGTTGGGGGCTGGAAAACCGTATCCCGCACTACATATTTTTTCCTCATCGGTTTCCGACCGGCGCGGCCACTTCTTGACCGCAATGGGGATTCGGAGAACAGGATCGGCGTTGGCCGGTCTGTTGATGGTCACCGGCTGCTACACGGGCGCGTCGATCGACCTGAACGGGGATGGCAGCGGGACGGCGGCAACGGCGGCGGGGGAAGAAGGCGATGGATCGGACTCCGATGGGGCAACCCCGGAGCTTTCGTGTGAAGACGGCACGCCCGGACCGCGCATGCTTCGCCTCCTGACGCGGGCCGAGTACGCACGGACGATTGCCGACCTGCTCGCGATTCCCGAGCCCGACGTTTCCACCATCCCGATCGAACCGGAGGTGGAAGGCTACGACAACAACGCCGCCGCATCGTTGGTGACGGCCCGGCATGTCGAGGCCTACCTCGACCTGGCACGCGTTTCGGCATCGGAAGCCGTCGACACGAATGCGGCCGGGCTCGCGGGGTGCATGCCCGAAGACGGCGCGTGTGCCCGGAGCTTCGTCGAGTCGTTCGGAGCGCGAGCGCTTCGGCGCCCGCTCAGCGATGACGAGGTAGACCACTACCTCGCGCAGTTCGACAGCGACGCGGCCGGTGGAGACTTCTACGAGGGCATGCGGATGAGCATCGAATCGATGCTTGCCTCGCCAGCCTTCCTCTACCGCTCGGAGATGGGCGAGTCGGTTGGCGCAGGTCTCTTCCGCCTCACGGCTTGGGAGACGGCGTCGCTCCTTTCGTACACATTCACGGGCTCGATGCCCGACCCCGAGCTTCAGGCCGCGGCCGCCGACGGGACGATCGCCGATGCGGACGTCCGCCTCGAGCATGCGCGTCGCCTGCTGGACAGCCCGCGCGGCCGCGAGCGCTTCACCGACTTTGCCTCGCAGTGGCTCGGCACCACGAGCCTGCTTTCGGCGAACAAGGACGCGGCGGTCTTCCCCGCCTTCACCGACGACATTCGCGTCGCTATGATCGAGGAAGAGCGACGCTTCATCGAGCACGTCATCTTCGACTCCGAGCAAACCGTCGAGGAACTGTTCACCGCGGACTACACGTACGCCAACGACGCACTCGCGGCCTACTACGGCCTCCCGGCGCCGGGCAGCAACGAACTGGTCAAGGTCGACGTGCCCGACGGCTTCGAGCGCGGAGGACTCCTCACGCTAGGCAGCTTCGTCACCGCCCACGCGCATGCGAACGAAACCTCTCCGGTCGGCCGAGGTGTCACCGTCCGCGAGCGCATCATGTGTCAGCCTCTCGCACCGCCGCCACCCGACGTCGATGCGACCCCGCCCGACGTCGACCCGAACGCGACGACGCGGGAGCGCTACGCACAACACTCGGCCGATCCGGCCTGCGCGGGCTGCCACGTCTTGATCGACCCCATCGGATTCGGCTTCGAAGGCTTCGATGGCGCCGGCGCCTTCCGAACCCAAGAGAACGGCATGACCGTGGACGAAAGCGGCTCGGTCGAGGCGCTCGTCGACCCGGACGGCAACCTCTCGTCGGTACCCTTCCAAGGCGTCCGAGAGCTTTCCCAAGTCCTCAGCGCCAACGGAAAGGTCCAAGAATGCGTCATGGAGCACTACCTCCACTACGCCTCTGGCCGCGATGACCTCAGCGGCGACGAATGCACCCTCGAAGAGCTCGGCGCCCGCCTCGAAACCTCCGGCGGCAACATCCACGAAGCCATTCTCGAACTCACCCAACTCGAATCCTTCACCCTTCGCTCGGAGTTCTCGGAATGAACGTCTCTCGTCGCCGCATGCTTCAACTGATGGCCTCCGCAGGGGTTGCGACCCCGCTGGGCACGATGTTCGGTCGCAACGCCGCCGCGTCCCCCTCGGACGTGAAGGCCCTGTTCGTCTACGTCCCCGACGGCGTCATTCCCGAGCTTTGGCACCCCACGGGGACCAGCGGCAACCTGACGCTGCCCGCGATGTCCGAGCCCCTCGCGCCCGTGGTGGACGACCTCGTCTTCGTACGTGGCCTCGACATGTATGCCGGCGGCTCCACACACGAGGGCGGAGCCGCCAAAGTCCTCACCGGTGTCTCCGATGTTTCCCTGGATGTGTTCCTCGGCGAGCAGGTCGGCGCGGGCTTGCCCCACCGCTCCGTCCAGCTGGGCGTCGGCAGCACCTTCCAAGGTGGCGGCGACAAGCTCATCTCGTACCTCGCCGGCAGTCCGATCTCCCCCGACGATGATCCGATCAACGCGTTCGACCGCCTCTTCTCGGGCCTGAAGACGGGCACCGGTGGAGGTGGCGGCGAAGGGCCTACGCTCGAGCAAGTCCGTGCGGGCAGCGTCATCGACAGCGCAATGGATGACATCGGCCGCCTACAGACCGTGCTCGGCTCCGCGGAGCGCGAGAAGCTCGACGTCCACCTCAACGCCCTGCGCGAGGTCGAGGCACGGGTCACCGGGGAGATCACCGCATCGTGCGACGAGGTGGTGTGGAACGAGGAAGGCTACGCCAACAGCGATGCCGACAACTACCCGACGACCTACCACCGCGAGGACAACTTCGCACAGGTCGGAAAGCTGCAGATGGACCAGCTGACGCTCGCCTTGGCCTGCGGCGTCACGCGGGTCGGTACGCTGACCTGGTCCCACGCCGTCAGCCCGACGCGCATCATGGAGACCGGCGCCTCCCGAGCCAACCACGACGCGTCGCACTACGGCTCGGACATCAATGGCGAGATCGCGGCAGACTACATTGCCCACCGGCGATGGTTCATGGAGCAGCTGACGTACCTGATCGAGCGAATGAAAAGCATCCCGGACGGATCCGGCACGCTGCTCGACAACTCGATCGTGTTTCTCTGCACGGAGATCAACGACGGCAACCTGCACGACCACAAGGACATGCCGTTCCTTCTCGCCGGAGGCGCGTGCGGCCAGCTCGAGCCCGGGCGTAGCCTGGACTTCCGCGGCACGAACGGCGGCGAGAACGAAGCCCACACGAAGCTGCTCGTCAGCATCGCAAAGATGATGGGCGTCGACATCGACACCTTCGGGTACGACGGACACGGCGCCGGCGGCCTCGACGGACTGTAGCGAACGAGCGCCGACGCTCGGCACCAAGGCGCCCCGAGGGGCGCATTTCGCGCTGGTTCGGACGTCGCCTCAATCGTGCATGGTTCGCTCGGCCCGCGGTTGCGCGCTCGTGGGCCTCGCCACGGCGAGCGTACGCGGACCATCGTCGGCCACCCGCGCGACGGGGGCGCGTACCGCCGCGGGCTGCTCAGGCGCCGGCTCGTCGCAAAGCAGCACCGCACAGAGGCCGATCGACGCGGAGAGCAGCGAAGCGACACCGAAGTTGCGGGCCATCATGAACCGATCATCGACGTCGATCGGCTCACCTTGAGCGCGACCCGAAGATCGACGCGTCGAGACGGGCCAGACCCCGTGGGAACCCGAGACTCGACATGGGCCGGCGGAGCCCAGGTTGGCTCTTTACCGGGCTGAACCCGAAGACGAAGAGGGAACTAGGCGGCTGAGCGGCCCGCCATACGCCCATGTTCGACTTCGACGTCTTCCAACTCCACGACGCTCCGCTGACGCTGCGGGAGGTCCTGTTCGCCTTCACGGTGACACTGGTTCTCACCCAGATCATCGCGATGGTCTACATCTGGACCTTCCGCGGGATGTCCTACACGCGGAGCTATGTCCTGGCCATCGTGGTCGGTGGCGTCGTCGCCACGATGATGATGCTGGCGATCAACAACAACGTCGCCGCGGGCTTGGGGATCGCGGGCTCCCTCGCGTTCGTCCGCTTTCGAACCTCCGTCCGAGACCCTCGCGACATGGTGTTCGTCTTCGCGGCGCTCGGCGCAGGCGTTGCGTCGGGCCTGCGCGCGCACATGATCGCCATCGTCGGCGTCGGTGCGTTCTGCTTCGCCTCGATTGTGCTGACCCTGGTCGAGTTCGGCTCCGTTCGACAGTTCGATGGGCTGCTTCGCTTCGTCGCCTCTGCAAGCAGTCCTCCAGACGCCTTGACCGAGGTGCTGCGCAAGTACACCCGCCGCTTCGCGCTCATCACGATGCGTGAGGTGAACCAAGGGCGCGGTCTCGAGCACGCGTACCACGTGAAACTCAAGGGCTCGTCGTCGAAGCGAGACTTGGTCGCGCTGCTGCAAAGCACCCACGGCGTCGATGACGTCTCCTACCTCGACCAAGAAGACACGGTGGAAATCTGATGAGTGGTTTTCGAGACATCGTCCGCCGATTCGGCCCCTCGAGCTTTCTCGTCGCGCTGATTGGGACCGGGGCATGGCTCTACTCGGGCATCGACCCCGCCTTCAATCTCACCGGCTATTCCGAAGCTGCTGAGCATCACCTCAGCCCCGCGCGCTCGGGCGTCGTCGAAGCGGTCTATGTCCGGCCCGGCGACACCGTCGAGAAAGGCACGCCCCTGTTCCGCCTCGTCGATCCGGGCATCGCTGCACAGATCGAGATCGTCCAGAGCGAACTCGACCGAGTCCGCGCCGCGATTCGCCTCGCCGAGTCCGAAACCGACGTCAAGTCCCTGGACCGTAGCCGCGCCCTCTCGGCCGACGTCGAATCCGCCCGCGCTTCCCTCGCCGCTGAAAAGGCGCGGCTGGCCGAGGCCAAGGCCGAACTCGAAGTCGTCCAGCGTGAGATGAAGACGCTGGAAAAAGCCAGCGCCTCCGGGTTTGCCGACCGGGAGGGCACGCGAGAGCTCAACGTCCGCCACGCTCGCGCCAAGGAGACCGCCGATGCTTCCGCCCGTACGGTCGCAGTCTTGGAGTCGAACCTAGCTGCAGCCCGCGCCCGGGCAAAGTCGGGCACGAGCCTAAGCCCCGAGATCGCCGCCGGACCGCTGCGCCAAGAGCTCCTGGTACTGCAGAGCCGCGCATCCACGCTTCACGGCGAGCTCGAAGGCCTGACCGTGCGCGCCCCCGTCGATGGACTGGTCGGCGAGGTCAAAGTCGCCATCGGCGAAGTGGCCAGCTCGGTCGTAGACGCCGTCGTGCTCGTCAACCCGGACCAGCGCCGTCTCGTCGTGTGTGTGCACGAGCGCTCCCACGACGTGCTCGAACCCGACGCCCTCCTTCGCTTCACACGGCGGTACGGCGACCGCTCCAAGATGCTCGGTCGCGTCACGGCCGTCGACGACCGCGTGCAGATCTTGCCCGAGCGATGCCAACCTGGCCCCGCGACGCGCTCCCGCGGCACGTTGGCCTATCTTGACCTCGAGTCCGACGCCTTGCCTCGCATTGGCGCCACCTACGACGTCGCCCTGCTCGAGGACGCGGACGCGAGCGACCTTCCCTTTGCGGCGCAGTCGAGACCCCCCAACCCACCGGTCGTGGCCGCGAGCACCGTCGCGCCCCCCCGCGAGTCCGCGATCGAACATCCGATCACGGTGCCCGACGCGTTGCGCCGGCGCACCGACTTTGAGCTCTCGGGGGCGGTCTGGGTCGAGGAGTTCGATGCATACGTCGCCGTCAGCGATGACACGGGCCTCGAGGGCGGCGAGCGACGCATGCCGTGGGTGTTCGCGCTCGGGGCGGATGGCTCCGTCCGCCCCGACCCGCTGGTCCTGGGCGGCATCGAGGCGATCGACGACCTGGAGGCGATCACCCGGGCCGACGACGGA
>CAYSPB010000436.1:0-6690 GCA_964432695.1 uncultured Nannocystaceae bacterium
CCAGCCTCCGCAGTCGGTTCAGCCGTGGCACGACGTCCTCGTCGCGGCCGTACTCCAGCAGCGCGGTGCGAAGTTTGCGCACCTTCTCGCGAAACTCTCGCGGCGTGCCCATGGTCTGCTTCACCAGGACCCAGGGCTCTTCGGATAGGCGCGGAGCGTTGCTGGCTGCCGTTTCCACAGCGCTCAGCCTAATGCGTGACCTTAGGTGTGCAAGCGGTTGCACATTCATCGTGTCACCAAATGGTGTCAGCGTCGTGCGATCGCGATCGCGCGCCTGCTTTGCGCACGTCGCGCTATGCCGGATGTTCGGCCAGCCAGCGGTTCATCCAAAGCGCCGATTTTCCCCAGCCATCGCGCATGTTCGCTTCCGCGGCGCGCTCCGCCATCGAGCCCACGCCGAAGATCTTGATCTTCACGCCGTGCTCGCTGACGCGAATGCACTTGTCGTCGCCCAGTGGCTTGACGGTGACGTCGCCGAAGATCGAGATGCGATCGGAGAGCACGCTCATCTTCAACTCGTAGTGCCATCGTTCCTTGGGCACGTTGTACGTCCCGGTCTCCGTATAGCCGAGCTTGGGTCCGAGCACCTTGGCCACCGCTGCCGGCAGGTCGAGCTTGGGCGTGACCTGCATCGGCCGCATACGCAGGTCGCCTTTGTCGACGGTCTCGCCGACGTCGCAGCGTCCGAAGCCGAGGCCTTCGCAGATCATCTTTTGCGTGAAGTCGGCGTCGAAGAACAGCGCCCAGAAGCGTTCGGCGCTGCAGTCGATCTCGTGCTCGAGGGTGAAGTTCAGCACGAGCGCACGCTAACTCAACCGCAGCGCGCTGCCCAGTCGGGGGCGACCCCGCCGACCTCGACCAGCACCACGGACTGCGGGTGGGCGGGGCGGACTTGGGAGTATGCGGGGTCGTCGAACCGCTCGAGCACGCGTACGGCGAACGGGGGCGAAAACTGCGGCAGCCAGTCGATCGGCACGACCATGTGGGTGAGTCCGCGGCGCACGAACGTGCAGAGTTTGGCTTCGCGGTCGAAGTGCGTGCGGGCGGCCTCGGCGTTGTTCAAGCCGATCAGATCGACGACCGTCATCGACCGCGGTGTGAAGAAGCGGTGCGCTCCGGCGCCCTCGACCCCAACGACGGCGTCGGCGGGCAGTGTTTGCGCGAGGACCTGTGCCGGCTGAGTGTGCAGGACGAAGGTGTCCTCGGTGTGTTCGACGAGCGCGTCGCGGAGCTGGTCGATCTGCAGTCCGCTGAGTCCCGCGACGGGCACGAGGGCGACCATGGCGACCCACCGGGTCCATCGAGGTCGCAGCGGTCCGAAGGCGAGGCCGACGCCCAGCGGGATCAGGACCAAGGGCAGCGGGGCAACGATGGCGAAATACCGCGACTCGAAGAACTGCACGCCCGGATGCAGGGGACGGCTCACCGCGATTGCTACCCAGGTGACGACGCAGGCGAACAGAACCGCAAAGCCACTGCTGCGGCGGGCGGTGGCGTCGTCGCGCAGCGCGAACCCCAGCAGTCCCGCCCCCCCGAGCGAGACCAGCCATGGCTGCCACACCAAGACTTCGTCGCGTAGGTATCCGAGGCCTGCGAGGCCTCCGCCCACGCCTTTGATGTACTGGGCGTTGGGCCACGGCGCGCCAGAGACCGCCATGCAGTAGACGACCCAGAGGCCCAAGCCGAGCAGCGCACCTGCGGGCAGCGCGATGGATGCACGCCATCGCGGGTCCTCTCGTCGTGACGTCCGCAGCGTGGCCGCCATCGTGCCGCCGAAGGCGATCGCGGCAAAGAGCAGCTCGGGCCGTGCCCAGGGGGCGAGCACGCCGAGCACGAATGCAGGGAACCAACGGCCCCGCAAGACCTCGCGCAGCCCGGCGAGTACGACCGCCGTTGCGAGCGTGACCTCCATCCCGCTCGTGGCGGCCTGGACCGAGGTCGGCACGCAGGCGACGAGTACGCCGCCGAGCAGCGTCATCGAAGCCAAGGGCAGGGGACGCTCATCGGTGGCGCGCTCGCGCCCGAGTTCGAGTGTGAGCAGGGCACCCGCCCACGCGGTGACCCCGTGCAGCAGCGCCCCGAGCAGCTTCACTGGGACGACGGGGTTGCCCGCGATCGGCCACACTGAGAGCATCAACACCCAAAGCGGACTCGAGAAGCCGGTCTCGTGGTCGCCGGGGTTGTAGCTGAGCCCGTCGCCGGCCCGAAGGCTCTTGGCGTAGTCGAGATGGATCCACGCGTCGTCGAGCGCGAAGTCTCGCGTGCCCCAGATCATCGAAGCTGCGAGGCCGAGCGCGATCAGAGCGCACCCGAAAGCGACGGACGACTCATGGCGGAGTGCGGTGTCGCGGTCTGGAGCAGGTTCGGAGTCGGCCATCACAGACGACGTCCCCAAAGCGGGACGGGAGGAGATGTGCCTTCAAGGTGGCAGAGGGTCTCACCAAAATGAAGGGTGAGCGTGCATCTTCCTTGCTCTTCGTCGCGAGGGTCGGCATAACAGGAGGGCAGACGACACGGAGTGCGCCGGGGGGCTCATGAACGTGTCGACTCAAGACAAGCACTGACTCGTGTAGGGCGAGTTGGGCAGCGGTCGCAAGCCTTCGGGCAGGTGCCTTTTGTGGTGGCATCGCGACTCCGCTGAAGTTGCAGGGTTTCCCATCGGGAGACGCGCTCACGCGCTTTCTCGTGCCCCGATGGAGAAATCAGATGTTCGACTTCGCATCCGAAAACGGTTTCAAAAACTACCTCAGCTCGATCGAGCGTTACCCCAAGCTGGACCGCGCCGGAGAGCTGGACCTCGCGACGCGCTACCACGAGGGTGACAAGGCTGCCGGCGACAAGCTCGTCAGCTGCAACCTTCGCTTCGTCGTCAAGATCGCGGTCGGCTACCGCGGCTACGGCTTCAAGCTTAGCGACCTCGTCGCCGAGGGCAACATCGGCCTTCTGCAGGCGGTCCGCCGCTTCGAGCCCGAACGCGGCCTTCGCTTCATGACGTACGCCTCATACTGGGTTCGCGCCCACGTGCTCTCGTACATTCTCAAGCACTGGAGCCTCGTCGGCGTCGGCACCGGCCCCATGCAGAGCAAGCTGTTCTTCCGCCTGCAGCGTGAGAAGGCCAAGCTGCTCGCCCGAACCGGGAGCAGCGAGAACATCACGGCCAAGTTGGCCGAGAAGTTCCAGTGCAGCGAAGACCGGATCCGCCGCATGGAGCAGCGTATCGATGGCCGCGACCTCTCGCTCGACGCGAAGGCGTACCGCGACGGCACCGTGTCCATCATGGAGACCCTCCAGGGCACCGACGCTTCGCAAGAGACCGCGTTCTCCCGTACCGAGGTATGCTCTCTCGTCCGCGAGCGCGTCGACGATGCGCTCACGCGCCTCGACCAGCGCGAGCAGGTCATCGTCCGTGAGCGTCTGCTCAGCGCCCAAAAGCGCACGCTTTCGCAGCTTGGCGAGCAGCTCGGCCTCTCCCGCGAGCGCGTCCGTCAGCTCGAGCAGCGCGTCAAGGGCAAGCTTCGTCGTCAGCTGGCCGACCTCGCGCCGCAAGAATCGTTCCTCGAAGCCGCCTAGGGCTTCTCTCCATCCATACGTTTTTCGGGGCGAACCCTCGACGCAATCTCCAGCGTCGGGGGTTTTTCCGTTGGTTGCGCGTCAGGCCCGGGGGTCGCCGTGCAGCTCGACGGCCAGCACGGTGATGTTGTCCTTGCCGCCGCAGTCGTTCGCAAAGCGCACCGCTTCGAGCACCGCGTCTTCAACGTCCATGTCGCGGAAGAACTCCATGTCGGCCGGCCGCTCCGCGTACCCGTGGAATCCATCCGAGCACAGGATGATGCGGTCCTTGTCGAACAGTGGAATCGGCAGGGTATCGACCTCGACGTAGTCTTTGTGGCCGACCGCGCGCGTGATGACGTTCTTCGCGCGGGAGGTCTGCGCCTGCTCCGGCGTGATGAGCCCGTGCTTGAGCTGGTAGTTGATGAGGGTGTGGTCCTCGGTCAGCTGGGCCACTTCGCCTTCGCGGACCAGGTAGACCCGAGAGTCACCGACCTGTCCGACCACGCCGACGTTGCCGCACACCAAGAACAGCGAGGCGGTCGTACTCATGCCGCGCTGCTCGGGGTCCAGCTCGCCCATGCTGTGAATCATGTAGCAGGCGTTCTGAATGGCCCCGCGGACGATCTGCGTAAGCTGGCCGACGCGCGCGGTCGCGTCGCCCGCCGCGATTTCCTTGATGGTCGCTTCGTTCCGCTTGAGCCACTCCCAGATCAGCTCGACGGTCTCTTGCGAGGCGACCTCGCCTTTGGCCCGACCCCCGACACCGTCGGCGACGACGAACACGCCCAGATCGGGGTCGGCGAGATGCGAGTCCTCGTTATGCTCGCGCGCGAGTCCAACGTCCGTATGGCCGAAGTAGCGGATCTGCATCCGGAGCGGACGATACCACGGGGCGCGGGCCGCCGCGGTTCACCACCAGGCCGGTAGCGGGCCGTATACGACCGCTGCGTCTGGATCGAGCTGGAGGGCCCAGGCGTGCAGGTGGAGCGCGCGAGATGGCGCTTCGCCGTCGCCGTAGCGTGCATCACCGAGAATCGGTCGGCCCAGATGTGCCAGGTGGACCCGAATCTGGTGGCGTCGACCGGTGTGGAGCTGGACCGCGAGGGTCTGCTCCGGCGCGTCGTCGATCCGCCACATCGAACTCGTCGCCGGTTGACCGTCCGCGCGCACGAGTACGCGTTCTCCGCGTCGACCGCGGTTGGCCAGCGCAGCCTCGACCCTGACTCCGAGGCCGGTCGGGGCTGCCGGGTGTTCGACCGCTGGCCATCGCGGCGCGATGTCGAGGGTAGACACGTCGGGAAGGCCGCAGGGCGGCCAGGCGGCTTGCTTCGTGCGCGCAAGGTAGAGCTTCCACGCCCCCGCCGCGATCGCCCCGCGTCCGCGCGTGTAGGCGGCGGCATGTCGGGCAAAGGCCACGACACCCGAGGTCTCGAAGTCGAGTCGGTGCACGGCGCCGAACTCTCCAGGTCGACCGACACCTCGGCACTCCGGATGGGCGGCCGCGACGGCGTCGGCCAGCGTGGAGGCATCGTCGTGGTGAAGCCGAACCGTGTGCACGCCCGCCGGCTTGGCGACGTAGACGAAGTCGTCGTCGAGGTGCAGCGTCGTCGCCTGCTCCGTTGCTCCGGCAGGCTTGGGCAGGGCGACCTCGAGGACATCTCCGGGCTCGAGCGCGTCGGCGCCACGAACACGACGACCGCCGCGGCGGACCGCGCCCGTGCGGCACAGCATCTTGGCTTCGCGCCGCGACAGGCCGAGTGCCGCCGCGATGAAAACGTCGGTGCGGCCTGCTGTGCGCTCGACGATGAGTCGTCGAACGGTGACGCTCACGCGCCCCATCGCGGCGCCGTGGGATAGGCGGTTGCGGTGTCCCCCGGCTGAAGCCCGGCGACGCCAGCGGGAACCTCGATCATGCAGTCGACGGCGCACAGCGAGCGCAGGTTGCCGGAGGTCTGCGTGTCCAGGGCGGATGCCGATCCGTCCTCATGCAGGCGGGCGCGAACGAAGTGGGTCCGCGCACCGGCTCCTCGGGCGGCGGTTCGCAGCGTGACGACACAGGTTGGTGGGGCGGCCTGCTGCACGCCGAGCCGGCGCCGGATCGCCGACGCAACGAAGAGCTCGAAGCAGGCGAAGGTGCTGGCAGGGTTGCCGGGCAGTCCGAACACGCAGGCCTCGCCGCAGCGGCCGAACGCGAGCGGCTTGCCGGGGCGCAGCGCGATGCCGTGAAACGCCCAGGTCACGCCGAGTGAGGCGAACGTCGACGCGACCAGATCGTGGTCGCCCACCGAGATGCCGCCCGTCGTCACGACGAGGTCGGCATCCAGAGCGCCGCGCAGGACGGTCGCGAGTCCCTCTGCATCGTCCGGCGCGTGCCCGTGGTCGACCGGAATGCCTCCCGCCGCCGTGATGGCCGCGGTGAGCATGAGGTCGTTGCTGCTCACCACCCGACCCGGGGGAGGCGTGTGGCCGCGGGGGACGAGCTCGTCCCCGGTGGACACGATGGCGACGCGGGGACGTCGACGCACTGGCAGCGTGACGTTGCCGGTCGACGCAGCCATCGCAAGGTCGCCCGCTCGCAGGCGAAGGCCCTCCGAGAGCACGACGTCCCCCTCGCGGACGTCGCTGCCGCGGCGTCGGATCCAACGTCCGGGTTCGACAGCGCCGAACGCCTCGCGGTCTACGTGCAGCGTGTCACCGTGCACGCGGACGTCCTCCTGCGGGATGACCACGTCGGCGCCGTCGGGCACCACGGCACCGGTCGAGATGCGCGCAGCAGATCCGGAGGGAACGGTCTCCGCCATTGGATGGCCCGCAGCGCTCTCCCCCAGGCGCGTCAGGATGGGGGCGGCGGCGGTCAGGTCGGTCGTGCGGGCGGCGTAGCCGTCCATCACGCTGACGTCGGCGGACGGTAGGTCCCACTGCGCGAGAACGTCGGCGCCGAGTACCTGACCATGTCGTTCGGGCTCGGTAGGGCAGGAGTCGATCGGTAGCGGCGTGGCGGCGTCGAGAACCTGGTCGAGGGCGTCACGCCATGGAAGCAGTGGGCGGCGGCTCATCGCTTCGCTCCGGGCACGCGGGCGGTCTCGGCGGTGGATGGTGCGCGCTTCGGTTTGGGTTTGGGCTTCGCCTGGGGCTTGG
>CAYSPB010000437.1:0-6664 GCA_964432695.1 uncultured Nannocystaceae bacterium
AGGCTGATCACGGCCTTGGCTCCTTCGGGTCCTCCGTGCTTGGCAAGACGTCGCGCGGCTTCGGCCCGCAGCTCCATGTCGCCGTTGGCGTCGGTCAGGATCGTCTTGAGCCTGCGGAGCGCGACCGGTCCGCCACAGCGACCGAGCGCGGCCACCGAAGCCCGCGCCGCGGCCCGGTCCGTGTCGCCACCTTCCCCCGTGGCGCTTCCACGGGTGGCCAACACGTCGACCTCGTCGGCCGTGCACGGCGCCTGCACTCGCTCGAACGCCGCCTGGCGGACCTGCGGCCACGGGTTGTCCATTGCGGTGCTCAGCCAGGTTTGGCTGCCGTCACGTGGCGCGTACTTGTAGCCGAGCACGGCGAGGCGTGGGGCGTCGGACTCGATCAACCGAAGCCGCGTACTGAGGCGGGTCGCCTCGGCTTCGGGAAGGTTGTCGATGGCGAGCCAGCCGAGGACCTCGCCGCGCTGGGTGTCCCGATGGGACGGGTCCAGCTGGGCGCTGGCTACGGACTGCAGCGCCGCGACGGCTGCGGGCGCGTCGAGCAGCCCCAGCCCGCGAAGGGCTGCCACGCGCACGCCGAAGCGAGCGTCGTCGTCGTTGGCGGCCGTCTCGAGTCGCTGCGCCACGCTGGCCTCGTCGCCCTCGGCCACTCGGGCACGAAACCGGAGCAGCGCGGGCAGGCGGGCGGCTTCCCTATCGTCGGGAGGCGAAGCGAGGGCAGCGTCGAGGGCTGCATCGGTGGCGGCCACGACCGCGGCGCGGACCGGCGCCTCACGGCGTGCCCGGTCGACGAGTGCACGCCGGAGCCCCCGCTCGAGTTCGTCCTGCCCGCGGCCGACGAGCACGACGAGCTCGCCGGTCTTTTCCGCCGGCTCCAGCCGCACGAGGTCGGTGAGCAGCAGCGCGCGGACTTCCACGGGCAGGGCCGTGTCGCCGACGAGCGCCTGCACGGCCGGGGCGGCAGCGGAACCCTGCTCGAGCAGCAGATTGCGCCACGGGTCCGCGACCTCGAGGACGTTCGTGCCGCGGTCGGCGTTGACGACGGTGCGCCGCAGCTCGGCCGCGAACAACGCGAGGTCTTCGGGGCGTCGCATCTGCGCGAGCACCCCCAGGAGTCGGCGTCGTTCCGAGGGGCCCGGGGCAGGGACGGCCTTCAAGCGCTCCAGCAGGGCCGGGGCCGCCGCAGCAGGGTTGGCTTCGAGGCGGGCGCGCGCCTCGAGGTAGGCCTTCGAGCTGTCGGTGAGAATGATGTCGATGTCCGCATCGACGTCGCCTTCGTAGGCGGGCGCCTCTGCAGCCGGCGACGCGGGCGCGGAGTCCGGATCCGCCGGGGCGAAGGCGAACGCGAGAGCCAGGGGCGCGAGGCAGACGAACATCGAGGGCACCCTAGCAGCCCCCGGTTGGTGCCGCCCGGAGCCCGTGTAGACCCCGGCTGCCGTCCCGAGCCGGTGGGCACTGCTCGGCGGGGGCTTGCCCTGCGCGCCCGAGACGTCCAAAGTCGCGGCGTCATGGGACCCGACGCCTTCGACTTTGCGCTGCCGTCCGAGCAGATCGCCCACGCCCCGGCGCCGCAGCGTGCTGCGTCGAGGATGCTCGTCTTGGGGTCCGAACGCGTCCACACCCACGTGCACGCGCTGCCGGAGCACCTGCCGCCCGAGGCGCTGGTCGTGGTGAACCGGTCGAAGGTGGTCCCCGCGCGACTGCACGCGACCCGCGACGACGGCCGCGTGTTCGAGCTGCTGTTGTGTGCGCCCGGTCCCGGGCAGGGGGTCGGCACGTCGGTGACTGCATGGGTGCGCAACGCGAAGAAACTGCGACCCGGCCAGCAGATCGAAGTGCACGGCCTCCGGCTCGCGTTCGTGGGACCCGACACGGTCGACCCGCGCGCCCGCGTGTTCGAAGTGGTGGACGGGGACGTGCTCGCCGCATGCCACGCTGCGGGCGAAATCCCGCTGCCGCCATACATCGCGCGCCCCGAAGGCCCCGATGCCGACGACGCGGAGCGTTACCAGACGGTGTTTGCCGCCGAAGAGGGGTCCGTCGCGGCTCCGACGGCCGGGCTGCACCTCGATGCGGACATGGTTGCAGCGCTCGACCCCGCCACGATCACGCTGCACGTCGGTCCGGGCACCTTCTTGCCCATGGAGTCCGAGGACGTTCGCAACCACAAGGTCGGCGCCGAGCGGTTCTCCATCGACGCGCGCTCTGCCGAACGAGTCCAGGGGGCGCGGGACGAAGGACGCCCGATTGTGGCCGTTGGGACCACGGTCACCCGCACGCTCGAAACGCTCGGCCGTGACGGAGCCCGGGTCGAGGCCTGCAGCGGCACCACCGACCTCGTCATCACGCCGGGGCACCACTTCAGCGTGGTCACGCACCTGATGACGAATTTCCACCTGCCGAAGAGCAGCCTGCTCATGCTGGTTTGCAGCCTCGGTGGTCGCGAGCGGGTGCTCGCCGCGTACGCCGACGCCGTCGCGCAGGGCTACCGGTTCTACAGCTACGGGGACTGCATGCTCGTGTGTCCTCAGGAGGCATCCGCATGAGCGACGCTCGACCCCATCCCCACCATGTGCTCCGCGACGCGCCAGCTCCCGATGTCGAGCAACCCGTCGGTACGTTCACCGAGGTCGCGCGCAGCGGAGACGCGCGCAGCGGCGTGCTGTGGACCGCGCACGGTCCGGTGCAGACGCCCGTGTTCATGCCTGTGGGGACCTACGGCGCCGTCAAAGGCCTCACGCCCGGAGACCTCGAAGGTGTGGGCGCACAGATCGTGCTGGGCAACGCCTACCATCTCGCGCATCGGCCCGGGGCCGACCTGGTTTCGGCGCATGGCGGCCTGCACGGCTTCATGGGGTGGGACCGCGGCATTCTCACCGACAGCGGGGGGTATCAGGTCTTCAGCCTGCGCGGCCTGCAGACCATCGACGACACCGGCGTCGACTACCGAACCCACTTCGACGGGTCCAAGCACCGCATGACGCCGCGCAGCGTGCTCGAAGTCGAGGCCAAGCTCGGTTCGGACATCTGCATGATTCTCGATCATTGTCCGCCAGGTGATGCCGACCCCGCTCTCATGCGGGCGGCGATGCAACGCACGACGCGGTGGGCCGAAGAGGCCGCCAACCTCAAGGATTCGATTCTTGCGCCGACGCAGATGTGCTTCGGCATCGTGCAGGGCGGGACCGATCTCGAGCTCCGCGAGGAGCATCTGGGCCAGATCGCCGCGCTTCCGTTCTCGGGCCTGGCGCTGGGCGGACTCTCGGTGGGGGAGCCGACGCCAGCGATGCACGCAACCATGGCCGCCATCGCGCCCAAGATGCCGGCCGATCGCCCGCGCTACGTGATGGGCATCGGTACGCCCGCAGACCTCGTCGCGGCCGTGAAGGCAGGGGTCGACATGTTCGACTGCGTGATGCCCACCCGGCACGCGCGCAACGGCCAGCTGTTCACCTGGAACGGCAAGATCAACATCCGCCGGGCCGAGCACCGCGATGACCTGCGCCCGATTGACGAGACGTGTGCGTGTCCGTGCTGCACGACGACCAGCCGAGCGTACCTGCGGCACCTGCATCGCGCGAACGACCCGCTGTACGGACGGCTCGCCACGATTCACAACCTGTTCTTCTACGCGCAGCTCATCGCCGTGCTGCGGGAGGGACTGCGCAACGGCACGTTCGATGCGGCGCTGGAAACCCTCGCGCCGATGCTGGCGGCCTACGCGTCGGACTGAGCTCTGGCCGCGCTGAACGTCGCGAGTCTGGGTGCGCTCGGATGTCAAACCGACCGGGGCGGCTTCGAGTATCGTGAGATCGCCGCGGCGTCGGCGCTGATTGCGCACAGCCCGGGCGCGTGGGTCTCGCACTGGGCGGTGCCCGGGGTCGAATCTCCGGGCCCCCGTCGCGCTTCGTCAGGCGGGCTCCAGCGGCGCAATTCCACGTGCGCCCACCCCCGGTCCAAGGGGGGCAATTGTGAAAGTCGTTCGATTCCAGGGGGTTGTGACCCGATCCCTCACGACGAACGCCTTGACCACCGTTTCCACCCTCTGCTAAGCCCCGGCGGCTGCGCAGGCTCTCTCGTCAGATGGGGGCCTGCACCCGCCTAGTCTGCGGACCACACGCCATGACGACCTCGCTCGCCACTCTCCTCGGAGCTCTCGCTCCGGTCTCGCTCATCGCTGAAGGCGGCGGACTTCCGAATCTTCAGATTCTGATGATCCCGCTGATGTTCGCGGTCATTTACTTCATGGTGCTCCGCCCGATGAGCAACCAGGAGAAGGAGCGCAAGAAGCGGATCGAGGCGATCAAGAAGGGCGACAAGATCGTGCTTCAAGGCGGCATTCTCGGTCGCGTCTCGAGCATCGACGACACCATTGCGGTGGTGGAAATCGCCGACAAGGTGAAGATTCGGGTGCTCAAGAAAGAGATCAACGACACCCAGGTCGAGGCCACGAAGGACGCGGCCAAAGACGACAAGAAGGACGGCAAGAAGGACGCGAAGGCAGCCAGCTAAGGCTCCGACTTCGCAGGACAAGTCTGCCGCACAGGTCATCCCATGCGTAGGTTTCTCAAGCTCAAAGCGCTCGGCTTGCTGGCGCTCGTCGTCTTCGGGGTCCTCTCGATCCTGCCGTCGGTGGTGCCCAACGCCCCCGATCGGCTGCCCGGGTGGATCACGGACACGTTCACCCGCACCTTCAAGCTCGGTCTCGACCTGCAGGGCGGCTTGCACCTCGAGTACTCCGTCGGCGTCGACGAGGCCCTCGAGAACAAGCTCGACGGCATCGCAGCCGAGCTCGAGGCGAACTTCGCCGAGAAGAAGGACGTTCGCCCCACGGTCACGCGCGAGGGCAACGACACCCTCCTGATCAAGTTCGAGTCGCCCGACCAAGTGTCGCTTGCGACCGACGACGTGATGGGTCCTTCGTACGGTCTGCTCGAGCGGACCGACCCCGATGACCCCACCGCGCCCGGTGAGGCCGACGGCGTCATCACGCTGAAAATGCCCGAGGCGCAGCTCGCCGAGACGCGCGCACAAACGGTTGGTACGGCCCTCGAAACGGTGCGGAAGCGCGTCGACGCGATGGGCGTCGCCGAGCCGAACATCTACCCGAAGAACCGCCAGATCGTCGTCGAGCTTCCCGGCCTGAGCGACACCAGCACCGAGGCGAAGGCCGCGGCGCAGCAGGCCAGCGACCGCCTCCGCGAGGTGTTGACCGCCGGCGGCGTGCAGCAGGTCCAGATCGGCGAAGTCCGCGGCAACCCGTGGGCCTTCAAGCTGACCATCCCCGACGGCAACGCCCGCGAGCTGCTCAGCAGCACCTTCGCTGGCAAGATCACCGAAGATCTGAAGGTCATCGACGATCGGCTGCCGTTCGAGCTGCAGATCCTCGAGGAAGATCAGACCATCCTGGCCGACCCGACCAGCGACGTGGTCACGCTCAGCGAGGTCGCGCAGGAGGCTGTGCTCGAAGACAGCGGTGACTTCCGCCGCTTGCTCAAGATCATCGAGCGCCAAGCGGTGCTCACGATGCACCTCGTCGACGACGAGCGTCCGTTCCGCGACACCGGCAAGCCCTACCTCAAGGCGCTGTTCGAGGCCGGCTTCGTCACCGAGGGCATGGGCATCTCGGTCAACGTCGAGCGCGACTACGGTCGCGACAACGGCGTCACCGTCAAAGAACCCTACGCGTACTTCGCGAAGGACAAGAAGACGCTCCAGAACTTCTTCAACGGGCTGCCGCCACAGTGGCGCCTGCCGCCCGACCGCGCCGTGTTCTTCGGCCCGGTGCCAATCGTCACGCGCCGCGGCGAGGCGCCCGAGATCCTGTACCGCACGTACATCTTGCACAGCCGCGCGGGCATCACCGGTGACAAGATCAACAACGCCAGCGTGCAGCCTGACCCGCAGACGGGTCAGCCGCAGGTTGCCGTGAGCCTGGACCGCCAGGGTGCAGGCCAGATGGAAGACCTCTCTGGCGGCAACATCGGCCGCAAGATGGCCATCGTGCTCGACGATGAGGTTCGCTCAGACCCGGTGTTCAACGACCGGCTCAGCGCCAACTTCGTCATTACCCTCGGCAGCTCGCCGGGCAAAACGGTCCGCGAAGAGGCAAACGACCTGGTCAAGGTGCTCAAGTCGGGCTCGCTGCCCGCGCGCCTCCAGAAGGAGTTCGAGATTCGGGTCGGTGCCGACCTCGGCCGTGAGTCGGTCGAGCAGGGCTTCTTGGCCTTCGTCGTCGGCCTCGGCGCCGTGATCCTCTTCATGCTGTTCTACTACCGGGGCTCCGGGCTCATCGCCGTATTCGCCCTGGTGCTCAACATGGTGCTCATCCTGGCTGCGATGGCGTTCTTCGGCGCCACGCTCACGCTGCCAGGCATTGCGGGCATCGTGTTGACCATCGGCATGGCGGTCGACGCCAACGTCATCGTCTTCGAACGGATTCGAGAATATGTACGCGAAGGGTTCACCGCGCGTGCGGCCATCGAGTCTGGATACGACCGCGCGTTCACGACGATTCTCGACGCGCAGCTCACCACCGCCATCGCGGGCCTGGTGCTCTACCAGTACGGCTCGGGCCCGATTCAGGGCTTTGCGGTCACGCTGATGATCGGCATCGCCACCTCCATCTTCACGGGCGTCTGGTGCAGCCGCCTGTTCTTCG
>CAYSPB010000438.1:0-6656 GCA_964432695.1 uncultured Nannocystaceae bacterium
AGCCCGAGCCGGTCGAACCCGAAGCGCCGACGCCCAAGCCCAAGCCACGGCCGACCGTCGCCAAGGCGGACACCCCCGCATGCAGCAAGGCCCGGCGCGACGCGACGCAGGCGTCCGCTCGCGGAGACCACCGGACGGCGTACAAGCTCACCAAGGACAAAGCCTGCTGGAAGGGGCGCGGCGGAGAGCGAACCCGAATCTTCGTCAAGGCGGCCTTCCAGCTTCAAAAGCACGCCGAGTGCATCAAGGTGGGCGGACGCTCCACCGACCCCAACGTAAAGAAGACCGTCGCGTCATGCCGACTCAAGCTCTAGCCGCGCTCTTGGCCGTCTCGGCACTCGTCGAACCTACGCGCGCGTCGCTGCAGGTCGATGCATCCGCGCTGGGCGAATCGGGTACGTTCGTTGCCGAACGCATCACCGCGCGCGGTGAACTGGTGCTGCGCGACGGAGACGTGCTTCCGGGCGCACGTCCTGAGGACCCGCTGATCACGATCCGCATCGACTCGCTCGACGACGTCGAGGGCTATCGTGTCTCGTACGTGGTGACCGCTGCCGGGGAGATGGTCGAGGGGACCCGAGGCAGTGCCGAGTGCCGGTTGTGCACCGAGGCCGAACTCAGCGAGCAGGTGGATGCCGCCATTGCACGCTTGGTGCTGCGTCTCGATCCCCCGACCGAAAAGCCGCCGCCACCCGTCGCTGCACCGGCGGTCGTGGAGCCACCGCCGCCGGTGACTTCGCCGGCGCCGGGGTGGACCCTGGGCCGCATGGGCGGGACCGGCATCGTGCTCACGGGTGTCGGTGGCCTGGCACTCGGCCTTGGGGTGGGTTTTGCGGTGGCCGAGCCTGTGCTGCTCGGTGGGAACGCGGAGCGCAACAGCACGCTCGCCGTTTCGGGATGGGGGGTCGCCGTTGGCGGGCTCACGCTCGCCGGCACCGGCATTGCGCTGATGCTCATCGAGCGCGCTCGCACGAAGAAACGCGGCGATACGGCTCGGGCTGCGGTCGGCGTGCGGTTCTAGGTCGCAGGTCGCATCCGGGCAGGTCGCGTAGACTCCTCAGATGCGCTTCGTTCCTGCGTTCTTCGCGTTGGGCCTGCTCACCGTCGCCTCCACCGCCGCTGCGGCGCCGAGCCCCGCGGAAGGCGTCGAGCCCGTCGAGCCCCAGGTGTTCGGCGGGACGCCGGCCGAGGTCTGTCAGTGGCCGACCACGGTGGCCGTCACCGGCGGCGGAGGCCTGTGCACTGGCGCGCTGGTGCACCCGCGGGTGGTCACGTACGCAGCCCACTGCGGCGACGGCAACAAGCAGATCCGCTTCGGCGAGAGCTCGACGCAGGCGCTGACCCGGCAGACCGAGCGCTGCGTGACCAACCCCGACTACCTGGGCACGACGAACCAGGCGCAGGACTGGGCGTTCTGCATCCTCGAAGAGCCGATGCTCGACATCCCGTTCACGCCGCCGGCGTACGGCTGCGAGGTCGATCTCATTCAAGACGACACGCCCGTGGTCGTGGCGGGCTACGGCGACTCGAACGTGGGTGGCTCTGGCACGAAGCGGTGGGGGGACACGATCATCGTCTCGACCTTCGGCAGCACCGCGCAGATCGGCGCCCAAGGGACCGGTGTGACGACGTGCCAAGGCGACTCAGGCGGCACCGCGTATCTCGCCATGGATGACGGCTCGTATCGCGCGATCTCGATGGTCTCCACCGGATTGCCCGGTTGCAACGAAACTACGGGGACGCACGCGCTGATGCATCCGGCAGTTCCGTGGATCGAAGAGACCTCGCAGATCGACATCACGCCCTGTCACGACGTCGACGGCACGTGGAACCCCAACCCCAACTGCACCGGCTTCTTTGCAGGTGGGTCCACACCCTCGGGCGTGTGGGAGAACATGTGCGAGGGCACGCCGTCGTCAGGCCCTGCCGCGACCTGCGGCGACGCATTCGACGTGACCACCGACGAGGAGCCGCCGGAGGTCACGGTCGCAAGCCCCACGCAGGGGGAGGAGTTCGACAGCGGCGCGCTGGTCTCGATTGCGATCGATGCGATCGATGCGGGCTACGGCACGCAGGAGGTGTGGATCGAGATCGACGGGATGGAGCAGCCGGTGCGCGATACGTATCCTCCGTTCGTGTTCGCGGACGTCCCGTTTCCCGACGGCGTCTACACGATCATCGCCCACGCGGTGGACTGGGCGGGCAACGAGGGCGTATCGGCGCCCGTGACCATCGGGGTCAACGCGGATGTGCCCGACATGCCCGACGCGACGACGGGCGGCAGCGACGAGACCGGCGGGGACGAAACCGGCGCTGGGGACCCCACGGCCGCGGGCGAAGCCTCGAGCGGTGATGCGGACGAGGGCGATGGCTCCGGCGGCGCTGCCGGGGCGGACGGCGGAGGCGATGGCGGCGGCTGCAGCGTCGCGACGGACGGCTCCGTGCCCGCGGCGCTGCTCGTGTTGTTTGCGGTGTTCGGCCTGCGTCGACGTTGATGACGGCCTCCGCCGTTAGCGACGACGACAGCGGGCAAGGAAGGCGTCGAAGAGCGGCGCCCCGCTGTTCCAGGTCTTGGCGTCGGGGTCGCTCGCGATCCGGTCGGACTCGAGCCACTCCGGGTGCCACTGCACACCAGCGACGAAGCTGTCCTCGGTCACGCGCTCGAGCGCCTCGAGAACGCCGTCGGGCGCGGTTGCGGTGACCGTGAACCCCTCGGGCACGCGGCGGATCGACTGGTGGTGGATGCTGTTGACGCCCAGCGACGTGGCGCCGTCGTAGACGCTCGATAGCCACGACTTCGCGACCACCTCGACGTCGTGGCCGAGCTGGTCGTAGCGATGCCAGTCGCGATGGACCAGCGTGCCCTCGAGCTGGGTATTGATGTCCTGCCAGAGCGAACCGCCGAACGCGACGGCCATGATCTGAATGCCGCGGCAGATACCGAAGATGGGAAGGCCTCGCCGCTCGGCGACTTTGATGAGCCCGATCTCGTAGGCGTCGCGGATCGGGTCTCCACCCCACTCGGGTTTCATCGGCGTCTCGCCGTAGCTCTGCGGAGCGACATCGGCCCCGCCGGTCAGCAGCAGGCCGTCGAGGTCGGCCATCTGCGCTTCGATGGCGTCCTCGTCTTCGAGTTCGACGAGCAGGACTGGAAGGCCACCCGCACGCCATACGGAAGCGGCCATGCGGGTCTCGACGTACTGCAGGGCCTTGCCTCGGAAGAGAGCGCGGTCGGGGTCGGCGTGCATGAAGTTGCACGACACGCCGATGCGGGGGCGGACGGACGAAGCGTCGGACATCAGGGGTGCACCACGAAGAGTGGGATCTTGATCTCGGGCTCGGACATGCCGCCATGGCTGCCGGGCATGACCATCGGCTCCAGCCCGGGCGGCGTGTGGATCAACGAGTGGTCGTCTTTGCAGAGCAGCACGTAGTCGCCCAGACGGCTGCGCAGCGCGTCATGGTGCACGCCGGGCCCGAAAGCGCCGGCCTCGAGCAGGGCCTCGCCCGGGATGCACACGCAGGCGTGGGAGAGTTCGCGCTCGACGATTTCCAAGAAGCGTTGCTCCGCCCGGGGCCGCACGAAGCAGCTCAGCTGGCGCTGGTCGCCCGAGGGCGCGACGGCGAGGCAGTCCATGAAGCCGTCGATCCTCGCAACGTCGATGCAGCGCTCGGCGTCGACGTCGACCAGTCCGTGGTCCGCCAGAATGCACAACGCGCTGTTGGTGCCCGCGAGGCGGTCCATCAGCTGCGCGAGCATCGTGTCGAGTTCTTCGAAGTGGGTGGCGACCTCGTCGTGCCCGATGCCGTGTTCGTGGCAGAGGCCGTCGTAGCGAGGCCAGTACACGTACGCGAAGCGCTTCTCGCCGGGAGCCTCGGTGGCAAAAGCCGCGACGGTGTCGCGCAGGCCGTCGAGGTCCAGATACGAGCGTCGGTCGTCCCAGCGCGTGCCGACGCGGCCGAATGGAACCTCGGGGATGTCGCCGTACGAGAGCAGCCCGCGATGCACCGGCATCGTTTCGACGTACGAAGGCACGCGATAGTACGCGCGCATGTCGAACGGCTCGGGCAGCAGGGGCGCGCCGATGCGCGTGGTCGTTCGCAGCACCGTCGACACGACGCCCAGGTCGGGCAGGTGGAGGTACCAGCTGAGGATGCCGTGCTCGGCTGGGCTGCTGCCGGTGTCGAACGTGGTCACCGCCGCGGCCGTGGTCGCGGGAAAGACGGTGGTGAGTTCACGGTAAGCGTGCTTGGCGAAAAATCGCCGCCCGAGGCCGTTGTCCAGGTGCGCGCGCAGCTGATGCAGCCCGCGGCCGTCGAGCACCATGTAGAATAGGGTGTCCACGCCAGACAGCGGCGCGACCTCGAGACCGCGCAGCGGTTCGTGTGGCGACGTGCCGCCGCGCGCCGCGATCAGCGAGGCCATCAGGTTCACGGTGGAACCCCCGTCGTAGTCGGGAAGGTAGTTCCCGGCCAGCGGCCCGTGTTCGACCCGAGGCATGCACTGCGATCGTGGGGTACTGGGCCGCGTTTGGCCACGCATGAGGCGTGCAAGGCTGGCGTCTGGTGCGCTTTTTCGATGCTCGTGGATGTCTAAGTATTCAGAGATGCGTGGCTTTTTGTCGGTTTTTGCTCTGCGATCACAGGGGTGAGCTTGCTCCGATGGCCGTGCGGATGAACGCCTCCGGCCCGGGCGAGCCGCCCAGGGCGCGACGAAGTGCGGCCACGGGATCGCTCGTCCCCGCGACGGTCCATCGCGAGCGTGCGCGGGTCTGTAGGACCGACGGCAGCGGCTCGGCCGAGCCTGCGGCGGCGGCAAGGGCGTCGCCGATGGGATACGTCGCGTAGCGACCTGCGTATCCGTCGGGCTGCCCGAACAGGTGGAGTGCGAGGGCGGTGGCATCGCGAGGATCGCGGTCCGTGCCTTCGACCGACGCGAGCACGCGCTGCGCCCACGGCAGCGGCGAGCCGTCGCGACGCGGGTCGAAGTCGCGGTGTAGGGCCAGGTCCAGGCGGGCGAGTCCGATCTGCAGCAGCGCTGGGCGACCCAGGGTGCGGCGGTGAGCGACTTTGAGGGTGGCCGGGTCATCGACGATTCCGCCGAGCGCGCGCACGGTGGCGGGACGCCACGCAAACGGCTCGAGCCCGGTCGAGGCAAGCTCGAGCGCGTCCGGCGGAGCGAGCGGCCGAACGATGGCGGGGTCGGTCAGGCGTGCCGCTGCCTCGGCGGCGTGGCCAACCTCGTGCAGCAGCGTGCGACGGCCCTGGGCATCGAGCGTCTCGGGGAGCGACGCGCACACGATGACGGCACCCTGCGTGGGCAGGATGCGGGTCCATGCGCCGCCGCGTTTGCCCATCCTTGGCGCCACGTCGAAGTCGACCGCCAGCCCGGCCGCCTGAAGCCACGCTCGAAGCTGGGCCACGGCGGCGTCGCGGTCGACCGTGGGCATGGCGTCGGCCCGCGTAGCGCGACGACGGTCCCAGGGGGCGACCGGTCCACCCCATGTCCTTCGAAGGGCCGCGTCGTCTCGTCGCGCGCGCACCCGGGCAGCCTCGGCCATGCGCGTCAGCCAATCCTCGCGGAGCAACGCGAACGCGGCGAGTCGGTCTACGCGCGATTGATGGTTGGCGTGCCCGAGCGCGTGGGCGACTTCGGCCCGGAGCTGCAGGATGTCGCGGGCGATCGATGCCGCGCCGGCTCGGTGAACGTGGTGCTCGGCCCACGCTGCAGCCCGAGCGCCCGCGTCGGACTCCGTCGTCAGCGTGTTCCGAACGGCGGCGGCGTCGGGCCCGGCGGCAAGGTGCGCCACGAAAGCCGCCGTGCGCTCGTGCAGCGAAGCGCGGGCTCGGTCCAGGGCCGGACCCACGTGCGCAGCCCCATAGCCGCCCTCGTCGTGAACGGCGACCCGCAGCTGGGTGAGTACGCGGCTGCGCTCCGTCCCACCGGGGTCTGCGCCGGGCGTCGCGCGGAAGACCGCGTGCACCAGCGCTGGTTCGCGGCAGGCGGCCGTCCATGTGCGCGCCGTCTCGCGCCGCAGCGCGTCGAGCCCGCTTGCGGACGGGTCGGTTCGATCGAGGCTGACGCGGTGCTCTGCCAGCCGCAGCGGGGCCTCGAGCTCCAGCCGCGCACGGGGCAGGGCAAGCTCGGGCCGAGCATCACCCCGCGCGACGTCTTCGACCGCGCGCTCGAAGGCTTGCCGAGCGCGCGGGAAGTCCTCCAAGGGCTCGTTCAGCCCTTGGGTCCCGTCATGTTGCGGGGCACGACCCATTGGTCGAACTGCTCCTCGGTGAGCAGCTCGAGCGCGACCGCGGCCGCCTTGAGCGTGGTGCCGTCGTTGTAGGCCTTCTTCGCGATCTTGGCCGCGTTGTCGTAGCCGATGTGCGGGTTGAGTGCCGTGACGAGCATGAGGCTCTTCTCGAGGTTCTCGGCGATGCGCTCGTGGTTGGGCTCGATGCCCTCTGCGCAGAAGCGGCGGAAGTTGTGGCAGGCGTCGCCGAGGATGAGCGCGCTGTGCAGCACGTTGTGGATCATCAGCGGCTTGAAGACGTTGAGCTCAAAGTTGCCGCTCATGCCGCCGATGTTCACCGCGACGTCGTTGCCCATGACCCGTGCGCACACCATCGTCATGGCCTCGCACTGGGTCGGGTTGACCTTG
>CAYSPB010000439.1:0-6644 GCA_964432695.1 uncultured Nannocystaceae bacterium
TTGTCGGCCGCGTTGCAAAGCTTGATCGCGCGGTCGATGTTGTTCGCCATCACCAGCTTCTGGATCTGGTTGAAGAACTGTCCTCCGTTAATGTTGAAACGGAAGAACAGGAAGATGAAGCGCTCGATCATCACGCCTGCGCCCAGGATTGCCGTGAGCGCGATGGCGTGCATGAAAGCACCGCCCTGCTGGTAAAACTCAGCAAAATTGTCCATGACTCGTTGTCCTCCTCATCGTCAGCGGGACAGCAGGTCCCGCGGGGTTACCGGTGGCACGTCGATACCCGGTTTTGTTGTCTTGTGGGGGTGAAAAAAGATGCTCTGCATCGTGCCCTAACCTCGGGTGTGTTGGCGAGCGATATTGCGCGCGCATGTCGCTTGCCCCCCGCGGTCGTGACTGCCACCGCCGGAGAGTCCGACGGCAGCGACAGCGGAGCGTGTAGACAGATGGGGGTCCATCCACCCAAGCCCGGATTAGAACAAAGGATCCTGTACGGACTCAAGCACCAAAGGTAAAAACTTCGCGTCGAGTCGGGCCCAGTCGTAGCCGGACTGCGAGCGGCGAAGAATAAAGAAGGCGTTTGGCTTCTCGAGCTTGCCTTCGACCAGGAAGTCTTCGTCCAGCGAGATCTTGCGGTCGGATCCGCTTGCATCGCCGGACGCTTTGGGTTGGTCCTTGGGCGGCTTCCGCTTGCCGCGCTTCGTGCCCTTCGCGTCCTTGCCCTTCTTCGTCTTCGACTTGGACGCGCCTGTCCCCTCGGCCGCGGGTGCGACGGTTCGCATCGCAACGCGGGTAGGTTCGGATGGTCGCGATGCCGAGAGCGCAGCGCTTGCTTTGGCATCCAAGGCGCCCCGCTTGCGAACGCGAGGCTTCTCGGACGTGGGCTTCGATTTCGCTTGCGGCTTTGAATTCGGCGACGGAGCAGGGGGTTCAGCGGCCTGCGCCTCGGCGGCGGCCGACCCGATTGCAAGGGCGAGCAACGCAGCGCACGAGGACGCGACGAAGCGAGTGAAACGACGAGTGCTCATGCCCAAGGTCTCCGCAAAGGTTCGAGGGGAAGGCTCGCAAGCGTGCGAGTCTCGTCCGCAATCGCGGATGCGTCGGCGCCGAAGCACGCTGCCCCGCCTGGATTAGTGTCCGTGCAACGACGCGGGTTCCACGCGGACGCACTTTTATTTCCGGGTCGTTGCACGCCTGGTTTTTGCGGTGCCGGTTTCTGCGGTGAATCCGGTGTAGGCTGCGACGCATTCGGTGCTTTCGGCTTCGACGGTTTCGCGGGCTTGGCGGGCTGCGTCGGAGCGGGATCGCTCGGTGCCGTCGGAGATCCGCCAGGCTTCGCCGGAGGCTGCGGGGAACCGCCGGGCTTCGCCGGCGCCTGGGGCTTCGACGGAGCGGGATCGGATCCACCCGGTTCCGCCGAGGGCTGCGTCGAACCGCCGGGCTTCGCCGGCGCCTGCGACGAACCGCCAGGCTTTGCCGGCGCTTGCGGACCACCGGGCTTTGCCGGTGCCTGCGTCGAGCCGCCGGGCTTCGCCGGTGCTTGCGGAGCACCGGGTTGCGCGGGCTCCCCTGCTCCGCCACTGGGCGTCGCGGGCTCAGCGGCTGCGTCATCGGTACCCGTATCCGCAGCTGCTGCCGCCTCTGCCGCAGCTGTAGCCGCTTCGGCTTCTTCCGCCGCAGTCTCGGCTTCGGACTCCGCCTTTCGCTTGGCCCGTCGCTCTTCGCGTTCGATGCCCTTGCGCGCGAGTCGAATGTAGTCGTCCGCTCGCTCCGACGATGCCGGCGCAATGCGCTTGCGCGTCCCGAGGCCTTTGGCCAACGGCTCGGATGCGGCGCGACCCGTCGAGAGCTGCTTGTACTTCTCGAGGTTGTCGATCGCGGTCTGCAGTCGCTGCGTGGTGCTGAGCTCCCCGATCGTCGCGGCGTCCAGGTACAGCACGCCGAGCGTGAAGTGAGCCTCGGCGTAGTTCTTCCGCAGCTCCATCGCCTTGCGGATCTCCGCCTCGGCTTCGGGAAGCTTGCCCTGGGCCCGCAGCGACGCGCCGTAGTTGAGGTGGGCCTTCGCGAAGTTCGGCCGTAGCTCGAGCGCGTACTCGAAGCACGAGGCCGCTGTTGCGACGTCGCCAGCACGGAGGTAACGCGTGCCCAGGTTGTTCCACGCGGCCGCGTTCTGGTCGTCGGCCTCGGCAGCCTTCTTGAACGCCTGCGTCGCCATTTGGTCTTTACCCAACGACGCGAGCGCAAAGCCCTGCAGGTTATAGACGGATGAGGTGTCCTTGGGCGTGCGCGCCTTCTCGTCGACGGCGAGCGCGGTGGTGGTCACCGAGACGACCAGCTCGAACTTGCCCTGCCGATAGAACACCTCGCCGAGCACCATCATGGCGTCGACGTTCTGCTCGTGGATCTTCAGCGCGGCCCGAGCGTTCGTCACCGCCTCGGAGGTCTTGCCCTGCGACAGCATCTTGCGAGCCTGCGCGCTGCGCTGCCGCGACTCGGCCATCTTCCGCTTCTCCTCGTCGGGATCGCGGTCTTGCACCTTGGGCAGGTCCTCGCCACTTGCGTCCTCGGCTTTGGGCGCTTCGGTGTTCGCCTCCACAGCGGCGGGGCCGTCTTCACCGAGGCCGTCCAGCACACCCAACCGGTCATCATCGGGCGACTTGGAGTCCTCCTTGTCCTTGTCGCATCCCCCCAAGACGGCGCACGCGAGCGCCGCGAACAGCCATCGTCGGGCGCTCATCGCAGATCCTCCACCTGGAGATCGAGGGCCGGCTGACGCAGCAGCGGGTACTCCTCGGGCTTGTAGATGTTCAACCGCTCACGGGCCGCGCGGGTGAACTCGTTCTCGACGCTATAGGCCTTGGCCAGCGACAGCGTTGCCTCGTACTCGGAGAGCGCGAGCGCTTCGAAGCGGTCCGCCGCCTGCCCGACGATGTCCTTGTACGCGAACCACGCGTCCGTGAACTCCTTGAGCTGACGGGGAACCGGTGCATCACGAATGTTGGTCGCCGTTTGCTCGAGCGCCCGTCCCTTGTTGAACGTCGCGCCCAGGGCCCAATCGACGCGCTTGTAGTCGACCACCTTGTCAAACTCGCTGCTGGCAGCGACGACGGACTCGAGGAGCTTCTTGGACTCAGCCTCGAGCTTGCGCGGCTTTGTGCTCTTGATCTTCGACGCGCTGACCTTCTCGAGTTCGGTGGTCGCCAGCAGGAACTGGGCCTCACTGGGGTAGTCGGCTGCATCGGTCGCGGGCTTGAGCCCCCGCGACTCGAACGCTGCGACCGTGGAACGGTAGTACGCCAGCGCCTTCTTCCGATCGCCCAGCGCCGCGTGGGCCTGGCCGATACGAAGCTGCGCCTCGACGACGCGCTCGTCTTGTCCAGCCTCGGTTTCGTGCTTGTCGAGATAGTTCTGGTACGCGCGGATCGTCTTGCGGTGGTCGTCGGTCTTGCCTTGGACCTGCGCCGCCTGGAAGCGCGCCTCGGCGGAGGTCGCGGGGTCGTCGACTTGGTCGGCGTAGCGCTCGTACATCTGGGCGCTGCGCTGGTACTCCTGCAGCGCATCGAGCACCTCAGCGGCGTTCTTGAGGCCCTCGTCGCGGAACTCGCTGTCTTGGTACCGCTCGTCTTCGGCGAGGATCGTGTACGAACCCACTGCCTCTTCGTATTCGAAGAACCGCGAGTGGTTGAAGCCGGTGCGCAGCAGTGCGTCGTCCGCAAACTCGCTGTCGGGGTACTCAGAGTAGATCCGCTTGTAGGTCTGGCTGGCCGAGCTGAAGCGGCCGATGTTCTCGTACGCGACGGCTGCGTTGTTGAGCGCCCGGTCGGCGTTGGGGTCGGTCGGAGCTTGGTCGACCAAGGCGACGTAGCGGTCGGCCGCCGCCTCGAACTCGCCCGCGTCATACAGCAGCGTGGCTTCCTTGAAGCGGACCGCATTGCCCAAGGCGGTGAGCTGCCCCGCGAACTTTTCCTTCTCGGCGCCTTCGCCACAGCCCTTTTCGCCGAGCTTGACGGTCCACTCCTGCGCGCCTTCGAGGTCTTCGAGCACGACTCGTGCATCGAGGATCGCCTGCCCAGCGTTGATGGCAATGTTCTGGCTGCAGTAGTCGTCGATGACTCGCTCGAAGCGTGCCTGCGCCTCGTCGAAGTGCAGATAGCGCTGCGAGATTTCGGCAGCTTGGTACGACATCGTGCCCGCCTCGTCGGAGTCGGGCCGCAGCGCGACGTACCGGTCGTACGCCTCCTGCATCGAGAGCATCAGCTCGGGGATCTCGAGTTCTTCGTCGAACGGACCCTCCATGCCGTCTTTGGGCATGTCCGGCCGCGTGAAGCCACCTGTGGTGATCTGGTCCTCGACGTGGCTTTCGTACGCCAGCACAGCACCGATCGCCGCGTCTTCTTGCAGCCGGTTGTCGATGTTCGAGTCGCGAACCTCGGAGTACTGCTCGGCCGACTTCACGTAGTCGCCGCTGTAGTAGAGGGCGTCGGCGAAGTTGTAGCGGTACTCGTACGAGGACTCTGTGTCGGGAAAGCGCTCGAGGTAGGCCTCGTACGCACGCGCAGCGATTTGGTACTCGGCCTTGGCCTTGTCGTTCTCGCCGGCGGAGCGAAGCTCCTGAGCATAGACGTGGTGATCGACCGCCGTGGCCACGAGCGCGCCCTCGGCAAGCTTGAGCGCTTCTTCGATCGTGTCCGGGTCGTCCTCGTTCGCGTAGAACCACTTGGTGCCGCGCAGGTAGTTGGTCGCCAAGGCGTCACGCGCCCGCGTCGCCCCTGGCTTGTCCTGCAGCATCTCGTAGGCCTTGAGGATGCGGTCTTGAATGCTCGGCGCCGCGGCGGCCATCGGCCAGCGGTCGATGGTGTCCTGCCAGAGCTTGATCGCGACGTTGTAGTCGGTCTGGAACGCGAGCAGGTCGCCCAGCGCAGCGTAGATTTCGGGAACGTGACGCTCATTGCCCCGCTCGCGATAGTCACGGTCCAGGCGCTTCGAGCCACGAACGCGATCGGGATTGCCGTCGCCGTCCCAGTCCTCCTCGATGTACGTCTTGGCGAGATACTTCACCGCGTCGTCGCGCAGCGCGAGCGCGCCGGACATCTCGCCCGAGTCGCGCTGAGAGTCCGCGTATCGGATGAACTCGTCGAACTTCGCGGCCGCGGCCGGGAAGTCGCGCATGAGATACAGCGTCCATGCGACGCGAATCAGCGCCTCGTCGTAGAGGTCGTCCTCCGGGCTGGAGGCCGCCTTCGCATAGGCCTCGAGCGCGGGCCCGAACTGGTCGGCGTCGTAGTGGACCTCGCCGATGCGCAGCCACGCCTCCGAGGTGAACTCGCTGTCGGCCTTCCACCCATTGCAGTCGGTATAGATGCCCTCGGGCCAGCGATTCTTCGCGAGGTTGGTCCCCTCGGCGTTGGGGGGGTCGAACTTGTTGGCGCACGCCAGTGCGAGGTAGCTCTGTCGCGACTGCTCGGGTTCCTCCATCTCGTACAGGAGGGTGCCCATCATGTAGAGCGCGCCGTCGCCGAGGTGGAACCGCGGGAAGCGGCCGACGATGTCTCGGTAGAGCGTGATCGAGTCGACGTAGTCCGCACGCGGGCTTGCGGGCGGCTCGGCGTCGGGGTTCTTTTCGAGTTCGACCTGGTACGCCTCGACCTCTTTGGCAAACGCGTCTTCCTGCCGGGCCAGACGCTCCGTGCTGGCCTCGAAGTGCAGCTCAGCGAGGCGATACATGATCTCCGGCGTCCAGGTGGCGTCGTCGGGGTGCACCTTGAGGAAGTCCCCGTACCGCCGAATCGCCTGCGCTCGCATCTTGCGAGCCTTGGCCTGGTGATCCCGGATCTGGCGGTCGTAGTGGTTCTCGAGCGAACGACGGCCTTTGGCGCCGTCGATGGAGAGCAGCTTGGCAACCGTATCGGCAGCCGCCTCGTGACCCAGCTTGTAGCGGGCGAGCAGCTGCTCCATCGTTTGCAGGGCCTCCTCGTCGGCGGCGTCCTTGGCCCGGCGCGGCAGCGGAGCCTGCAGGCGCGCGTTGTCCGTGGGCCGAATCTGCTTGTCGAGCGGAAGGCCCGAACCGGGCTCACCGGGCACGCCGGGCAGCTTTTCCTCTTCGCGCCCCAGCGTGCGCAGGTCGCCGGGCAGCGCCGCCGCGGATGCCTCCGTGGCAAGGGCGCAGGCGAGCGTGCCCGCGAGCACGGCCTGAAACGTCCGTGAGACCTTCATTGGCGCAGGTCCTCCAAGCCCATGTCGATCGCGAGGTCGAGCTCGCGCAGGTCACGGTCGCGAATGGTCTCGAGCCGGTTCACCTCATCGGTCTCGGCCTCTTTCATGGCCCAGGCCACGTCGAGCAGGCCCACTTCGGACCGCATCGTCAGGTTGGCGAGCTCGCCCACCACATCGCTGTAGGCCGCTTCCATCACCGAGGCCACCACCGTCTGCGTGGTTGTCGTGGTGGCGCCGAGCTCTTCGAGGTATCGGTCCAGGTTGGCGCGTTCTTCGACCAAGATGGTGACCGCGTCCTTGAGCCGGTTGCTGGCAGCCCGTTCGAGTGCGCCACGGGTGGTGTCGTTGCGGACCTGCAGCTGCTCGACCCGCTTCATCACGGTCGTTGCGTCCGGGTCGCTCTTCGCTTTGGCCAGCATCGCCCACATCTT
>CAYSPB010000440.1:0-6629 GCA_964432695.1 uncultured Nannocystaceae bacterium
GCCCCGGCGGCGCCGGCGCGTTCGACTGTTGCGCGACGCCGATGAAGGACGTCTGCGAAGAGGTCGCGGCGGGCGGCGTGTGTCCGGACGGTAGTGACACCGCGGACTGCGTCTAGACGCGCTCTGGCCTCTCCGCGCGCTACTCACACTCGATGCAGTAGTCCCGGACCTTCTCGCGGAACTCGTCGCTCCACGGCACCGGGCGCTTCGACTCGGGGTCGATGCGCACGATGACCCGTTCGCCTTTCGCATGGTCGACGTCCTCGTCGAGCGGCATGACGCGCAGCCCGAAGGTGAGGCTGGTGCGGCCCAGCCGAGCCACCCACACCCGAATGCGAACGTCGCCGGTGCCATTCACCGGGCGTTCGTATTCGATGTGGTTGGCTCGAACCAGGTGGTACTGGTCGGGGCTGCTGTTGAAGTTCAGCGGTCCACCCCACCCGAGATGACTCCAGAACGAGCCGATCGCGTGCTCGAACAGAAGCAGGTAGCGAGCGTTGTGCAGGATTCCGAACGCATCGAGATCGTCGAAGTAGACCCCGTGCGTGCGCTCGTGAAAGCGCATCAGTCGTTCCGGCGGCGCACGAGGCCGAGGGCGAACAGGACGGCGACGGCGGGCAGACCGAAGTCGTCGCTTCCGATCGTGCAGCCCTTCTTCGAGTCCGCCGGATCGACAGGCGGCGGACCCTCGGCGGGCGTACTGCTGTCACCAGACTCGTCGTCGGGTCCCGAAAGCGTGTCGAGTTCGTCCTGCGCGGAGGTGTCGTCGGGCTCGTCGCCACCGTCACCATCTTCTTCGGGTGCCGGCTCCACGTACTCGAGGGTGAGGCTGCCGGTCGCAAGGATGATGTCGGGTCGGTTCGGCTTGGTATTGCCTTGAAGGACTTTGACTTTGTAGGTCTTGCCCTTGTTGAAGCCGAGGTTGCCTTCGAGGTCGAACGTCAGGGAGACGTACTTCTCACCGTTGTAGGTCGAGTGCTCGTGGCGGTACGTGACGTACTCTTTGCCGTCGGGCAGCTTGCCGAGGAACTCGACGTACAGCGGACCGGGGCCGCCTTTGTCGATCTTGGCCCACAGGTTGAGCGTCCAGACTTCTTCGCCGGGCAGGCTCTTGAGGGTGTCGGTTGCAGCGGATTTTCCCTCGCCGGTGATGTTGCCGTTGTCGTCGGTGGCGAGCGGCTCTGCGCCGAATTTCACGTCGCCTGCCCACGCTGCAGAGGGCGCAAGCAGGGCGGTGCCGAGGATGAGGGGTTGAAGCCAGCGGAGGCGTGCAGCAAAGAACGAAGAGGCGGGCATCAGCAGGTCTTTCGCCGGGCTAACGTATCGCAGAGTACATGCGCGGCAAAGGGGGTCCATTCCGCGCATTCGCCCCGAAACGCGCAGAACCGCTGCTTCCGTGCGCTCAGCCGAACCGATAGACTGGTGAGCGCAACGGGGAGTGGTGGATGGGAAGTTGGAGACGGAGCGCGAGTACGCTCGCGTGGATGGTAGCCCTGTCCGCAGGGACAGCGTGTGGCGAGGGCGAGGGCGCGCGTCCCGGTGGCATCGCGCCGATGGACACCGAAGCCGGCGGTGAAACCGGCGAAACGACGGCTGACGGCGAGACCGGGACCTCGGACGACGACGGCGATGACGACGCGGCCGAGGCGTACGAACCTGGCCCGCAGGTGCTGCCACGATTGACCGAGCTGCAATATCGCAACGCGGTGGCCGACCTCCTCGGTTCACCGCTGCCAGTGGTCGAGCTCGAGCCCGACACGAATCCATATCTTTTCTACTCGATCGGGGCCGCGAGCACGTCGTTGTCCGAGCTTGGGGCACAGCAGTACGAAGAGGCTGCCGACACCCTCACGCTCGCGATCTGGGGCGACCTCGCGCGCCGCGATGCGCTGCTGGGATGTGTGCCGGCGACCGGCGGGGATGCATGCGCGCAGGAGTACCTCGCTCGATTTGGGCGGCGTGCCTTCCGCCGGCCCATGTCCGACGTCGAGCTCGCGCGGTGGACCGCGGTGGCCGAAACGCTCGCCGAAGGGGATGCCTACCGCGGCCTACGTCTCGCGACTGCCGGCATGCTGCAGTCGCCGTACTTCCTCTATCGCGTCGAGCTGGGAGAGCCCGAACCCGACGATCCGGCCCGGCTTCGCTACACCAACTACGAACTCGCGAGTCGCCTCTCGTTCCTGCTGTGGGATTCGATCCCCGACGAGGAGCTGCTCTCGGCCGCGGAGGATGGTGCGCTCATCGACCCCGATGGTCTCGAGCAGCAGGCGCGCCGGATGTTGGCCAGCCCGCGCGCGCGTGCGTCGGTTCAGGGCTTCTTCTCGCAGTACTTCGACCTGGGTCGACTCGACGGCATCACCCGTGACTCGGAGGCCTATCCGCTGTTCAGCGCAACGATGATCGATTCGATGCGCACGGAGGTGCAGCTACTCGTCGATGACCTGGTCTATCGCCAAGACGCGGACATCCGTCGTCTCTTCAGCACGCGAACGACCTTCGTCAACGACGAGCTTGCCGCGCTCTACGAGATCGAACCGCCGCAGGGAGCGTCCGCAATCTCCTTTGCACCGGTCGAGCTGCCCGAGAGCGGGCCTCGTGCTGGCCTGCTCACGCTCGGTGCATTCCTCACCATGAACGCACACGAGACCGAGACGTCGCCGACGCTGCGCGGCAAATACCTGCGCGAGCGCGTGCTGTGCATGGAGGTGCCGGCGCCGCCGGATGATGCCGATACCAACGTGCCCGACCCCAGCGAAGGCGGCACGTTGCGCGAGCGCCTCGAGCAGCACCGGGTCGACCCGGCCTGCGCCTCGTGTCACGCGTTCATCGACCCACCGGGTTTCTTGTTCGAGAACTTCGATAGCGCCGGGGTGTTTCGGACCACCGACAACGGGTTTCCCGTCGACGCCAGCGGTGAACTCGACGGGATCCCACTCGACAATGCCCGCGGTCTCGCCGACGTGCTCGCCGACAACCGTTTCGTCGGCCCTTGCGTGGTCAAGCAGCTGTTCCGCCACGCCAATGGCCGCCTCGAGACCGACGGGGAGGAACCCGCGCTCGAGGACCTCGCCGAGCGCTTTGCCGAGCGCAACCACCGATTCTCCGAGCTGCTGGTGCAGCTCGTCACCCACGAGAGCTTCCGCTACGTCGCCGAACAAACGGAGGAAGGCGCATGAAACCCCGCAAGTTCCTCTCCCGCCGCACGATGCTCAAGGGCGCCCTCGGGGGCGGCGTTGCGTCGCTCGCCTTGCCCCCGCTCGAAGCGATGATGGGCACCAACGGTGCGCTCGCGGACGGCACCGACGAGGGGCCGATCTTTGGGGTGTTCTTTTGGGCCAACGGGACGCCCTGGCACGGTGGCCACGGTGCGGTGCACGAGGGCAACGCCGACGTGTGGACGCCCGCGATGACCGGGGCCAACTACACGCCCTCGCCATTGCTCAGTCATCTGCAGGCGCATCAACCCAGCGTCGCGACCGGGCTCACGCCCCACACCGAGGTGCCACCGCAGCCGCCGGGACAGTCCGATGGCCACATGCGCGGATTCATGGTCGCGCTCACCGGTGATCGCATCAAGCCGGACGGCTTCGACCATCCCTCGCATACGCTCACGGCGCTGCGTCCCTCGATCGACCAGTACGTCGCCAAGGATACGCCGTTTTATGGGAAGCAGCCGCCGCCGTATCGCTCGCTGGTGCTCGGCGTCAGCGAGGCGCGCTTTCACGACTACGGCCATTGGAACGCGATCAGCTACAACGGGCCCGATTCGCTGAACCTGCCGATCAGCAGCCCGACACAGCTGTGGAATCTGCTGTTCGACATCCCCGATGACTTCGAAGCCCTCGAGCGCCGCGCGAGCGTGCTCGATGCCGTCTTGGAGGATGCCAACGATCTGCGCGCGAAGCTGGGGCCTCGCGACCGGGCGCGCCTCGACGACCACCTCGACCACGTCAACGAGATTCAGCGACGGCTCGAACTCAGCGGCGTCTCGTGTGAGCCCGGGGCAATGCCGACCGAGCCGACGGATCTCATGGCCAAGACGCAGGTCATGAGCGAGTTGCTCGCCCTGGCGCTCGGCTGTGGCCTCACCCGCGTCTTCAGCTTCATGCTGACCTCGCCTGCGACCACGCACGTGTTCGGCAACCTCGGTGTGCCCGACGGGATGCACAAGACCTGTCACGACGGGTACTGGGACCGGGTCAACGCGATCACCGAGTACCAGATGCAGTGCTTTGCGGCGCTCATGGATGCAATGCAGGCGGTACAGGACCCTGCCGGCGTCTCGCTCATGGACCGTGCGGCGATTCTCGGTACGTCGGAATACGGCGAAGGGTGGCAACACAGCGTGAACGAGATGCCGATCGTGCTCGCGGGTGGAGCCTGCGGTCGTATGGCCCGAGGCGTGCACGTGCGCGAGCAGGGCGGCAACTACTCGAAGGCCCACGTCACCGTGTTGCGGGCGCTCGGCCTCGATACGCCCAGCTTCGGCTGGAACGGTGGCGAGACGAGTGACGAACTACCGGGCTTGCTGACGTGAAGCGGTTCGCCATCGTTCTCATCGTTGGCGCCTTGGCGGGAGCTTGCGACGACGATGCCTCGTCGTCGCCCACGACGTTCGCACCCACGACCGCATCGGCATCCAACGGGAGTGACGACACGGGCGCACCCGATTCGACGGACACCGACGCAGCCTCGACCTCGACGTCCAGCCATGCGTCCGGATCGAGCTCGGGCGACGTCGACCTCACCACGGGTGCACCTCCTCCGCCCGACTGCGACGCCGGGCTCACCGCGTGCGGAGTCACCTGTGTCGACCTGCAAACCGACCTGTCGAACTGTGGCGACTGCGGCATCAGCTGCGTGGCGAGCAACGCCGAAGCGATGTGTACGGCGGGGCAGTGCAGCGTGGGCGCCTGCGAGCCTGGGTGGAGCGATTGTGATGGTCTGCCCGGCAACGGATGCGAGGCGGCAACCGAATGCACCGCGGGCACCCCCTGCACGACCGCGTGCGGAAGCCAGGGCATCACGTCGTGCAATGCGTGCGATCCGGTCTGCGACGCGCCGGCCGAAGTCTGCAATGCGGTCGACGATGATTGCAACGGCCAGTGTGACGAAGGCATCGCTGCGGGGTGTCGCCAGAGCGTGCACCGCAGCAACGGGCCCAACGGGCACTACTACACCAACGTGCTGGCCGAGACGTCACAAGAGGGTCGCTCGCTCGAATTCCAGGACTACTGGTGGATGTACGCGGCAGAAACCGCCGGACTCGAGGCGCTCTATCGATGCGATCTCGGTGATGGTCGGTTCTTCCTGACCGCGAGTGAGGCGTGCGAAGGCGCTGGCAACATCGACGCCACGCTCGGCTACATGGCGCCGTCGCAGACGTGTGGAGCGACCGCACTCCATCGCCTGCGGAGCCCAGCAGGGCGGCACTTCTACACGGTCAGCGCAGCCGAGCGAGACAGCGCCGTCGCCAACCTGAACTTCGTGTCCGAGGGGATCTCGGGCTACGTGTGGACCTCGGAGCTGTAGACGGTCTCAGCCGCAGATCGAGAAGCCGCCGACGTCGTAGCAGGTCATGCCTGTAGGGCAGGTCAGGCCGCCGGTGCAGTCGAGCATGCAGGCATTCTCGGCGACGCCATCGACGGTGACGGACACGCACGAAGGGGTTGCCGTGCCGCCGGGGTTCGCGTCGCAGTCCGCGGCAGGGTTCACGCAGCCGGTGGTCGAGCAGAAGCCGTCGATGATCATCATCTCCTCGTCCTCGAGGGTGATGCACAGGTCCGGCTCGAAGCCGCATTCGCGGCCGGTCGTGCAAGCGGAGTACATGCCGTCGGCGGGCTGAGGGCCGACGGCACCTCCATCGTCGCCCCCGTCGTCGCCGCCCATGTCGTCCCCCGCGCTCCCGTCCCCGGACGTCGAGCTTTCTTCGCCGGCGCTGGTGGCCATGGTGTCGCCGGTGGTCGGCTCGGCGGTATCGCCGGTGGTGGGCGCCGTCGTGTCCCCGGTGGTGGGCGCCGCCGTGTCGTCCGTGGTGGGGCCGGTCGTGTCGCCGGTGGTCGGGGAGGCGCTGCCGCCGTCGGCCGAGCCGTCAGCGCTGCCGGAGGCTTCGCCCGAGGGGTCGGTTTCACTGCCGCTGCCGTCGTCCGACGACGCAGCGGTCCCGGGGCTGGTCCCCAGCCCGGCTGTCGCGCCTGTGCTCGCGAAGGGGTTTTCCGCTTCGCCTCCGCTGCACGCGAAACACAACCCGAGTGACACCAGCGCGACCCACCTCACAGGAGGATCATACCAGCGTCGCTCAAGTCGCGCGCGCGGCGTCGCGGCTCAAGCGGTGTCTTCGCGAAGCAGCGCGAGGATCTCTTCGTCGAGCTCCGCTTGGTGCTCGCTCGCGAACTTGCCGACGATGATGTCGCGCCGCTCGGCGACTGGTGTCCCGGCTTTGACGCCTTGCCCACCGATGCCGCCGATCGCTCGACGACGGATGCGACCGGGTCCTCGGCTGGTGCGTTTTTGTCCGTGGCCGGCCGCGCTTGCTGCCACCTGGGCCCGTGCTTCGGAGGACGCGAACACCGGATGCGAAAGGCTGGGATCGACCGTCGGCCCAGGACGGCCGGGCGTGAGCGGCGGAC
>CAYSPB010000441.1:0-447 GCA_964432695.1 uncultured Nannocystaceae bacterium
GCGAACGAAGCGCAGGATGTTCGGGTTTCGGTCCCGGGCGAGCGTCTGCTCGATCACCGGCACGAGGCCGCGGTAGTAGCCCTCTTCGCGCGGTCGCGCCGTGATGCCCTCCCACTTCATGCGGGACTCGATGCTGTGCTTGCCGAAGGGCACCTTCAGCGCCTTCGTGCCGTACAGAATCACGTGGCGCTGCTCGTCCGTGAGGTCGGACCAGGGCGTGTGCACGTCGAACCCGTGCGCCCGACAGATCGTGTCCATCACCTCGAGGGTGACCTGGCTGTAGACCGTGTAGCCGTTCTTCAGCGTGGGGACGAGCGCACCGTCGCGGATGCTCTTGCTGGCGTCGGCGATGAGGAGCGCTGGGTCGACGCGATCTTCGAGCCCCGAGCCTCCGCAGGCCTCGCATGCGCCGGGACTCACGTTGAAGCTGAAGTGGCTGCGCGTGAG
>CAYSPB010000441.1:457-6615 GCA_964432695.1 uncultured Nannocystaceae bacterium
CTTCACCGCCGGGGTCGGTGCCGACGCGGGCATAGAGCAGGCGGAGCAGGTCGAGTGCGCCGATGCGGGTGCCGACCGTGGAGCGGGCGCTTGCGGTCGTGCCTACGCCGACGGCGAGCGAGGCGGGAATGCCCGTCAGGTCGCGCAGCGGCGCCCGGCCGAGCTTGCCGAAGAACTGCCGCGCCCGCGCCGACAGGCCGCCGAGGTAGCGGCGCTGCGACTCACGGACCAGCGTGTCGAACACGAGGCTGGTCTTGCCCGAACCGGACGGCCCCGTGACCGCCACCCATCGACCCCACGCGAGGTCGAGGTCGACGTCGCGCAGGTTGTGCTCCCGCGCACCGCGAACGGCGATTGGGGGCGCAGCATCCGAAGTGTCCGACATGAGGCGCGGCGATTGTGGGGCGGGCGTGCGCGCGGTTCAACGGCTTTGTGACCTCGAAGCTGCTACGATCGGAGCGTGGTGAGCGGTGTCGGCGAGGGGTTCTATGCGGCGCTTCCAGCCTTCGAGCGCTTCGTCGACGTGCACGACCCGCAGCGCTACACCCTGGCCCCGCACGATTGGGACGTCGTGGTCACCGACGTCGAGGGCTCGACCCGGGCGATCGAAGCGGGGCGCTACAAAGACGTGAACGCCTTGGGGGTGGCGTCGATCGTCGCGCTTCGCAACGCAGTGCCTGACGTCGATCTGCCGTTCGTGTTCGGTGGAGACGGGGCCACCGTGCTCACGCCCGCCGCCCGCAAGGACGACGTCCATGCCGCGCTGCGTGGCATCCGGGCGATGGCGCGAAGCGGGTTCGACATGTCGATGCGCGCAAGCCTGGTCTCGGTCGGCGAGCTCGCCGGGGCCGGACACGAGGTCCGCGTTGCCCGATTCGGCGCCAGCAAGGACGCGTCGTTCGCCATGTTCGCGGGCTCCGGCCTCAGCGAAGCCGAGCGGCGCATCAAGGACACCGAGGTTGGGGCGCGCTACGCCGTCTCCGACGAGGGGAACGCGGCCGCCAGTTTCGACGGCTTCGAGTGCCGCTGGCGCCCGCTGTCGAGTCGTCACGGCAAGGTGGTCTCCGTGCTCGTCCAGGCCACTGCCGAGGACCGCAACGAGGCGTCGGCCACGTACCGTGCCGTTCTGGAGGACCTTGCGGGCATTGTCGAAGGCGGACGCCCCGTCGCTCCGGAGACACTGCACCTCGCCACCGAGACCAAGGCGTTCGACGTGGAGGCCAAGATCCAGACCGGCAAGACCTCTGGCTTAGGCTTCTTGGCCAAGCGTCAGGTCGTGAAGGCGCAGGCAACCCTGGGTCGCCGGTGGATGGATCAGGGCAGGAATACGATGGGCTTTCCTGGCGACGTCTACCGCGACGAGGTCACTGCCAACAGCGACTTCCGCAAGTTCGACGACACGCTTCGCATGGTGCTGGACCTCTCCGACGCGCAGCATCAGCGGCTCGAAGCCGACCTTCTCCGTCACCACGGCGCAGGGGTAATCGTCTACGGTACGCACGTCGCCTCGGCCGCGCTGATCACCTGTGCCATCGGCAGCTACAGCGGCAACCACGTGCATTTCGTCGATGGTGCCGACGGTGGCTACGCGCTCGCGGCAAAGCAGCTCAAGGCGCAGCGCCGGCCGTGAGCGCTACGTTGCGAAGCACAGGATCTCGATGGTGAAGTTCGTGCCGAGTACGGCCGTCAGCTGTTCGGCCACTTGGGTGAGCGTGATCGTGAAGTCCGTCTGGGGGATGTGTCCGACCGATACGGTTGCGGTGTACTGGTCGAGCACGGTGTCGAACGAGGCTTGGCTGCACTGCAATTCCTCATCGGCACACGCGGCGCCAGCCTGAAGCGAGAGCGCAGCTGGAAACCCGCCGGTGTAGATGATGTCGCAGCCGCTGTTGGTGCCGACCTTGCCGATCGAGGTCCAGCTGAACGTCGCAGCGTTGAAGAACTCGACGTCACCATTGGCAGCCTCGCCCACGTTCCCACATGAGGTGCTCATCGTGTGCGCGTAGGTCTCGATACTTCCGGAGAACGCATCGAGGCCGATGAACTCTTCGTCGGGGCAGGGATCGCTGAGGGCTTCGACATCGAGCTCGAACTCACCGGTGCCGCCGCCGGAGTCCACCACGATGGTGACGACGTCCCCCGGCTCGAGGTTGCGGAAGACCGTCGACCCGACGATGCCCGGTTGGGTCGCGTTGCATTGCAGGTTCAGGCCGCCGCACTCGGGTCCAGCCTGGATGTTCAGCACCGGAGGAAAGTCGTCCGATGTTGCCCGGAATCGGTGAAGGCCACCCTCGGTGGCGGTGTAGCGAAAGGCTCGCTCGAGCCCCCCGTCCCCCCCGCAGTCGGATGCGAGCTGGTTCGTACCCGCGAGGTTGGTAAAGCTTGCCGGAAGGGGCACGCCTGCAAGGTCGGAGCTGGGGCACGTAACCGGGTTGATGTTGAGGACCGCGTTGCCGGATGCGCCGGCCTCTCCATCGATGACGGCGATGACCTGGTCGCCGGCCTCATAGCGGGCAACGATGCGAGACGACGCCGTACCGTTCGCGTTGTCCGAACAGTACGCCTCGGTACCCTCGCAGGCGTCCAGAAGCGCGAGGGCGGTGTCGAAGTCGGAGCCCTGCGTGTCGAAGATGAAGTACCCGGTGGAGGGAGCGATCCACTGGAACGCGACGTCGTTGCCTATGCCGGGCGCACACGACAGCATGAACTCGTCGCCGCTGGTCCGGGTATTGGCCTCTGCCAGAGGAGAGCCCACGCCCTCGATCAGCGCCTCGACGCACTCGAGAACCGGGATGCCGCTGGAGCTCGAGGACGACGAATCTGCGGCCGAGGTGCTGCTCTCGCTGGTTGTCGTGGGATCCGGTTCCGTGCCCGTCGAGCTGGTCTCAATGCTCGTGCCTGCGGTCGTGTCGCCGCCGGGGGCGGCGTTCGTGGTCGCCGTCGTCGTGACGCCGGTCGTCGAGGCGTCACTCGTGGACGAGCCTTCGGGGCTCGCGGGGACGGGGTCCGAGAAACACGCCGTCATGCAGGGCAAGGCCATGAGCCCTACTGCCAAACCAATCCGCATGTCGCGAGCTTACCTGGTTTGCGCGTAGGCGCCGGTTCGAGGTGACGCGGTCGTGTACGACCGATTCGCGAACGTTGGCATCGTGACTCCCATTGTAAGGAAGTGCGTTACATGAGGGCGCGTTGCCGGGCCGTCAGCCACTCCGGCCACGCCAGACGTAGCGCGCGCGGAACATCACCATCCAGATCAGCGGCAGCTCCGACGCGGGGTAGCCGTACTGCTCTTCGAGTTCACGCATGCTGACGCATTCGTCGAGGGTCTCGCCGCCGCCTTGAATCTCGATGCACTCGTAGCCCGCGAACGGCACGCTCACCCGGAAGCCCGGACCCAGCGAAAATCGCTCGGTCGCGAACAGGTCGACTCCGCCGCCAATTCGGATCGCGCCTCGCGGAACCCAGTCTCGCAGGGTGAAGCCGTTGCCCTTCATGTTCAGCCACACGCCCGAGAACCCGAGCCCCACGTCGAAGTAGGGGTCGGCGACGCCCCGCGACGTGAGCCGCGGATAAAGCAACACGCCCAGGCCGACGCCGAGGCTGCTCAGTCGCGCGCGCTCGAGGTCGATACCGAGAGCTTGCTCGAACTCGACGCGGTCGAAACGACCCACGCCGGCATCGAGCGTGAACACCGGTTCGAATCGTCGCCAGCGGTGCCCGACGCTGATGTCGAAGCCTGCCATGCCGTTGGATCAATCGCACCAGAAGCGACCGCATCCGACCCCGCCGAGCCCGAAGCCGGCGTGCCACCCTTCCTGCTCGCGGTGGCGGGTACGGGGGGGCGTTGGGCTGGGCTCCTCGAGCTCGGCGGGCGCGAGGGCAAGCGTTCCAAACAGCATCCAGCCTCCTGCGAGGGCGCTCAACGTCATGGCGCCGTCCATACCGGAGCCCGGCCACGGGCGCCACTGAGGGGACGTCCGACGGACAGGCGCGCGACTATCGCTGGGCGTAGGCGGAGGCGCCGGCGAGTAGCATGCGGGCGACCCGCGTCATCAGGGGTTCGAGGATGAAGCCGCTGAGCGGCAGGACGGCCTCGAACTCGATGCGCCACGTCGCCTTGGAGCCACGCGGCGTCTCCTCGACGGTGACCTGGCCGCGGTGATTCCGGATCGGGGCGCCGCGCAGCAGCTTGTACACGTAGCGGTTGGGCGGCTCCCACTCGACGACCTCCTCGACGACGGCGGGACCCACCGCGTGGATGTGCCGAATGGCGCCCGGACCATTGCGTTCGTCTCGGCCCGGCGGATCGAGGACGACCTTACGGACCGGCCCAAACCACTGCGGCATGCCCTCGTGCGTGGTGAGCACGTCCCACAGCGTTTGGGCGCTCGCGGTGCTCTCGATGCTCTCCTCGATGACGATCATGTTCGGCTGCCTACTCCAGGCGGAGGATGATGTCGCCCTGGTCGAGGTCGGATTCGTTCTCGGGAAAGACCTCGACGACGGTCGCCGACTCGGGCAGGCCATCGCCGCCGTAGGTGACGCGGTTGAAGGTCTTCATGACCTCCAGCAGCGCGACGGTCTGGCCGACGGTGACCGTATCGCCGGGTTTGACGAACGGCGGCTGGTCGGGGGAGGGGCGCCCGTAGAAGCGACCGGCGAGCGGCGAGCGGAAGGCGAGCCCTGTGGCGGCGTCGGCCTCGGCGGCAGCGGCAGCGGCGGAGACCGAGCCCGTGGCGGCCTCGAGGTCGAGCGTGAGCAGAACGTCGCCGTATGCGACGTGTCCCGGCGCCGAGGCGTTGCCCTCATGCGACACGACCACGCCCGCGGCGCCTTGCGGTGCAACGATGCGATGCAGCACGCCCAGCGTCTCGACGAAGCCGAGCGTGAAGCCAGCCTGCACGAGGCTGCCCTCGGCGGGGGCTTCACGCCAGTGCCCGACGGTGGGGCAGCGCAGGTGGATGACGGAGCCGTCGCGCTCCATTTTGGCGACGTGCTGAGGCTCGAATGCGCGTCCGGTCTTCATCAGCGGAGTCCCTCTGTGAGCACGGCGAGGTCGTGCAGCGACCAAATCCGTGGGTTCTTGATCCGGCGGTAGCCGATCGATTGGTAGCTGGCTTCGACCAGCATCGAGAGGTAGCCGCGAAGCTCCCCGAACTCGACGATCGCGTCGGTGTCCAGCTGGCGCGCCGACACGAACGGGTCCATGTCGGACTCGATGCGCTTCTCGACGGCGGCCATGCCCTTCTCGATGGCGGCCCGCTCTTCGGGATCCTGGGTGAGGATTTCGAAGTCGTCGTCGAGCTTGGTGTTGTAGGTGGCGATGGCCAGGGTGCGGCCTTCCATCACCGACTGTCGCGACAGCGTCGTCGACAGCTGCACGACGGGGTCGTACGGCAGACCGGCCATGGCGTAGTAGCCCGCGCCGGACGCCTTGCGCAGCAGCACCGTGAACATCGGCGTCTCGTTGGTGCTGTTGGTGTAGATGAGGTTGCTGCCGTACGAGAGCAGGCCTTGGCGCTCGGCCTCGGCACCGATGTCGAAGCCGGCGATGTCCTGCAGCCACACGATGGGGATGCCGTCGGCGTTGCACGCCCTTGAGAACGCCGAGATCTTGGCGATGCCCGCCTTGTAGAGGATGGAGGCCGGGCGGCGGCTGCCCGGGTCGTCGGGGTTGCCGACGAGGCCCTGGCGGTTGGCGATGAAGCCGGTGAACAGGCCGCCGACCCGTCCGACGCCGCACACCATCTCCTCGCCGCTGCCGGCCATGACCTCCCAGAACATCGACTGGTCGCACAGCCGCGCCATCACCTCGGTGACGTCGTAGGCCTCGCGGTGGTCGCTGGGCATGAGCCCGGCCAGCTCCGCGCTGGGGAAGCCGGGGTCCACTGGGCCCGCGCCGCCGCGGTAGTAGTCGACGGCCGAGCCGGGCAGGCGGGCGACCTCGTCCCGGAGGCAGGAGAGCAGCGTCTCATCGTCGGGCACGCGCACGTCGGCGCACCGACTCTGGTGCACGTGGACCTCGGGTCCGCCGATGCCGAGGCTGGTCATCTTCTGGCTCTTGGCACCTTTGATGAGCGCCGCGCCGGCGATGACCATGTACGCCTGCTCGGTCATGTAGACGCGGTCGGAGATGATCGGCATGTAGCCGCCGCCGG
>CAYSPB010000442.1:0-6605 GCA_964432695.1 uncultured Nannocystaceae bacterium
CTTGTCGGTGCGCGACGACCACGTCGACAATGTGTCCCAGAGCGACAGCTATGGCATCGGCGTGCGCGTCATCGCTGGGGGCGGTTGGGGTTTCGCCGCGGCTGGCCGCGTGGACGACAAGACCGCGAACGGTCTTGCGAAGACGGCGGTCGATGCCGCCAAGCGAAACGGCGCCATGCTCGAGGCGCTCGGCAAGCCGCCCGTCGCGTGGGTCGGAGCGCCCGTCGCGAAGGGCTCGTGGGTCGCGCCGTTCGAAACCGCTCCGGTCGCTGTGCCGCTGCCCGACAAGGCCGCGCTTCTAATCGATGCCGCCAAGAAGGTCTTGGGGACCGGCGGGGTGTCGCACGCATCTGCCGGGGTTTCGATCGTCGGGGAGGACCGCATCTTCGTCAGCAGCGAAGGCGCCCAAACTCATCAGATCGCCTACCGTTTGTTTCCGCGTCTGTCGGGCTCGGCGGTCAGCCGTCGGCTCGGCCGATTCGCGTCGCGCAACCTCGAGGTCGCGCCGATGCAGGCCGGCTGGGAATACGTGACCGGCCTCGACATGCTCGCTCACGCGAGCCAGGTCGGCGAAGACGTGCTTCGCAAGCTTCACGCGGCTCCGGTTGCTCCGGGCACGCGCAACGTGATCCTAGCGCCGAGCAACCTGTGGCTCACCATTCACGAGAGCATCGGTCACCCGACCGAACTCGACCGCGCGATGGGTCTCGAAGCCAACTACGCGGGCACCAGCTTCATCAAGCCGACCGACGCAGGCTCGTTGAAGATCGGGGCCAAGGGGGTCAACCTCGTCGCAGACCGAACGCAGCCAGGCGGCCTGGCCACCGTCGGCTGGGACGACGATGGCGTCCAGCCGGGTCGATGGGACATCGTCCGCGACGGCACCTTCGTCGGCTGGCAGACCACACGTGACCAGGCCGGCTGGGTGGGCGAGACCGCGAGCCGCGGCTGCAGCTATGGCCAGGGCTACGACGGCGTCGCGTTTCAGCGGATGCCGAACATCAGCCTACAACCGGGCACCGAGGGGTACACCACCGAAGACCTGATCAACGCCACCGAGGATGGCGTGCTCGTCTCGGGTCGGGGCAGCTGGTCGATCGACCACCAGCGGTACAACTTCCAGTTCTCCGGTCAAATGTTCTGGGAGATCAAGCGCGGCCGCCTCACCCGGCCGCTGCGCGACGTGGCGTATCAAGCCAACACCGTCGACTTCTGGAACTCGTGCGACATGATCGGAGGCGAGGGCACCTATCGCCTCGGCGGGACGTTCGGTGACGGCAAGGGTCAGCCCGGTCAGTCCAACGCGGTCAGCCACGGCTGCCCGCCGGCGCGTTTCGAAGCCAACATCGTCAACACGGGAGCGGGCAAGTGAGTCTCAGCCGCAGCCAAGCCAAGCGCATCGTCAACCAGGCCCTGGGCGCCGCCTCCTTGGGCGATGTTCGGGTCTCCGTGTCCGCGAGCCGGGATGGCAACGCCCGCTACGGCGCGTCGATGCCCACCACCACCGGCGACGTCGAGCGCCTTCAGGTCTCGGTGACCGCGGTGACCAAGGACAAGCGCAAGGCAACCGCCTCGGGCAACGACACCACGAAAGAGGGCCTCGAGGCCCTCGTAAAGCGGGCCGAAGAGCTTGCCGCGCTCTCGCCGGTCGACCCCGAGCTGATGCCGCCGCGCGGCAGCACGTCGTACCTGAGCGTCAAGGCGTTCGACCGCAAGGTCTCCACGATGAAAGCGGCACAGCGCGCTCCGATCATCGAGTCGGCGATCAATGCGGGCAAAGGCCAGGGACTCGAGATGTCGGGCTTTCTCGAGCACCATGACCGGGCCGTGGCCGCGGCCGACCGCGCGGGATTGTTCGGGTACACCCGTGACACCCAGATCTCACTGGGCACGACGGCGCGCACGCCCGACGGCACGGGTAGCAGCAAGGCGGGGCGGGTCGGGTTCGACGCCAAGACCATCGATGGTGCTGCGATCGCTTCGGAGGCTGCGCTGTGGGCACTGCGGTCCAAGGAGCCGACGCCGCTGGATCCGGGCGACTACACGGTGGTGCTCGCACCCCAGGCCGTCTCGGACCTGATGGGCTTCTTCGTGTCGCAGCTCTCGCACCGACAAGCCTCGGAGGGTCGGAGTTTCTTCGCCGCCGGCGGTGGCAAGACCAAGATCGGTCAGTCATTGTTCCGATCCTCGATCTCGCTGACCTCGGACCCGACGGACGCGGCCAACCCCGCGCGCATCATGACGCGGGGAGGTTCGCCGCAGCCCAAGGTCAGCTGGGTCGAGTCAGGCGTGCTGCGTTCGCTCACCGCGTCGCGCTATTGGGCAGACAAGGCTGGGGTGTCGGTTCGGCCGCGCCCGTCGTCTTTGCACATGGCCGGAGGTACCGCATCGCTCGACGACCTCATCGCCGGGGTCGACCGTGGCGTGCTCGTGACGCGCTTTTGGTACAACCGCATGCTCGAGCGCCGCTCGATTTTGGCAACGGGCGTGACGCGAGACGGCACCTTCCTCATCGAGAAGGGCAAGCTGTCCAAGCCGGTGCAGAACCTTCGCTACAACGACAGCCCCTTGACCTTGTTGACGAAGGTGGCCGCGATGGGTGTGCCGACACGCGCCGGTCTCACTCTGGGGCGCACCGACGTGATGCCGCCGATGGTCGTCGAGGGTTTTCACTTCGAGAGCGTCGTCCCGGCAGTGTAGTCGTGCGGGCGTAGACGTCTGCCCAGGTGGGCGCGCGCCTACCAAAATGCATGCGGCGGCGGTGGGAGCCTCAAGACCCACCGCCGTTCGGCGATGTCATCGTCGTGATGCTGCCCGCCGCCCTGCTCGAGTTTCCTGTCGTCACCACCGTCGACGAGCCGGCGGCGAATGACCGACCCATGCGCGGTACGCCGATCGAGCGTCCTCAGACGCTGTCGATGTGGCACCTGTTCGAGGCGCTTCAAGATGCGGTGGATGAGTCGGGGGCCACGGAGGCCGAGGCCGACGCGCTCGTGATGGCCGCGTACTTTGAGGTTCAGCACTCGGTTGTGCCCGGCATCGACGTCCGCTCCGACGACGTCAGCTGATCGTACGTCAGCGAACCCATCACGCCGATCCGCGCGGTGTCGAGCCGTGCCCAAACCTCGCCCAGCCGATCCCTCCGGGGATTGCGGGCGTGGTCGCGATCGAAGAGGTCGACGACTTCGATGACGGTGATCTGGTCGAGCGGCCGACCGGGGACCCATCGCTGGCCTTGGCCCTCCGCCTGCAGGAGTAGTCCCGCGCGTTCCATTCGCATCAGCGACTCCTGAACAACATCGAGCCCCAGCCCAAAGCGCTCCGCCAGCGCATCTTCGCTCAGCCCAGCGTCCTGTCGCGCGTAGTGGTCGGCGAGCGCGAGCATCAGACGCGCCGCGGTGCGTCCCGAGGGCTGCTGGATGGCGAGGCGGTCGAGTACGTAGCGGTTCATGTAGCCCAGCAGTGCGATCGAGCGCTGGTGCTGGACCACGTACGCGATCTGTGCGCCGAGCAGCACGACCATCCACGACAGGTACGACCACACCAACAGGATCGGCAGCACGGCGAGTGATCCGTACAGCCCCTCGTACGTCGCCAGCGCAAAGCGGGTTGCGTACAGGCCGAAGCCGAGCTTGGCGATCTCGATGAGCAGCGCGGACACGAGTCCGCCGGTAATTGCACCGCGCCAGTGCACGGGGGTGTAGGGCAAGAAGCGGTTGAGCGCGACGAGGCCCAAGGAGCTGGTCAGCCACGGTACGCCCAAGAACGAGTTGATCCCTGGAAACAGCGGGTGCGCAAGGCTGTAGAGGATCAGCAGCGGGCCGAGCGTGGCCAGCGTGTAGAACATCGTGAATTTCACGAGCACGGAGCGGGCTCGCGTCACCCGCCACACTCGGTTGAACGTCCGCTCCAGCGTCTGGAACAGCACGAACGCGATTGATAGCGTGACGAGGAAGCCCCAGGCGCCGAGGTTGCCGATCGTGACGTTCTCGGCGAGCGCCATCGCGGCCTCGGCCATTTCCATCGCGCGAGCGCCTTCGGGAACGAGTGAGCGGAAGAGGTCGCTGAGCAGGCGCCGCCCCGACGTTTCGTCCATCAACCCGACGACGAGCAGTGCGGTGCCGATGATCGGCACCGCCGAGAGCAGGGTGTGCAGCGTCAAAATCGCGGCCATGCCCGCACATCGGTCCTCTACGAAGAACCGGCGTGAGACGAAGGCGGCGAGCAGGTAGAAGCGCCGTCCTGCCCGAACCTCGTACTCGGGTTCACGGGGGATGATCTGCCCGCGGATCCGGTCGACGGCCGCGCGCCCGTACGCCCACCATGCGCCGAGGGTGTCGGCGTCGTCGACCGCGAGGTCCGCAGCGGACTCGGAGGGCTCAGGCGCGTCGGAAGAGTCGGTCATCGGCGGGCGGCGCTCAGCGTAGCACCGCCGCGCGCGCGGCTACTCGGACGCGGCCTGCTTACGGGGGGCTCGCTTGGTCTTCTTGGCGGCCTGGATCCTCTCGCGCAGCGGTTCGGCAAGCGACTCGAGGTCTTCGCGAAGCTTACCGAGCGAGGTCTCCACGCCCGAGACGCGATCGTCTTTGAGGCCTTCGATCTCGGGCAGGATGTCGGCGAGCTTTCGAGCGGCCGAGAGCGCCTTGTTGATCGCGTCGAGTTCCTCCGCGCCCTGCGGCTTCGGGCGTAGTATCGGGTCGAAGCGACGGCGGAGCTCGGCGACCGATTGGCCTTCGTCGAAGACCGCGGTGCGAAGGTCTTTGATGACCTCTCGGGGCGCCGGAGGCGGCTCGCCAGTGGGCTGGGCGCGCTGGTCGGCGGGCTTGTTGGCTGCCTGGACCGCCTTTCCGAAGTAGTCGACCGCCTGCAGGCTCGGCACTTCCTTTTCCACGCCGTCCCACCGCAGCACCGATGGGGCGAGGCGCTTGAGCGTGGAGAACGACATCACGAGCTTGTCGACCGTTGCGCGGCGTAGGTGCAGCTCCTGCGTGCAGTAGCCGTAGAAGTCTTCGAAGCCCCAGCCGTTGTAGGCGGAACTGTCGCGGATCTGCACGAGGGTCTCGGCGAGCTCGACCCAGGACCGCTTGAAGGCCTGGGTGATGCGCAGGGCGTCGAGCCGCAGCGGCTCTGCGCCGCTCTCTTCGAGGCGTTCGAGCAGGGCCGCGATTTTTTCACTGGCGCGCGTCACGGCCGACTCGTATAGCACCGGGCCTTTCGCGGTGGTACCGTCAAGCCGTGTCGGAGCCGGCAGGGCGGTCCACGGCGGCCTACAGGGGGTCGCAGACCGATGCAGCGCTTGCGGCCACGCTCGCGCCGGACCAGGTGGTCGGGCTGGGTCACGGGCGCACGCGTCGATTTCGCCTCGGCGCCACGTTCATTCCCGACCCTGCTCCCGAGGCGTCCCCCGGCATGCTGCTGGGCGCGCAGGAGCGGTACCGCGTCGTTCGCTTCCTCGGGCAGGGCGGCATGGGGCGCGTGTACGAAGCGCGGCGCGAACGCGACGGTCGACCCGCCGCGGTGAAGGTGCTTCGAGCGGACCGGGCCGCGACGAATGGGCCCGAGGTCGTGGCCCGCTTTCGCCTCGAGGCTGCCGCCGCGTCGTCGGTGGGACACATCGGAATCGTCGAGACCCTGGGCTTCGAGCAGGGCCCCGATGGCAGCGTCGTCATTGCAATGGAGCTGCTGCAGGGGGAGACGCTCGAAGATTGGATGTCTCGCGAGGGCACCCTCGACCTCGCGCTCGGCTACGTCGCCTCGATCTGCGACGCGCTGCATGCTGCCCACGAGGCCGGCATCATCCACCGCGACCTCAAGCCCGCCAACCTCTTTCTGCACCGAGAAGAGGACGGGTCGATCCGACCGACCATCGTCGATTTCGGGCTCGCGAAGGTGTCGCTGCCCGATCACACGCAGATCGAAACCGCCGCGGGCACGGTTCTGGGAACCCCGTACTATCTCGCACCCGAGCGCGCGCTCGGGAAGATGCTCGATCGCCGCGCCGACCTCTACAGCGTTGGGGTGCTGCTGTACGAACTCGTCACCGGCGCCCTGCCGTTCGACGCCGACAACTTCATGGCGATTCTCGAGGGGCACGTTCGGTTCGAGCCGCTCGACCCGCGCCAGGCCGCGCCCGAACGCTCGATCCCCGATGCCATCTCCTCCTTGGCGATGCGGTTGCTCGCCAAGGAGCCCCAGGCGCGTCCGGACACCGCCGCGGACGTTGCCGACGCGCTGCGGTCCGTCCTCGCAGCCATGCCCGATGCGTTGGCAGCGTGCCCCACCGGGCCACGCGCGGTTGCAAACGCCGACGACGACACGATGTCGCTGCAGAACGTCGCGGCGCGGGACACCACGGCGGGGGTGGTCGCGGATGCGCACGCGGCCACGGTTGCCCCGCTGCCCGACGCACGCGTGGCTGCGCCCTCGGCTGCGACGGTCGCCCCGGTCCAGCCCTCGGTCGGGACGGATGCGTCGGTCGCGGTCGAACCGGTGTCGGTCGATCCGCAGCCAGCCCCCGCGCGGGCGCGGGTCACCGTGACGTGGATCGCAGTGCCGATGGTCGCCGTCGCTGTTGCGACGGGCCTGTGGTGGATGCTGCGTTCGAC
>CAYSPB010000443.1:0-6598 GCA_964432695.1 uncultured Nannocystaceae bacterium
CTCGGGCCCCTACGCCTCGGCGGTCACAAGAACGGGCAGCCTCAACCAGCTCGGCACGCTGCTGGGTCCGGCGACGAGCGTTCCTCTCGATGACGGCAGCTTTGCCTTCCAGCGCTACGTGCCCGACGATGCCGAGGCAGAACTCCTCCTGGCCCACATGCAGCAGAGCGCAACGCAGCAGCGCGGGCGATGGGGCTCGATGGGTCGCAACGCCATTCGGGGCAGTGACTTCGAAGTTGCCATCGAGCGAGGTGAGCAGCTCAAGGACATCGGGGCGCTGGCCAGCGTCGACTATGCGCAGTCGTTCTCGTTCCAGGTCGACCTGGCCGTCGATGCCCTCAAGGCCGGCATGTCTCGTTCCGTCGAGATCGAGCTGGGCGGCTGGGATACGCACGTGGCCAACGTGCAGCAGTCGGCGCTGTGGCAGGGCCTGTTCAGCGAGCTGCAGCGGCTCTTGAGCCGCCTCGAGGCCGAGGGACTCCTCGAGGACACGGTCGTTGCCGTCGTCTCGGAAATGGGGCGCACCCCGAAGCTCAACGGGGATGCGGGCAAGGACCACTGGCCCGTTACGAGCGCGATGGTGATCGGAACCGAGCTCGCTGGGGGGCAGGTGCTGGGCGCGACCACCGATGCCTTCGGGGGCGCCAACGTCGACCTACAGACCGGCGAGGTCGACGACGGTGGATCTCCGCTGCGGCATGGCAACTTCGCCGCGGGCCTACTCGAGCGCGTCGGCGTGGATCCATCGGCGTACCTCGGCTCGATCACGCCGCTTCGCGGCCTGTGAATCCGCGTCATCGACGTTGAATCGGCACGTGCCTCGGGCGACGCTTTGGCATGCGCTCGACGGCCCGGCGGTCGGACCCGCGAAGATCCGCCCTCATCTACGCTCTCGGCACAGGGGTGGGGTGGCTCGCCGTCTTCGGTGCGGTGTCGTTCGTCCACGCTCACATCACGCCTGGACTGCCGGCGTTGGATTCGTACGCTGGCGCGCTTCCGTGGTCCGTCCGCGTGCTGATTCTGCCCTCGGCCGCCGTCATTGCGTCGACGCCAGTGGCAGTGCTCGGTAGCGTCGCCGTCGTATTGGCCGCGCTCGGCCGTCGTGGCGTTGCGCAAGGTGTGATCGCGCTCGCGTTGATGTCGGTGCTCGCGGGGATGGCCTTGGCCGCGGCGGGTTTTGCAAGCATTCCCAACGTGCCCAACAGCGTGCTGGAGGCTCCTCGCGCGGCGCCCGATGCCGCTGGGGGCTGCCCGTGCGAGGGGCCCTTCAAATGCTTGGGCGCGTTCGTGTGCCGATGCCAATGCGACGCGCAGGGGCGGGTGATCCAGACGGAGACGGACGCCGACGGAGACGCGGTGTTCGAGACGGCTACCCGTATGCGCTACGACGCCGAAGGTCGCCTCATCCGGCTTTCCGTCGATCGAGACGGTGATCGCATCTTCGAGCAGGTGTGTCGCGTAGACCCGCCTTGCGCGGACCTCATGCACCCCTGCGAGATGACCTGCGACCCGCCGGCCTGATTCGAACCGGCGTGGCTACTGCAGCGGCTAGGGGCTGGGGAAGCCGCCCGGTCCCGTCGCGTGGCAGCCAATACAGGTCCCATCGTCGAGGGCGTCGCCGAAGATGTTGCCGTTGAACTCCTCGTACCAGGACCAGCCCTCGGCTTCGCCAGGTGCGACCTTCACCCTCACCGAGTAGCCCTGCGGTTCGGTGCCATTGCCGAAGAGCTCTTTGACAGACGCGGCTCCCAGCGGATGTCGCCGGGGGGTCCCGCGGTCTCACCCGATGCCCCCGAGGAGGGGCTCCCTGAGCTAGATGCGTCCGCAGCCGGGTCCCCGACGTCGTGGTCATCTTGGGCACAGGCGGGGAGGGCCACGATGAGCACGGCCAGCAGCGGTTCGAACCGAATCACGTCCGATGCTACGCGTGTCCAGTTCTCCGGTTACATGGCCGGACGCTGGGGGACGTCCACCACCGATCGGGCGAGGCGAACTTTTTCGAGGGGTTCGACACGGATTCGTTCTGCTGCGGGAAAGACCAACCGTGGACGTTGCCGCGTTTGGTCGCATGTCGCTCGCAGAACTACACGACGTTCGGACCCTGTCGGCGCGGAACACTCTCTTCCGCGGCTCGATGAGCCGCTCTGGCCATGAGCACGGCTGCAAGGGGACTCATGGATCGCTGCGAGGGCAGCCCGGAGAAAACCCGAGCGCAGTGCCCATGACCGCAGCGGACATATCAAAGGAATTGACTAGGAACTCATATGTTGAATGATTGGACCTTCCGGGGACGCAGCGTTTCGCGCATCCGCCGGAACAAGGATTTGAACCCGTCGAGGAACGCTTGGCGGCTGTCGTGGTGGAGGACGCCTGAGCGCGTCGGCACGGTGCTGAGCGTTGTGCTGGGTCTCGGACCCTCGAGCTGCGGAGACGATGCCACTGCCGCGGCCACCAGCGAGGACGGGACCACGACGCAGACCGATGAGGCATCGAGCTCGGGAACGCCTTTAGGCGAAGATGAGAGCAGTACGGGGCCGACAGGGTGCGACGCCGACGTCTCCGACACGGACGGCGACGGCGTGTTCGACTGCATCGACAACTGCATCGACGTCGAGAACCCCGAGCAAGTCGATGTGGATGGCGACGGGGTTGGGGACGCATGCGATGCCTGCCCGGACACTCCGGACCCGGAGCAAGCCGATGCGGATGGAGATGGTGTTGGGGATGCATGTGACAACTGTGCGTCGACGCCCAATCCGAATCAGGTCGATGCCGACGGGGACGGGGCCGGGGACGCCTGCGGATGCCAGAGCGTCAGCCGTGCATGCGAGGACGGGTCCGTGTACGGATTCTCGTGCGAGGCGGTCGACGTCGTCTCGTTCGTGGGCATGGATGACGTTGGCATGCGATGGGCTTCTGACCTCTGGGGGTGGACGGACGAAGATTCGGGCCGGAACTTCGTCCTGCTTGCGGGCGACTTCGGCGTGGCGTTCATCGAGGTCACCCATCCCGAGTGCCCCATGTGGATCGGCTCGCTACCCACCACGACGTTCATCCCGTCGATGGTTCGAGACGTCAAGGTCTATGACGACCACGCGTTCGTCGTCGCCGAGGGCTCCGGGGGGGACGGCATGCAGGTGTTCGACCTGCGCCGGTTACTCGACGTGACCGACGCCCCGGTGACCTTCGACGCCGACGCACACCACGAGAGCTTCGGGCGTGCCCACAATCTCGCAATCGATACGGACTCGGGGTTCGCCTACGGGGCCTGGACGAGCGCGTGCAGCGGCCTGCACATCATGGACATCTCGACGCCCTTGTCGCCGGTCGACGTGGCCTGCCATGCCGCGCCTGGTCCGTACATTCACGACGCCATGTGCACCGTGTACCGCGGTCCGGATGTCGAACATCAGGGACAGCAGATTTGCGTGACGGCGAACGGCGAAGCCGACACGATTTCCATCATCGACGTGACGGACAAGGCTGCGATCGAAACGCTCTCGGAAGCCTCGTATCCCGACGCTTCGTTTCCGCACCAAGGCTGGCTGACCGAAGATCACGCGTTTCTGCTCACCAACGATGAGAGGGACGAAATCGTGGTTGGCGGCAATGGCCGCACGTTCCTGTGGGACGTGCGTGACCTCGAGATGCCGGTGCTGACCGGTATCTTCGAGCACGACTCTCCCGCCACCGACCACAATCTCTTCATTCGAGGTGACTACGCGTATCTTGCGAACTACGCGGCGGGTCTGCGCATCCTCGACATCTCCGAGGTCGCCCAGGGCCGCGCGTCCGAGGTCGGATGGTTCGACCTCTACCCGCCCACCGACGACGCCGGCATCGGATCGGGGGCGTTTTCGGCCTACCCCTGGTTTCCCGACGGATTGGTCGCCCTCACCGATTACCGGCCCAACAGCGATGGGCAGGGGGGCTTGTTCTTGCTGCGCTTCGCGCCCGGAGATGCACGATGAGGCCGGTCGTCGCTGCCCTGGGCGTTGGCGCGGTTCTCCTCACCATGCCCACGGATGTCGCCGCGGGCGATGGCCTGCGCGTGCGGACCCCCGTCGTCTGGGATGACACCGCCTGCATGACGGTGGTCGACCGCTCCGTCGATCCGGTCTTGCACATTCCGTACGCCATCCCGTTCGAGGATGTGGGCACGACCGTCGACGAGGTTCCGGACGGTCGCCGGCATCAGTTCTTTGGCTTTTGCCGCACGCACGCGGCGAACGATCCGTTGCCGAACTGGATCTCTGTCGCCGACGTGGACGCGGCCGAGGCGGTGGAGCTGGTCGAGCCGGCAACGGTGGACGGCGACGCCGTTCTCGACCTCTCTCGTGCGTGGACCGGATGCGTCACGAGGGTCAATGCGGACGATGACCGCCGACCCATCACGTTCGAGGCCGCGGAGGAGGGGGTGGACTGGGACACACGCCAGGTCGAGCCCGGGGCATGGGTGCTCGAGGGGTTCACGAACGACCCGCCGCTGAGTGTCTGGTCGTCGCGGCCTGGGGTGGTCAAGGTGGTCGATGATCCCGCGCTCGAGGCCAGCGGCCCCGCCGCGGCAGTCTCGACCCAGGAAACCGTGGTCGAAGCAGGGAGCACCATCACCATCGAAGGCTGTGTGAGCGCGATGCCCGGGTCCGTCCTGAATCTGCGTTGGGCTGCGGTCGGAGACCGTTCCTGGACGACCGCGGTCGAGGACCGTGTCGTCTCCGGTCCGGAATTCACGGTGGAGTTCTCGCTTCCCAACGACCTCGCCGGCCAGGCGGCCCGGATCCAGATCGAGATCGTGGATCCTGAAGGTCGGGACACCACCGCCGACATGCGCGACTTGGTCCTCGTCTTGCCCGCGCCGTTCGACTGTTCGGCCGACGAATGCGGCAGCACCGGCGAACCGGACCCGCCCGGGAACGACCAGGGGGACTCGACCTCTGGCACCTCGGAGGATGACGTTTCGAGTTCGGGGACCGGGAACGCGCCCATGCCCGACGACGCGGATACGGACGCAACCGGCCAAAACATCGACGGTGGGTCCTGCGCCTGCACCCACCAGCCTACGTCTGGCTCGGGCGCGGCTCTGTTTGCCCTTGCCTTTGCCCTCTGCCGGCGCCGGCGGGCGAGAAGCGAGAGGCGAGAGGCGAGCCTCATGGTGATGCATCCGCCGGTTGTGGGGGTCTCGCGGACGGTGAGCGAGGCTGCCGATTCAGCCCGAGAAACAGTCGAACGTCTCCTGCAGGTCGAAATCGCCGAGAAAATCGTCCTCGGAGATCAACGATTCCTCCGCGGTGCCCTCTCGCTCCAGGACCCAGGCGCCGCCCTGGTCACCGAGCTCGAGTCCGTCTCCGAATCGTAGGGCACCATTGCGACCGGCATAGTGGACCATGAAACCGACGTGCACACGTGCCGAGAGTCCCCGCGACTCGGCTTCCTCACGAAGCGCGGCGTCTCGAACCCCCAGAGCCGTACAGTCGACGAGCGAAGGCGCTTCGGAGAGTTCCAGCTGAACTTGATTCAGGTCTGCACCATATCGAACGCCGGAGATCGTCAGTTCCGCCGGAAGCTCGTCACAGTCGCGACACTCGTCCCCTTCGCATGCCGCGAGACACTGAACCGCCCCGGGTTTCTCGGAGACTTCAGAAAGAGAGAGACTCAGAGACATGGGCAGGTACTCCAAGGAATTTCGTGAACGCGGCGTGCGGCTTGCGACGGAGGCGATGGACAAGCACGACTCGCGATGGGCGGCCGTCGAGTCGGTCGCCAAAAAACTGGGCTGCTCTGCGCAGACACTCGACAAGTGGCTCAAGCAAGCCGAGCGCGACGCGGGCAAGCGGGCAGGTCTGACCACAGATGAACGGGCGCGGATGAAAGAGCTCGAGCGCGAAGTTCGGGAGCTGAAGCGGGCCAACACCATCCTCCGACAAGCGTCCGCGTATTTTGCCCAAGCGGAGCTCGACCGCGGACGGAAGTGATGGTGGACTTCATCGAAGACCACCGCGAAGAGCACGGGGTCGAGCCGATCTGCAGGGTCCTGCCGATCGCCCCGTCGACGTACCACGAGCATCGAAGGACGCGTCTCGAGCCTGAGCGAAGGAGTGCACGAGCGAAACGGGACGAGGAACTCGAAGTGGACATCCAGCGCGTCTGGGAAGAAAGCTTCGGCGGCGTGTATGGCGTGCGGAAAGTCTGGCAGCAGCTTCGCCGTGAGGGCATCGACGTCGCACGCTGTACGGTTGCCCGGCTGATGCGGAAGATGGGGCTGCAGGGCGCGACACGGGGCCGAGCCTTCAAGGTCACGACCGTCTCGGCCCAAGATGCGTCGCGACCGGGCGACCTCGTCGAGCGGCACTTCGAGGCGAGCCGGCCAAACCAGCTTTGGGTTGCCGATTTCACGTACGTCGCGACCTGGCGGGGTTTCGCGCATGTCGCCTTCATCGTCGACGTGTTCGCGCGGGCCATCGTCGGCTGGCGTGTCAGCACCTCGATGCAGACCGACCTCGTGCTCGACGCGCTCGAGCAGGCGTTGCACGACCGGCGTCCGAGCGCGCCCCTCGTGCACCACAGCGACCGCGGTTCTCAGTACCTGTCGATCCGGTAC
>CAYSPB010000444.1:0-6581 GCA_964432695.1 uncultured Nannocystaceae bacterium
GGCAACCGTAGAGGTTGTCGAACTTGCTCTTGGTGACCGAGTCGTTGACGTTGATCGCCGGAAGGACCAGCTCACCTTTCTCGGCCATCTGGTAGAGGCGATGCACGCCAGTGGTGGTCTCTTCGCTGACGCCGCGGCAGACCTTCGCAAGCTCGTCGGCGTGGTCGCGGTGCATCATGATGGTGAGGTCACCGCCGTCGTCGAGCAGCAGGTTGGGAAGCGATCCGTCGGGCCACTTCATCGTCTGCTCCACGCACCAGTCGTACTCCTCCTCGGTCTCGCCTTTCCACGCGAACACGGGCACGCCGGTGGCTGCGATGGCCGCGGCTGCGTGGTCCTGCGTCGAGAAAATGTTGCAGGACGACCAGCGCACTTCGGCGCCGAGCGCCGTGAGCGTCTCGATGAGCACGGCGGTCTGGATCGTCATGTGCAGGCAGCCAGCGATCTTGGCGCCTTTGAGCGGCTTGCTCTCGCCGTACTGCTCGCGCAGAGCCATGAGGCCCGGCATCTCTTTTTCGGCGATCGCGATCTCTTTGCGGCCCCACTCGGCAAGCGAGAGGTCGGCAACTTTGAAATCCCCTTGGGGCTGAGAACTCGTGTCCATGTCGTTTTCCTTGAGCGGGTGGCGCCCCGTCAGTCGTTGCGAGGCTGCGAGGGTGGAGCCTCGTCGGCGTCGCGATAGTGCGGTACCCACCCGGAGCTGTCCTTGAACAACCTCACGCACCGAATGTGCTTCTCCTCGGTGAGCAAGAAGCGGTGGTGCATGTTGGCGGGCACGACGATCAGGTCGCCCGGCTCTACTGTGACGCGCATCCAGCGGTCGTCCACCGAACGCAGGTCGAAGATGCCCTCGCCGGCCAAGACGTAGCGCACCTCGTCGTCGGTGTGCAGATGCTCGCCTACGAACTTGGCGCACACAGCGTCGAGATTGGGCGTTTCCGGCGACAGCTCGACGATGTCCTGCTCGACATAGCCGCGGTCGGCGGCCAGCTGATCCAACGACGGCTGGAAGGCATCCGGATCGAGCTCCAGTCGTTCGGCCACGACCCCGGCCGCCGTCAGATCGGCAGCGGAGATCGGTTCATCGGGGGATTGTGGTTCCAGCCAGGCCAGCTTCATGACGGGGCGCTCCGCGCGGACGATAACGCAGCGCGTCCACCGGAGCGAGTCGTCGCCAGGGCGGTGGTTCCGCCGCGTCGCTGCGCTAGAGCCTCGAGCGGCGAAGCTCGACGGCCGCCCGAAACAGGTAGTCCAAACACTCGGCTTGGGTCTTCGCCTTCACCCACGTGTCGCCCCACACATAGACGCCGTGCCCAGCCACCAGCACGGCATCGACATCGGGGTGCGCTTCAATCGCCTCAGCCATCGAGTCGGTGAGTTCGGCTTCGCGCGGCGTGTTCGCGATGATCGGGATGCGGACCTCATCGAAGCATCCCTTGCCGCGCAGGCCCTTCTGCATCTCGAGCCCCTGCGTGACGAACGTCCCGGGCGAACCGTCGGGTGAGAACAGCTTTGCCGCCAGCATGGCCCAGATCGAGTGGCTGTGAATGACCGCGCCCGCGCCCCGCACCCGATACGCGTTGAAGAACAGCGGCTGGCACTCCGAAACCCGCAGCGCCGGGTTCTTCGGCGGCGTGATGACGTGGCATCCATCGAGCCGCTCGCCATCGAGCACGAAGATGTCCTCGGGCCGCATACGTTCTTTCTGCACGCCCGAAGGCGCCATGAAGATGCCGGCCTGGCCGCGCGCGGAGATACCACCTCCGGTTCCCGACACCCAACCGAGGTCGTAGAACTGTCGGCAAAGCTCGCAGAGAAGCGCGGGCAGCTCGGCGTCGGTCGTCATCGGCGCGACCGTATCAGCTGAGCGCGGTATCCTCAGCCGCCGGCGGTAGGATCAGCTGTTCTTCCTGAGCCAGCAGTCCCAGCGCGACCGCAAGCCGAGCGCTGAGCATGGCGCGACCGCTGACCATGCCTTGGCGGAGCTGCCACCCTCCGATGAGCAGCCCGGTTCCCCAGATGATGCCCGCGACGAACTGCGGCATCCACTGGTATGCCGCGACGCCGAGAATGCCGAAGCCGATGAAGACCTGGAGGGCGAGCTTGGCCGACTCGAGCACCGGTGAGCTTTGCTCGGCCGCCTGCTTGGACAGTCGCAGCTCGAAGGTCCCGCTGTGGACCTTGACCTTGTAGTCGTCCTTGTGGACCCCGAGGTACTGCAGCGCCGGTCGCAGCGACTTGAACAGCTCCTTTTCCTTGAGCACCGTACGACCGCGCGCGACGATCGCTCCGTCGAAGTCGTCCTGCAGCACGATGCCCGCCTTGAACCCCTCGGTGAAGAAGTCGGCCTCGACCGCATTGGCATCGAGCCCGGCCTCCTTCGCGGCTGCGCTTCGGATCTTGTGCTCGTCGCCACTCCACGGCTCGAGCGCAGCACCACCGGTCTTGGCCAGCGCCTTGCTCTCGTCAGTCGTCTTGGGCATCGCGCTGGACCCGAGCTTCGATCGCCCGCGCGACCGCCGGAGAAACGTACCGCTGGAAGTCACCGCCGTGACTTGCGATCTCACGGACCAGCGAGCTAGAGACGATCATCCGGACCGGCTGCGGCAAAATGAACACGGTTTCGATGTCGGGAGCGAGGTCGCGGTTGGCCAGAGCCATCTGAAACTCCGGCTCGAAGTCGCCGTGCGCCCGAAGGCCGCGCACGATGAATGCCGCGCCGACGTCCTCGCAGAAGTTGATCACCAGGCTCGAGAACACCTCGACCGCGACGTTGGGCAAGTGCGTCGTGCTCTGCGCGATCAGCTCCCGCCGCTCCTGCGGCCCGAAGTATCCCCGCTTGGTCGGGTGTCGGCCGATGCCGACGATGACCCGATCGAACAGCTTCGAGGCCCGCTCGAGGATGTCGAGGTGCCCCAGGGTGATCGGGTCGAACGAGCCGGGATACACCGCGATTCGCGGCCCGACTGATGAGCGTTCGGTCACCGCGGCAGTATACTGCGCCGCATGGCCTGCAGCCGGAGTCCTGCGTCGAAGCGCCCCTGCGGGCGGCAAGCGTCCCGCACGAGCCTCTCTAGCGGCCTTGCGGTGCTGTTGGGCCTGAGCGCGGCTTCGGCGGTGCCCGCATGCCGCTCGGAGACACCCGAACCGAAGAAGGTCAGCGAGGTGGAGCCCGCGGTGGAGCCCAAGGTCCGGCCGGAGCGGAAGGGCCCATTCGCCGACCCCAACACCGAGCCGCCGCCCCCACGAAACGAGCCTCAGCTCGACGACGCGGCCGTCACCAAAGCGATGGCGGATGCGCGAGCCCACGCCGCTGCGGGCCGCTCGACCGTCGCGATTCAAACGCTTCGCGCCTGCGCGAACAAGGTGCCACAGAGCGTCGCGTGCGAAGCCGAGATCGGCCTGCTCATGCTCGAGGCCGAGCAGCAGCGCGCCCACGCCCACTACTACATCGCTCAAGCGGCAGCAGCAGAGCCCGCCGACGCCGAAGACGCGCTCTACCGTCGCCTGGGTGCCGCCGCAATGAAGGCCGCACAGTTCGAAACGGCCCGCGCAGCCTATGGCGTGCTTCGAGCCCGAGACGTCGCCACCGTGGACGAGCTCATGCAGTATGCCCACGCGCTGCAGGCGGACGCGTCGACCACCGACGAGGCCGCCGACGTGTACGCGCGGGCCTACGAACTCGACGGCACCAAGCACGAGCTGCTTCGCAAGCGCGCCACGCTGCTCGCACAAGCTGGAGACCACGCGCGCGCAGCCGACCTGTTCGCGCAGTACGTTGAACTCGCCGCGCCCGAACCCCGCGTGAAGAACGCCCTGGAAACCCGCGTCGCGCAGCTGCGGGCCCAGGCCAAGGCAGAGGACGGCAAAGCCGCCTCAGCCGCAAAAGACGGCGCGAAGTAGGGTCTCTCGGGCGTGACGGCCTTCGAGAGCCGCTTGGTGCAGCGACCACTGCCCGCGTGCCCGCACCAGGTTGTGCTCGCCGCGGCTGGCGTACTTGTCGGCGTTCCAGCCGAAGTACGACTCGGCCAGGGCATCGGCGAGAAAGCGCGAAGCCAGCTCGACGGAGATCAGCTCCACGCCGTGCACCAAGGCGCCTCGCTCTTCGGGGCTGACGACCCCCGCGCTGGCGTAGCCGCGTACCGAGGCTTCGAACACGCCGAAGTCGAACTGCGCCGCGGCCTCGTCTTCGCCCTTGGGGTTGCACCACGAGCGCCAGGCGTCTCCCAGCTCGAGGTGCAGCGCCATCGGGGCCACCGTGTCGAGGTCGATCAAGCCCACCGCTCGATGCACATCATCCCCGTAGAGTCCTGCGAAGACGACGTTGTTGAGCTTTGGGTCTCCATGGACGACTCGGGCGGGAATCGACGTGAGCGATGGCAGTGCCTCGGCCGCAGCCAGGATCGCGTCCGCCAGCGGTGCGACCTCGTCGTAGAGCCGATGCTCGCGATGCGTTTGGACGGCAGCGCGCAGATTGTCGAGGTGCTTAGGCGTGTCGTGAACGCCAGTGCGAAGCCCGACGAACGCGTGGTCCAAGTCCGAGAGCGCGCCGTGGAACCGCGCAAGGGTGGCCGCCGCCGCGTGGGCCTGTGCAGCCGAGCGTACGGCGTCGAACGTGACGCCTGGCAATCGCGTCATCACCCGCCAGGCGCGGCCGTGCTCGTCCTCGTACCAGGGCTGCCCGTCCTGCGTTCGCCGCAGCAGCGGCGTGGTGACTCCTGCCGCTCGAAGGTGCTCGGTGACCGCCACGATGTTGTGGTGAATCTGCGGAGAAAACACCGTGTGCACCCGCTGCAGCACCCACGCAGAATCGGTCGCCTGGACGGCGAAGGTGTCGTTGATCAGTCCGCTGCCCAGTCGCCGCACGGACGCGCCGGCGAGCTCGAAGTGCTGCAGAACCGCCTGCGCTTGCTCAGTCGAGGCCGCCTCGGTCACGTCGGCTCAGCTTCGCTCAGCCACGCGGCGCGAACAAGTCCCTCCAGCCGCCTGCACATCACGGCCGGGCGGGCTGTGGGTCGAGGTTGGCGAGTTGGCGCCGCTCGTCGAGCATGCGTGCGCGTACCCATCCCGGCACCGTCGGAAGAGCTTCCAGCACGTCGAGGTCGGCCCGGGCTGCCGCAAACGAGCCCCCGTTTCGCAGCAGCGTCGCGCGCTCGATCCGAATCACGGGGTGGTCGGGGCGAAGCTCGAGCGCCCGGTCGAGGGCCCGCAGTCCTTCGGAGGGCTGACCCACGTACACCCACGCGACCGAGAGGTTGTAGTAGTGCACGGCGGTGGGGGCGTCCCGTCGCGTCCGGGGCCAGAACGACGCGGCGAGCAGCAGCGCAAACGCAACGAGCACTGGCCAGCGCTTCGCCCGCGCCGCCGCCCGAATCGCCCGCACGCCCGGCGGCACGAGGACCGCGAGCGGCACGAGCAGCGGCAGCCGATGCTGGGCCGAGGTGAAGTACAGCAGATTTGCGGCGACCGTCCCCACCGCAAGCCCGAGCAACGCCCAGCCGACCACATCCACGCCCGCGGCCTTGCGCAGCGGCCCGACTCCGAAGACGGCGAACGCGAGCGCAACGCCAAACGGTAGTCCGAGTCGTGGGGATGAGGCGAGCAGCTCGCGCTCCCCGAGCACGTCGTAGTCCTGAGTGAGCGCGTCGTTGCCGACCATCAGCCAGAGCTTGCGCACCTCCAGCCAAAGCCAGTGCCCTGGATCCGCCGCGATCTCATCCCATGCGCGGGCATACAGCGCGCGACCGATCGCTGCGATCTCGGCGTCGGCATCGTCCGAGGCCGGTACGCCCAACGTCTGGCGCAGCTCGTCGCGCTCGTGGGAGACGTCGCCACTGAGCAACCCGCCTGCGGTGTTCCAGACCCCACGCGCCTTCGCGTTGTTGCCGATGTAAAACGACGTACCCCCGCCGTGCGCGGGCATCACCGTCGGGCGTCCGGTCACCCGCGCGTTGCGGATCGCCATCGGGCCCAAGGTCAGGGCGAGACCGAGGGCCACCAGCCCCACGCGGACGGTTCGACTCGACGACGCGTGCCTCCAGGCCGCGACGGCGAGGAAGGGCACCGTGACCGCGAGGTTCGGGCGCGCGAGTAGGGCCAAGCCCGCCAGAGCGCCGAGCATGACCCACCACCGCAGACCACCATCGCGACACCGGACCGCGGCCCACAGCACGCCGACACTGGCGGTCACGGTGAGGCTCGCCGTCAGGAACTTGTTCTCGTAGAAGGCCAGCATCGGGAAAGCCAGCAGCGCGAGCGTGGCCCACCCCGCCTCAACGCGGCCCCGCCAGCGCTGCATGGCCCGGAAAAACCATGCATGCGTGAGGGACGCGAGCGTCAGCTGCAGCAGCAACGCCAGCGAGATCCAAGGACGGATCAGCATCGGAAGCGCCATCTGATAGGCGTACAGCCCCTGTAGGTAGAACGGCTTCGTTCCCCATGGGGGCTGTTCGAGCAGATCGAGCGCGGCAAGCTCGTACTGCCGCCCATCGGAGAACGTCGCGAGCGCGAACGGGATCTCTGCCAGGTATGCGCAGTGGTAGACGACGCGCAGAAGCACCACGACGACGAGCGCCGCAGTG
>CAYSPB010000445.1:0-6570 GCA_964432695.1 uncultured Nannocystaceae bacterium
ACATCCCCGAGTCTCGCAAGGACGACTTCCGCCGCGAGATCATGAACTACATCGGTGCGCTGGCCATCGAGGGCAAGCAGTTCGACTTCCGCACCAACGAGCGGCTCTACAAGGCGCTGGAGCTCAAGCTGTTCGAAGACCAGAAAGACAGCATCAAGCTCACCTCGCTGGTCTCGAACGTCGTTGACAAGGAAGCCCAGGAGAAGATCGAAGTGGTCAAGCAGCGGCTCATCCGCAACTACGGCTACGACGAAATCTCGGCAACCGACGTGCTCACCTACGTGGCATCGATCTTCGCCCGGGGCGAAATCAAGGGCGACAGCTAGCACGCCATCATGCGAACGCACGACGCTTCGCAGCACCCGCTCGCACTCCGCACGGCCCTCGGCCTGTGGGTTGCGGGCGGTTTGCTTTGTGGGTGCCCGGCTCCGCAGGAGTCGAAGCCCAAGGACGCACCGGTGGCCGTCGACGCCGCCGGGCAGCAGAAAGCCCGCGTGCCGTCTTGTGACGTGAACACGGTCGGCGGCGTCGTCAAGACGCTCGTCTCCAACAAGGAGGGTTGGTCCTCCGCGCGCGGCGTCCTGCCCGACTTCGCGGGTTACGTCGCGGCCGCGCTGTGGAAGGCGTGTGATCTCGGCCCTGCCGAGCGCTACCTGCTCGTCACCACGATGCACGTTCCGTCGGCGCCCTGGGAGGAGGCGGGCACGCCCAAGCCGGTGGACGGCGCCCATCCGATCGAGATCGCCATGCCCGGCTTCGACGAGACCCGCACGAGCAAGGACGCAGGGCCTGCTCTAGCCGCCATGCAGGATGCGGTTTGTCCCGGACGGCGCAAGGCGGTGAAACGGTTCGCCACGATGCCCGCCGAGGAGCGGCCTGGCGCGGTGTACGATGCCTGCAAGCTCGATGGCGCCGTCTTCACGCGCGAGGAGTTCGTTGCGCAGGAGCTGGGCTTCGAAGCTGTAGGCTTCATCGGCCTGCATCGCTGGCTGCTCGAAGCCGGCGTGAACGCGGACGGTGCCAAAACGCTGGTCCGTACGCTCGCCTTCGACGGACCGCCCGACCTGCAGCCGACCAAGCCGTTCTCGGCGCCCTCACGACTTCGCCTGCCGGCGCTTCCCCAAGGCCAGGTTCCACGACAAAGCGAAGTGCTCTACGTCGGACCGGAGGCCATCGTTCTCGACGGTGTGCGCCTCAAGGAGCTGGCGCCGAACGCTCCGGCGGCTGCGCTACTCAAGCCACCCGGCATGCAGCACGTGGTTGACGCCGTCGCCAAGGCGCTGGGGACCGCACACGGCACGGTCAGTCTGGTGTTCGACCGCGCCACCTCATGGGAAGTGGCCGCGGTGGTCCTTGCGGCCGCCGGCTCCGCCCGCGCAGAACGTGTCGACGCGCTCGGCCTGGGACCCGACGTGAACAGCCCGCTTCGGCGCGTTGCCCTGCATGAACCCTTCGAGGGTGATGCGGCGCTCCGCATCGACGTGAAGGCCTCCGGCGTGGTCGTTCGCTGCGGAGACACACAGCACGAAGGCACGCTGGAGGACGTCGCCACCCCAATCGCAGCGTGTGGCGTCGACGCCTCCGCCCCGGTCGAGTATCGGGTCGAGGGTGGCCTACCCGCGCAGGTGGTCTTCACCATACTCGACGCGCTCGGCGAACGGCCGCGACGTGCCGGCGTGTGAGGGCAGGCTCAAGCAGCATTGGGCTCGGCGCACAGCGACTGCAGCGTGCGCAGAGCCCACTGTGACGCTGGACCCAGGCCCTGCTCACGGCGATGCACCACGCTCAGCGCGAGGCGGTGCTGATCGGGACCCCATGCGGCGATGTCGAGCCGCACCAGCGCCCCCCGCTCGATTCCATCGGCGATCTGCGGCGCTGGAAGGTTGCCCCACCCCAACGCGGCTTCGATCATGTCTCGCTTCGTGCCGATGTCGGCCACGCGCCACGTTCGGGTGGACAGCACGGCTCGGTCTGGCGTGGTGGGTTCGGGACCCTGGAGCACGATTTGTACGTGCTCTTGCAGAGCGTCGAGCCCGAGCGCTGGACGCCCCGCGAGTGGATGCCGCGGAGATGCCACCGGGACCATCTGTACGGCGCCCACCGCCACGCGGTCGAGCCCGTCGGGCAGGGCCGCGTCCTGGCCAACGATGCCTAGGCTACACGCACCCGAGACCACGCGATCCACGACGCCGCCGAGCACCGCAGACTCGATCCGCAGGGCGACCGCGGGAAACTGCGTGGACACGCGGCGACACAGCTCGACCATCACCGCGGTGGGAAACACGGCGTCGGAGACGATCGAGAGCTCGGCCTCGGTCCCCGCAGCGATCGCGTGGGCCTGCCCGCCGAGGCGACCCACAGCCGACAGAATGGCGCGCACCTCGGGCATCAACGCCTGCCCTTCCGCCGTGAGTCGCCCACGCCCGGCGGAGCGGTCGAAAATCGAGATGCCGAGGGTGTCCTCGAGCGTGGCCACCGACTGACTGATCGCCGACTGGACCTTGCCCAGTCGCCGGCCTGCGGCGGAGAAGCTCCCCGCCTCGACGACCGTCACCCAGACCCGGAGCTGATCGAGCGTCAGCCGCGAGAGGTCACCACCCATGGCTCGGTGATAGCACTCCCGCCGGTTGGACGCGACGAAACCGTTGCGTTCGCGACGCGGCCCCAACGTGTCCATAAAAGACATACCAGAAGAAGCCGGACCGTCCGGCCGAGACAGTCCGGCAACGACCATGTCTCTGGAAGACACAGCGACGCGGCAGCGTGTCCCATCTCCGTACAGCGTTGGAACATTGTCCCTGTGAGCGGAGCGCTGAGTGTCTCATCCTGGAACAGTTGACTCAAACGCCCGTATCTCGCCGTCGAACGCCGTTGCCATCAAAAGAACCGATGGCGGCCATGCGAAAGCATCGGATTGCCAAAGGCGCCTACGACCCTACGCTGCGGCGTGAGGACGTCCTGATGCTCTCGATTCGACGATCCGCAGAACGCGGCCACGCCAACCATGGCTGGCTGAATAGTCACCATTCGTTCTCCTTCGCGAACTACTACGACCCGGCCCACATGGGGTTTGGTCCGCTGAGGGTGATCAACGAAGACCGCGTCAGCCCTGGAGCGGGGTTCGGCACGCATCCACACCAGGACATGGAGATCATCACGTACGTGCTCGAGGGTGCCCTGGAGCACAAGGACTCGATGGGCAATGGCTCGATCATCCGCCCCGGAGACGTGCAGCACATGTCTGCGGGCACCGGCGTCCGGCACAGCGAGTACAACGCGTCGCACACCGAAGGCGTCCACTTCCTGCAGATCTGGATCATGCCCAACCGGCGCGGCGGCGCACCGCGATATGGCCAGCAGCACTTCACCCGCGACGACCGACTCGATCGCCTGCGCGTCGTTGCGAGCTCCGATGGGCACGATGGCTCGATTGCGATCGAACAGGACGCGCGCCTGCTCGCGGGAGTCTTGACCGACGGGGCGACGGTCCGGCACGAGGTCCACGCGGGGCGTAGCGCCTGGATTCACGTCGCGCGGGGATCTGTTCGAGTCGGAGACCACGCCCTGTCGGCCGGCGACGCTCTCGCCACCGACGACGTGGGCGCCGTCTCGTTGGTCGCAACCGGCGAAGCCGAGGTGCTCGTCTTCGACCTCGCCGCCTAGCGGCCTGTGGTGAAATCCAACGCGGCGATTCTCGACGCGTTCTTCGCTGCTGGATAGGAGCCAAAACGCCGCTGTACCGGGCGTACTGCGACTCGCGGCGGACACCGCCGGGAGCGAAAAAGGCGAGCGAGGCGTCGTGATGGGTTGCGCCACGGGCTGCTCGTGTTTCAGCCGCGCCGGCGGCGAAGGCCGAGCAGCAGCACCACCACCATCCATGGGGAGGGGTGACCGCCACTCGTGCAGCCGCTGCTTTCGTCTTCGGCGGCGGCGGCGTCGGTGTCCGACGCACCGCGGCCGGTGGACGTGTCCGAAGCGGGCGCAGTGGTGCTGGTCGAGCCTTCCGAGACGCCTGCATCGCCAGTGCTCGTCTCGTCCAGCCCGGTGGACGGACTCGATTCGCCACCGCTGGACGTGGAGGACCCGTCCCCGACTCCGCTCGACGTGCTTTCGACCGCCCCGGTCGACGTGCTGCCGTTCCCGGTCGACGTGCTCTCCGCTCCACCGGTCGTCGTGCCCGCGTCGTTCTCGACCTCGCAGGCCGCCGAGCACCCGTCGCCGTCGTCGCGGTTTCCATCGTCGCAACCTTCTCCATGCTCGAGCAGCGTGTTGCCACACTCGCCGTTCGCCCACGCCACCACATTGGCTGCCAGCGCGGTGTTGTCGGCGTCGGCGATGAAGGTGTCGGTGAACAAGTTGTGGTCGCCGAGGACGACGACACGGCCGCCTTCGGCAAAGCCCGTAGCCGGCTCGAGCACGGCGAGAAAGCTCTCCGCACTGCCGCTGGTGCCGAGCACGAGCGCGTCGTCGCCGAGGTCGAAGGTCGTGTGGTTCACCCACGCGTAGGTCGCCACGCCGTCGGTCAGCGGATGCAGTACGTCCGGCGGTGAGCATGCCCGTCGGTGCTGCCACGGTGTCTCCGGCGGCCTCAATGGTGGCGCGCAGCTCGTCGTGGGCGGTGCCCCCGAGCGCGCCGGCGGCATAGGCCATCCGCGTCGTATCGAAGCTGCCCCAGGTGGCCGCGTGCGCGGTCGCGGGGGCGAGAACGGTGAGTGCCGAAGCGCCAAGCGCGAAGAAGTGCGAACTCACGCGCGGAGAATCGAGGCCAACCGGGCGAGGCGCAACCGGGCCGCCAGCCGCGGACAGGGGCTGCCCCGCCCCGAATGAGACGCAACCACGAGGAAGGCCAGCGACCGCCAAAGCGGAGCGCTGGCCCTTCGTCGTGACGGTGCCGCTAGAGGAAGTTGGAGATGATGCCGACGACCGTGCCAACCGCGAGGCCGATGCCGCCGCCCATGAAGGCCTTCTTGGCGTTGCCCATCGCATCGTCGAGCAGCTGCTCGCGGGTCTTGGGGCTCACCAGCAGCGAGAACAGACCTTTGCTGCTGATGACGCCCTCTTTCATGTAGCCAGCCGCGTACACGGTGCCATCGGCGACGAAGACCTTTTCGGTGCAAACGAACTCGCTGGCCTTCGAGTTCACCGGGTTGGTGAAGTTGAAGTTGCCGAAGACGACGGGCTTGCCCTTGCCGACTGCGTTCTTGAGGTCGTCGAACATGCCCTCCTTGTGCTTCTCGCTGAAGGTCTGTTTCAGGTCGAAATCGCCGCCGCCGGCGAGGTTGAGCGGGACCACGCCCGAGCCATCGTCGACACCGACCTGGCCCTGTTTGTCCTCGTAGTAGGTCTTGCTCTTCTTGGTGTCGCCGTCCTTCCAGAAGCCTTCGACCTGCACCTCGTAGTAGAGGCACTGGGTTCCGGTGACGGGCGAGACGAGCGGCTGTGCGACGGGGTTCCCCTGAACGCTGACCGCCTTGCCGTTGGGTGCCTGCGATGCTGCACCGGACTGTAGGTGCTCAGCCTTGGTGATCCTCGACGCCTTGCGGCGCATGATCGCGGCGTAGATCAGCACGATGATGGAAATGGCACATACGATGGCGGCTACAGCACCCATGGTGCAGAGGAGGACGGGGGCTCACCCGCCCAGTCGCAGGTCGATGTCATTTTTTTCGCCGACCCGAGCGCACGCAGAGCGAAAGTTGCACCGAGGGTCGAGAACCGCCCACTGTGCCCCGGCAACGTACACAACGGGGACGCTCGCCTCTTCCGCGAACCCACACGTCGTACGCACGTCCGCCGACGTGGACACGCGAAATCGGCCTACTGCGCAGCAGCAGCTTGGTCAGTGCGCTCTTCGGCGATGAACCGAGCGGCACGCAGCCCCACGAGCATGCTCGGGGCGTTCATCGCTGACACCGGGGTGAACGGCACGGCCGAAGCGTCGGCGATACGGACCCCCTTCACGCCGCGAAGACGAAGGCGCGTATCGGAGACGGCCGCAGCGTCGTCCCCCATGCGGCACGTTCCGGCGAAGTGGTAGGTGGTGATCGCGTTCTTGGCGACCCACTTGGCCAGCCCCTCGTCGCTGTCGTTCCACTTGCCGGGCATGAGCTCCTGGCTGTTCCAGGCACCCAAGCCGCCTTGGCCGCTGAGCGCCCGGGCCCGTCGCACGCCTTTGACCATGGTCTCCATGTCGCGCGCGTCCGAGAAGTAGGCCGGGTCGTACACGGCGGGCGCGTTCGGGTCGTTGCTGCCCAAGCGCACGCTGCCGCGGCTGTACGGCTTTCCGAGGATGACGACGATTCCGTAGAGGTAGTCGACCGTCATCGGCACCACGGGCACGCCCCACGCGGCCGCGACGGCCTTGCGCACCACGTTCTTCATCGGGCCTTCGTACAGCGACTGCGGCAGCACCATGCCCGGCAGCATGCGCTGGACCGCCTGCTTCATCGCGGACCGGGCCGGCCAGAAGACGTAGCACGTATCGCTTTGGCCCTTGGGAAGGTCCGTGTCTTCGTTGGTGCGGAAGAAGCTGTACAGCTGCGGGTAGTTCGAGTCGACCTTGCCGCGGCT
>CAYSPB010000446.1:0-6545 GCA_964432695.1 uncultured Nannocystaceae bacterium
GGCTCCGTCCGCCCCGACCCGCTGGTCCTTGGCGGCATCGAGGCGATCGACGACCTGGAGGCGATCACCCGGGCCGACGACGGAACCCTGTACCTGGTGACCTCGCATGGCGAGACGAAGTCGGGCAAGCGCCGCGACAGCCGGGAACGCCTGCTTCGCGTCGAAGTCGACGGTGACGGGCTCCGCGTCACCGGAACCATGTCGCTTCGCTCTCTGCTCGCGGACGCGTCTGCCAAGCATCGGACTGCGCTCGGTCTGGACGGAGACAACTTCGAGATCGAGGGGCTCGAGGCCTACGGCGGCAAGCTCTACTTCGGCCTCAAGTCGCCGGGTGCGGCGCTGTGGGTCCTCGACGAGCCGGCCCGAGCCTTCGACGGTTCGGCGATCGCCGCGGACCTGCGTCCGATTCCCCTGCCTGCGCTGCGGGTACCGCTGGGCGACGGCGCAACAACGCCGGCCGGCATCGCGGCCCTGCGCTGGAGCGCGTCGGGGGACCTCTACGCCACGCTCACGCCGGCGGACCCCAACCTCGATGTCGACGCGGGGGTACTCGTCCGTATCGGTGCCGATGGGATCGCCGAGCGCATCACGACGTTCGACGGGAAGCCCGAAGCTCTTGCGTGGATGCCCGAGGCGCAGGACGAGCTGCTCATCGGCTTCGACGCTGCACCCGCACGAACCCGCTTCGTCACCTGGGGAGTCGGGCGATGAAGCGACTGGTGCTCCTCGCGGTGTTGGCCGGGGCCTGGCTCGGCGCCAGCGCGGTTGCCCACGCCGACGTGCTCGACGTCGAGTCCGCAGTCCGTCGGGCTCGCACGCGTGCTCCGAGCATTCGCGTCCGGGAGGCATCCGTGAAAGCAGCGACGCAGAGGGTCGACGCCTCCGAGCAGTGGATGAACCCCGAGGTCCGCGTCGGCGTAGACGTTCCCGACGGGGACCCTTCGGATGCCCGCATGGAGGGTGCGATCCGCTTCAAGCTCGAGCACCCCGCGGAACGCAAGCGCCGACGCCTCGACCGCGAGGCGACGCGCGCAGGCCTCGCCGCGGATCTGGAGGGCTCGAGGACCTCGGTCGAGCGCGCAGTCCGAGCCCTCTATGCCGAACATGCACACGCAACCGCCGACGCCGAGCTCGCGCGGCAGCGGGTCGAGCTGATGAGGTCTCGCGCTACGCTGATGGAGACGGCGTTGACGCTGGGCCGCGTGACACCGGCCCAGCTTCGCCGTGCGCAGGTTCAAGTCACCGCGGCCCAGGCTCGACACCGACGACTACGCCGCAGCATCGAGCACCTCGAAGTCGAAACCGCCGCGGTTTTGGGTCTACCCGAGACGCAACTGCGCGCCCAGATGCGGTCGGCTCTCCCTGCGCTTGCGGGCCTGCCCAGCGACGACGACCTCGTCCGTCGCGCGCTCGCCCGCAGCCCAGCACTGACGCAGCGCGACGCGACGGTCGACACCACGCGCTCACGCATCCGGGCCGAGCGAGCCAAGGCCGCACCGTGGATCGACTTCCTCCAGGCCGGCCGCACGTTCCCCAGTCGCGAACGACGTGGCGGGTACGAGGTGGTCGCCGGCGTGACCATTCCGCTGTTCTCCCTCAACCGCCGAGGCATCGACGCCGCGCGAGCTGAACACAACGCAGCTCGGGTCCGTCGAGACGCTGCCCGAAACGACCTTGCCTGGAACGTTCGGCAGCTGGCGAGCACGGCTCGGGACGCGGCTGAAGATGCACGCGCATACCGAGCGTTGGCTGAGGCCTACGACGCCGAAGTCCTCGCCGCAGACCCCCTCGAAGCCAACGCCATGGCGCTCGACCAGCTCGATGCCCGCCACGACGCGCTCGAGGCCCATGCAACCTACGCGATCGCCGTCGCGGGCTTGAGAGCCGCGGGCGCACTCGGAGACTGACCGTGGACGATTCCCTCATCGAGCGACGCGAGTACAAGTACGTCATCACCGAAGCCCAGGCCGCCGCCGTTCGTCGCTACATTCAGCCGTACTGCGTCGTGGACCCCTTCGCCGCCAAGTACGGCGGCGAGTACACCATCGAATCCCTCTACGTCGATTCGCCCGGTCTCAAGCTCTATAAAGCCAACGACGTCGAGGATCCGAACCGCTTCAAGCTTCGCATTCGCCACTATCCTCGGACCGTCGGTGGACCGCACTTTCTCGAGGTGAAGCGGCGGATTCGCGACGTGGTGTCCAAGTCGAGGGCCCTGATCGAAGGGGACTGGCGCGCCGTGCTGGAGCATCCCAGCAACCTGAGCCCGATCACCTTCCGGGACAAGGACGAGGCCAACGTGCGGCGCTTCCTGTCCTACTACACGATGCTGCACTGCCGTCCCGTCGTGGCTGTGCGCTACGACCGAGAGCCGTACTTCAGCCCAACCGACGACTATGCCCGCGTCACCTTCGACCGCCGGGTCCGGTATCGCGAAGTCAACGACCTCCGAAACAGCTCGGTGGCCGCATGGCGTCGCGTCGACGACCCCGTTGCGATGCGCACGACCAAGCTCGAATCGATGGTCGTACTCGAGTTGAAGTTCGTCGCACAGGTCGTCCCGCATTGGCTGATTGGGCTCGTATCCCGGCTCAACTTGGACCGCCAATCGTTTTCAAAATACGGGCGTTCGGTCGAAAGCCTGAAGTGGGTTCCAAGCTCGTTTCGGATCCCCCACCTTCGTGAATCCGCATAGCCCCTCGAGGCCCATCCGTGAAACGCACCAAGTTCTTCCACTCGCTCGTCCTTCTCTCCCTCGGTGTCGCCACGCTTCCCGGCTGTGGTGACGATGGAGGGGGAGGAGAGGCCGCCGAGACCGACGACGCACCGGCGTCGTCCGACGCAGCCGGAGGCGTCGGTGGAGACGCGTCGGAAACCGCTGACGACGACGACGGAGGCTCGACTGGGGGCAATGACGACGGAGGCTCGACCGGCGGCGATGCGGACGACCTGTGGCCGGGCCCGGGCGACCTGATCATCAGCGAGCTGATGATCGACCTCGAGGGCGATGACGCGGGACGCGAATGGTTCGAGATACAGAACATCTCGGACCACGCGGTGTTGATCGACGGGCTCACCCTTCTCGACGAAGGCGATGACAACGCGACCGACGTCCGCGCACCCGGGCGCTTGCTCGAGCCGGGTGAACGCCTCGTCTTGGCGGAAAGCGAAGCCGCCGCACTTCCCGAAGGTACGAACGTCGTCTATTACGGCGACGACATCGGTCTGGACAACGGGGACGGCGGCCTGGCCATCTTTGCGGGCGACGAGATGATCGACACCGTCGTCTGGGACCGCGTCGACGGCTGGCCCGTCGTGCAGAACAGCGCCATGTCGCTGGACTCGGCCGCGATGACGACCGAGGACAACAACTACCGGCAGAGCTGGTGCGCGACCCCGAGTCCTACACCCGGAGCCGAGAACCCAACCTGCGGTATGGGCAGCTCCGAGCCACTCATCGGCGCCGTGATCATCACCGAGCTGATGCCGCGCCCCACCGACGGACCCGAGTGGATCGAACTGGAGAACACCAGTCGCAACACGGTCCGACTCCACGGACTGGAGCTCGTCATCGACGAGACCGTCCTGCAAATCCTCGACGGCGGGCTGGAGATGAAACCAGGCGCGCGGCTCATCCTCGCCTCGGGCGGTGGCGAGATCGCCGAAGGCATCCATGGGTATGCCCTGGACGGCCTCGAACTCCGCGGAAAGACCCGCGTGGAGCTGCGCTACGCCAAAGACGTACTGGATGTCGTCGACTACGACGAAAACGACGGGTGGCTCGTACTCCCCGGCCGCAGCCTCAGCGTAGGCCCTGCTCACACCACCAGGGATGGCAACGACGACCGTCTGCAGTGGTGCGCAGGCGCTCCGGGCACGCCCGGCGCGGTGAACGATGCGTGTGCCTACGGCGACGAGGTTCCGTACCCCGAGGCTGGCGATCTGCAGATCACCGAGCTGATGGTCGACGCTCCGGGCAACGATGCAGGCAAGGAGTGGCTCGAAGTCTACAACGCGGGTGAATCTGCCGTTCGCCTGGACGCGTTGCGCATCACCACACTCGACGACGACGCGCTGGTCGGCGAGGTCGGCGCGGCGCTCGAGCCCGGTGCCTACGCGATTCTCGCTCAGAGTGAGGGCATGTATGCGACGCTTCCAGCCGGAACCCCCGCAGGTGCCTACGGCGGCGGACTGGCGCTGTCGAACGAAGCCGACGCCGTCTCACTCCGGTTGGGGGAGGCTACGTTGGCCTCCGTCGCCTACGACAGCAGCAGCGCGTGGCCGATCGAGTCGGGCTCTTCGCTCATGCTCACGGCACCCGAGGTTGGGGGGGAGAACCACACGGTCCTGGCCAGCTGGTGCACCGCGGATACTGCCACCACGCTGTTCGATGACGCGGTGTTCGCGACCCCAGGCGTGGCGAATACGACCTGCGTCCAGGACATCGCGCCGGCGCCCTCCGCCGGTGAACTGGTCATCTCGGAGTTCATGTCGAAGGTTCCCGGCGACGACGGAGGCCATGAGTGGATCGAAATTCACAACACCGCGGATGGGGAGCGTCGGCTCAACGGACTGACGCTTCGGGTGGGCAAAGACGAGCATGAGATCGAGCTCGTGGGTCTGTCGATCCCCGCGGGCGGCTATGCCCTGCTTGCGCAAGACGAGACCTATGCCGACGAGTTCGGCGGAGGGGCGGCGTACTACTACGGCAACGGCGTCGACCTGCCCAACGAGGGCGGCACCATCGAGCTGTTCATGGGCCCGACGCTCATCGACGCAGTCGCCTACGACGAGCTCGACGAGATGTGGACGCTGACGTCGGGCTACTCCACGTCGCTGCACCCCACCGACCTCGACGCAACCGCCAACGACGCCGGGCTCAGCTGGTGCCTCGGCTGGCAGGCGATCGGCGAGACCGCTCGACGCGGTACGCCCGGTGAAGCCAATGAAGCCTGTCCACTGCGCGCGGGCGAGGCTTGGCCGTTCATCGAGGACCTCTCGGCCTATGACCAAGACGTTCTCGAACCCATCGTGCTCGAGTTGACGGTCGAACCGGCGAACCTCGCCGCCATGGAGGCGGTGTTCACCCTCGAGGAAAAGGACGCGCTTCCCGCCTTCCCGGCGGCGTTCTCTAGCCCCGACGCCCCAGTCGACGGCAGCACGCCCAACGCAACGATCGAGCTGCGCGGCCAGACGAGCATCGCGTCCCCGCAGAAGAGCTTCAAGGTCAAGCTGGACGAAGGCGACTTCCGGGGCCAGACGACTGTCCACCTTTCGAAGCACACCTTCGACGTGACGCGGATTCGTCAGCAGCTGGGTTCACGGGCCTTCCGGGCCGTCGAGCATCTGCCCAGCCTACGCACGCAGTTCGTACACCTGTACATCAACGGGACCGACTACGGCCTCTACAACCAGATCGAGCAGGTCGACGAACGCTACCTGCGGGCCCGTCACTTCGACGAGCGCGGCACGCTCTTCAAGGCCAACCTCTTCTCGTTCTGGCCCGCCTCGGGCGACGAACTCGCGGCCGGGGTCATCGACGGACTCGAAGCCAAAACGGTCGAAGACTTCACGGGGGTCTTCGCCATGCTCGACAGCCTCTATGACTGGGAGAACAGCTGGGAGGACGTCGTCGCGGCCCACTTCGATCGGGACAACCTGATCGACTACTTCGCCTCGATCTATCTCATCAAAAACCTCGATACGACCTGGCAGAACTACTACCTGTACGCCTCGCCGCACGAGCCCGAACGCTTCTACTTCATCCCGTGGGACTTCGACGGCGGCTGGGATTGGTACGCCCAAGACCCGCTCGTGACCGCCGACTGGCGCGACGGGTTGGGGAACTGGTGGGACCAGGGTCTGTTCCGCCGGATGCTGCAAGACGAGGCCTTCGTCATGGACATCGCCGCTCGCGTCAACGAGCTCGCGGCCGATGAGTTCGCCGAAGCGAACCTGCAGGCGCTCGTCGACAACATCGATGACGTGGCGCGTCCATTCCAGTACGTCTCTCCGGACGGAGACCCGGGAAACCAGCCGGGCGCGATCATTTGGCGTGACGATGTGGTCGCGGCGCTCGCGGCCGTCCCCGAAGCTCGCGCCCAGGAACTCACGGACACGCTCGAGCGACCGATGCCCTTCACGACGGTCATCACCGACATCGGTGCCGGAGACTTCTTGTTCACCTGGGACGCGTCCTACGATATCCAGGGCGACGACGTCGAATACGACATCACCATCGCCACCGGTGGCTGCGGCTGGCTCGAACACGAGTGCTTCGAAGACGGCGTCCTGCTCTCCATCGACGGTCTCACCGGGACGTCCATCGTACTCAACCGCGACACCGACTTGGGGTCGCTGCCCGCGGGTGAGTATCAGTTCCTCATGTACGCCCACGACACCGAGGGGGCCTCACAGGTCTGCTACCAGCACAACCTTCCTCGCACCTTCTTCTTGGACTAGGTCGAGCAGCATCCCGCGGCCGCCGGTCTGGTGCCGGCGGCCGTCCGGACGTGGGAACGCCCCCGCAGTGATGCGTGGGCGCT
>CAYSPB010000447.1:0-6536 GCA_964432695.1 uncultured Nannocystaceae bacterium
CCGCCGCCCGGCGGCCGGACCGCTCGTAACGAGGCCGTCGATACCGCGCCACACGACGCCAGCGCTGGTGCGAACCCGACGCTCACCGCTGAACTCTCCGTGCTCTCGAAGCGCCGCCTGGACGACCTCGGCATCGTCCGCCGACACCACCCGGTCGCGCAGCGCGTGTACACGCTCGGTCCGCACGAGGAATCCGAACGCCGCAGCTGCTGCGGGGTTTTCCATGAGCACCTGCCCCTCCGGCGTGCACATCGTGATCATCACGCTCGTGTGCCGAAGCGCTTCGACACCTCGCAGGTCCTCCTGGGCTGTGTCGCAAAGGCGCGCCCGCAGCAGCAAGAGCCCCGCACGCGGCTTGCTTGGCATGTCGCGAACGACCGTGAGGACCGTGGTTGGGCGACCACCGGGGAACACGGTCCACCGGTCGAAGGCATGGTCTCCACGGGCGACGATACGGCGGTACGCGCCGATCCGCCGCCGCGTGGAGCGAGACATGTCCACGCCGTAATCGCGCTCCTTGAGTTCGTCGAAGCTCTCGGCGTTCCAAAACGTGACCGCGGCTTCGTTGGCCCAGACGACGCGATGGCGAAGGCTGTCGAACGCCCAGATCGGGTCCTCGCACGCCAGCATGTCCGCCTCGATCGCCTCCGACCATTCGCCACGAGGCAGATCGAAGACCGCGGACTCCCACACCATTCGCCTTCCACTCTAGCCGCCCGATCCGGTCGCGTACGCTCCCGTAGCGCGTGAATCCGGGCCGGAACATCAGACGTTGCCCGGTGCGACCGGACGGCGGTGCGAACGCCGCAGCGAGCGGCGCGGGCGGGGGTGCGCTGTCACAGACCTGTCCTCGCGAAGCCGGGGCCCCGGTCCGCGGGGCGCCATCGCGCAGTGCGGCTTAATCCGCATCGCACAAGTGGAGACGCGGCTGCGATCGTCAAAGACGAGGGGTAATGCCGACCGAACGCTCTTGGCTTTGCCTCGCCGCCCTCCCACTCCTCGCCGCCTGCCCCACCGACGACGACACCGAAGCCGGTACGACGCCGACCAGCACGTCGGGGACCTCGGACGGCGACACGACGAGCGCGCAGACGTCCGCGGCGTCCGACACTGAGAACACGTCTGGACCCTCGACCGATACCGATGCGGAAACAGACACCGATGCGGACACCGGCATCGGCACTGACACCGATACCGATACCGATCCTGGCGGAGACTCCGATACCGGCACCACCGGCGCGGCGAGCTGCGGCATGCCGGTCGAGCTTGCAACCGCCGACCTTGGCGAACTCGAAATCGATGGGTTTCACGTCGTCGGCACGACGATGGCGGCTGCGCTCCGCGGTGACGGGATCGGACTGCTCGACGTGACGGATCCCACCGCGGTCACGGTGCTCGGCACGTTCGACCCCGCGGGCGGCCCCACGTACCGCGCTGCTCTGCTGGACGGGCTCGTCGTCGGCGGACGTCGCGGGGGTGGTGCATTCATGGTCGACGCTGCCGATCCCGCCAACATCACCGAGCTTTGGGTCGACGAAGACCTCGACACCGAAGACATCGTCTACGAAGGAGACCGGCTCTATCTTGCCTCCTCCGCCGGCGTCTCCGTCGTCGACGTCACCACGCCTGGCACCCCCACGACGCTCGTCGAGGACCTGCAGCAGGACGGAGGCGGAGCGAACATCGGCGGCTCGACCGTCGTGAAGACGGACGACGTGCTCGCCATGGCCGGCTTCAACTTCACCACCATCGACGTCAGCACACCCGACACCCCCGTCACGCTCGCGGAGGTCGATGACACCGGACGCCCCGACAACATCGTGCTCGGCAACGGCTACGTCTACGTCGGAGGCAACGACGGCGTCCAGATCTTCGACCTCGCGGATCCAGCGGCACCCGCCCTGGTGGGGACATATCCAGGAGAGCGCGCCTCCCTGTTGGCACTCGACCCCGACAACGACCGGCTCTACGTGTTTGGCTCGTCGACGACGAGCACCCAGGTTCCCCTGCTGCGCGTCGTCGACGTCGCCGACAAGGCCAACCCAGTCGAACTCGGCTCGCTGTTCGACGACCTCGACGACCCGCTGTGGGCCCAGTTCGAGGGCGGCACGCTGTACTTCACGACCGACGCGACCGATCCGCCGTCGTTGATCATGGTCGACGGATGCCCCCCAGCCTGAACGACCGGCCGAGCGCTGCGCTCACTCGTCCTCGCCGTGCCCGGTCACCAGCGCTGCATCGGCGCGTTCGATGTCGATGTAGTGGTGGATGAAGCCGCAGCTCGAGCACGCCATCGCCTTGATCGGCGTGCTTCGGCTGAAGCCGCCCTCGGGCGCCGAGAAGCGGGGCGTGCTGATGTGCAGCGACTTGGGCGCATCGTGGCGGCCCGAAAACACCGCCACCGCGTGCAGGCTTCCTCCACACATGACGCAGCCGCTGCGAGCCTCACGGCGGGCGACGTCTCGGCTCTGCTCACGCGCCTTCTTGGCCTGCTCCTCGAGCGAGGCGACCTCCTCCCGGAGTTCGGCGTTCTCCCGCTGGAGTTCGGCGAGCTGCAGCTCCATCGCCTGCCGATCGTCGCGGTACGCCACCAACACGTAGAGTAGCATTCGGGCCTTCATGGACGAGGGCCCCCGATTCCGCGCGCGGCGCTGCAGCAACTCGGACTGCGCACTTCGGTTCCCCGTCAGCGACGGCAGCCCACTCGGGGCCCAATGCCCGCTGTGCGGTGCCCCCACCGAGTTCGTCGACGCGCCGTATCAGACCCATGGCGCGACGTGTCGCCCAAAGACCGATGTCCACGTCGAAGTCATGCTGGACAACATTCGCAGCCTTCGAAACGTGGGCTCGGTGTTCCGATCGGCTGACGGCGCGGGTGTGGCCCACGTGCACGTCTGCGGATTCACGCCCACACCCGAGCACCCCAAGCTCGCCAAGACGGCGCTCGGTGCCGAGGCCGCAGTGCCCTGGACGCGGCATGCCGACGCCACGGAAGCCGCCCGGACCCTGACCGAGTCGGGCGCCCGTCTTTGGATCGTCGACGGTGCCCCTGACGCCACGTCGGTGTTCGATCCGAACGTCTTGGCCGCGCGTGGCGAAGGCCGCATCGTGCTCGTGTTCGGCCACGAAGTCTCGGGTGTGGATCCCCGCCTCCACCCCCTCGCGGAGCGCACGATCTGTCTGCCAATGATGGGGATCAAGGGCTCGCTCAACGTGTCCGTGGCGATGGGGGTCACCGCATACGTCCTGCGATTCTCCGGGTCCGCGGAAAATTTCGGCGGCTGAGTTTGCTGTGCCACGGTCCGGCACCGTGGAGGAACACGCGCCCGCGCCCGAGCCTGAGAGCCCCACGCCGACGCCGCAACCGCGTACGCCTGGCCGGCTGGCCCGCGCGCTGGCGTGGATGAAGAAGAACGCCTACCTGGTGCTCATCGCGGCCGCCGTGCTCGTGTTGCTGCGGGCGGTCGAGTTCTCGCCTCCGCCCGAAGTCCGCGTGGGTCAAGCCGACGTCGGCAGCATCGTCGGAGACGCGCCGCATCAAGAGTTCTCCAGCGAGTTGAACAACCCGCAGTCGGTCCAGGTCCGCGCGACGCTACGGATGTACCCCGACAACGAGCTGAGCGTCTCCAGCCCGGACCCGGATGTGGATGCCCAGGGCCGCTTGCTCTCACAGCCGGTTGTGACCACGATCCTCGGGATGAACGCGACCATCGAGCAGACCGTGCGGCTCGAAGAAGGCGACCTCGAGGTCAACCTCGCGGTCAACGCAACGCCGAGACTCGAGCGAGCGCAGCGCAAGGGCAAGCCGGCGCCGCCGATCGTGCTCGAGTCCGAGGTTGTCGTAAAGAGCGTCCGCACGCCGTGGTGGTCGGGGACACCCCGCAAGCGCGTGAACCTGGACAGCCGCGCGTTTCTCTCGAAGGTCGAAGATGGCGGGCACCGGGTGGTGTTCACGGTCGACGACCACCTCTTCAGCCTCGATCTCGAAGTACACCGCGCGTTCGGCCCTCTGCCGGAAGGTACGTTCGCCCGCGGCCGCCGCCGCTGAGCAACGCCTCGGTGGTATCGTCCGCCGATGCGACTGCTCCTGGTCTGCGCCGCCGCTCTGCTGACCGCGTGCCCGAGCGCGGAGCCTCCCGCGTCCAAGCCCGACGCGAAGAAGAGCGCGGCCAAGCCCGACGCAAAGGCTGAGGCCAAGCCCGACGCGCCCAAGCCTGAGGCCAAAGCCGAACCCAAACCCAACGATGCGGCAAAGCCCACCACCAAGCTCGACGGTCCACTGGCGACCCTATCGAGCGACGTGAAGTTTCCGCTGACCGAGATGCTGGGCAAGACTCCCCAGGAGATTCAACCCAAGCTCGGCGAACCCACCGGCAAGGGCATGGTGCGGGAGTCCTGCGTCCGGTACCTGCCAGACCGCACCTGGTTCGACTGCAAGTACGTGATGCAGCGCTACGAGGACCCCACGCGCACGTACAAAGCGCTGAGCTTCGTCTACGAGGACGGGGTCTCGGCCGGCATGGCCATCGAGGGGATCCCCGGCGAGGGCACCTTCGACCCCGTCGCCGCACTCGCCCACGTCGGGGTCACGCTTCCAAATCCCCCGAAGGAAGCTGCACCGGCGGACGACGTCAAGCTGTGGACCTGGTTCAACGGCGCCGCGCGCTTGGTCGTGGGCGGCAGCCAGTACCGCGTCGAAGTCTCGTCGGTCGACGGCAAGTGGGAGACCTCCAAGGTGGAGTTCATCAACAACCACCCGCTGACGAAGGCCCAAGAGTCCCGCAAGCGCGCGCCCGCCAGCAGCGGCTGATCAACGCAGCGCATCGAGCCGCGCCTGCGCTTCGTCGCGCGCCGTTTCGGTGAGGTCTTCCTCTCGAAGCAGCGCCTCGAGGGCACGCGCAGGCTCATCGGCAGCGGCAGCCTTGCCGACCCTTGCGCGCGCGTGGAGATAGCCCGGCGCATCGAACCCCAACACGAGCGTGAAGCGACGGTGGGCCTGCGCCCGACTGCCGCGCGAGAGCTGGACGAACGCGAGGTCGACGGTCGTACGAAGCGTGGTGGTGTGAGACTCGCCGTACACATCGGCGAATACCGCTTCGGCGTCGGTCAGCGCCAGCTCGGCATCCTCCAGCCGGCCAAGGTCCCGCTGCAGCAGGCCCAGGTTGGCGTTGAGGAAGGCCCTCCAAATCCCGCGGTCTGGGGGCGTCACCGCAATCGCGCGCTCGAGAAACGCCGCCGCGGGCTCGAGCTCCCCCTCTTCCATGTACGTGGTCGCAAGAGCGCTGAGAAACGGTGCCAACTCGATGCTGTTGGGACCGAACTCGGCCTCGACCAGCGCAAGGCCTCGCTGCCAGTCGGCACGTGCAGCCTCCGTGTCGTCCGCGTGCATGTACGCCTCGCCACGCATCTGCAGCACGGACTCGAGGCGCCACGAACCGGGCAGACGCTCCTCGGCATCCTCGAACGAGGCGCTCGCCTCCGTCCACTCCCCCTTCGCGAGGGCGACCCGACCCGCCAAAATGCTGACCCGGCCGCGCGCAACGTCCGAGTCGAGTGCAGCCGCTACGTCTTCGGCGCGGCCAAGCCAATACGCCGCTTGGTCCGGCTCATCGAGGTGCTTGGAGAGAACGGCCACCAAGTCCTCGATCGCGCGCAACTCGACGTCGCGGTCGTCGGCGAGGTGGCCGAGCAGCGCAGCCTCCTCGAGGGTCCGCGCCGCGGCGTACGGGTTGGAATCGAAGATGTCCAATGCGGCCAGACTCCGCAGCGTCGCGGCCTGGACCCGCAGTGCGCCGAGGCGGTCGGCCCGCGCGAGCAAGGTGCCGACGCGACGGCGAGCCTCGACCCGCGCGGTCGGCCCCTCGAGACCATACGCGTCGCGATCCTGCAACCACGCGTCGAGCTGCTCGAACTCCTCCTCGAGCAGACGGTCCGCGCTCGACACCGTCGAAGGTGTGAGGCACGAGGATGGCGTCGGCAGGCCCTCCACGAGGTCCGCCGGGGGCCGGCCTCCGTCGTTCCGCAACGTCTCGAGGCGCCGACCGACGCGCGCGACCTTGGCAGCCAAGCGCTCGAAGCATGCGAGCTCGGGCGGAGCACCGCGTGCTCGCGCACAGGCCGTCGCGCGAGAGGACAGCCATGCATCGACGTAGGCATCGAGCTCCCCGACGGAACGGCGCAGCGCCGGCGTCGTTCGCAAGCCAGCGTCGTCCGGCGACCACGCCTGCTCGATGCGAGCGTGACCATCATCGCACGGAGTCGCGCGGTCGGGAACGAGGGCGAACGCGACCGCAGCGGCGGCGGCCGCAGCCCCCACGAGCCACGGCCAGCGTGACGGTGGGGACGTCAGCGCAGCGAGCAGCACTTCCATCGACGCGAAGCGCCGCTGGGGATCCAGCTGCAGTCCCCGCGCCAGCACTCGCGAAATGCTCCGCGGGAACTCGGGCGGCAGCGGGACTCTGTCTTCGCGCTCCATCGAGGCTCGACGAGCGGCCGCGGTGTCGCCGGGGAACGGCTTGCGATCTGCAAGGGCTTCG
>CAYSPB010000448.1:0-6517 GCA_964432695.1 uncultured Nannocystaceae bacterium
GTGCTCGTCGTGCGCGGCCCGATGAGTCGTGGCTTCAGCGCGACGCTGTCCGAGGACGGCTTCGATGCGGCCGAAGGCGAGCTCGAGGCGTGGGTGGCCAAAGCACACAAGGAGCTCGAGGAGGTTCCCGAAGGAACGGACGTCGAGGTGGTGATGACGCTCGCCGACCGGTTCGGCTACGGCTACGTCGTTTTCGAACATCCGCAGACGGTGGACTTCTCCGGTTTGGACATCGAAGAGATCCCGGATATGCCCGAACACGTTCGGTTTGCGGTCGTTTCTGCGGGCGACTTCGCGTTTCCGCATCGGATGACGGTGAACCCCGAGCCATCGGCGGTGCTGCGTCGACCCGACATCAGTTTGCTGCAGGCGCTGTTCGCCCAAGAGGTGCTTGCCGAGTCGCTGCCCGACAATGCCGGCGCTTCGGTGGGCGCGATTCAGCTGCGCTCATCCCTCAAGGAGGCGTTGGCTGGCTTGGCGCTGGTCGACACGGCCGAAGGCCTCGCCGAGAAGATCCGTGGCCAAGTCGCGACCGCGCTGAGCGACGAGCGGGGGAGCAGCGCGCCGGTCGTGCTCTCGAGCCTGGACGAGAGCGGCACCGCGACGGCCCTTGCCGGCGGAGGCGTCCTGACCAGCACGCGCGGGTACGCCATCGTCAGCGACGACGGTATCCGAGCCGACCTCGAGCCGGCTCAGCAGGAATCGCTGTGGTTCACGAGCACGCCGACCGCGGAGGGGCGTGCCGCCTGCACCGCGCTGATGGGCGGGGCCATCTCCACGGCCGAGTCGCCCCGCTTCCGCTTCTCCGCCCATGGCGGCGGCCTGCTGCTCGACACCCAATCGCATGGGCCGCAGCTTTGGACGAGAAGCACCGACCCCAAGGTCCCGTGTGGCTGGACCCTTCGCGGACGGGTCTCTCCATCGCAGCTCGACGACGTGCAGCGCACGATGGTGCATCCGGACGGGCTGGTCGCCCGCGTGGGAACGTCGCTGGACGCGGTTTCGGTCGAGGTCGTCCGGCCGGGTGAAGATGGGGCGGCAACCATCGTTCGACTTCCGACCCTGCGGCTTCGAGACGTCGCGTGGCTCGAGCCCCAGTTGCTGGCGGCGACCGCCGACGACGACGTGCTGTATCTGATCTCGACCAAGCCCGATGCGCCCGTCGTCGCGGTCGCACCGCCGGGCCTGGGTCGGGATACGTCGCTGCACGAGGTCGCACGGTTGGAAGACAAAAGCGTGCTGCTCACCGTCGGCTCCGACCCTCGCCGGCTGGTCCGCCTGGATACGACGTCGGCCTGGTCGACGATGTTCGTCGCGGCGTCTGAGCCTCAGCTTCAGGCCGATCCGACCGCGAGCGAGGTGGACGCGGCAGGCGCGGAGGACGAGGACGAGGTCCTCACTCCCGTGTGGGCCGACGTTTCTGCGCTGAGGACCACCGTGCTCACCCGCGAGGGATGGGTCTCGCAGCCGACGGCGTCGGCCGATGGAGCAACCGTCGCATTCACGCTGCAGGATCCTGCGCTCGACGACCCCGGACGGGGAGACGATGCCGAGATCGCCGTGGTTTCGGCCGCAGGAGGCCCCCTAAAGATGCTGACGCGCAACGTCCTGCGGGACCGCGACCCCCAGCTGACCGCTGATGGCCGATGGGTGCTGTTCCAGACCCGTGTCGAGCTGCCCCGCAGCAACTGGCGGATCGCGGTGCCGCGCGCGGTACCGGTGCCAGGTCGCTGAGCGCGCCGAAAAAAGCGTGATCGGTTTGCTCGCCGATCGCACTCATAGGCCGGCCCGTCGCCTTGGCGGGATTGCGCCATGGCGGCTCCCCTTCGCATCGAACACATCGAGCTCGCGCTCGACCCGGGGACCTCGCTGCACCTCGATGTCGACCGGGCCGGCGCGGTCGTGTTTGAGGCGCTCGACGCCGTCGTCGCGGGCGATGACGACGTGCTGGGCGCTCGCGCGGTGGCGCTGTGCGGCCACGCAAGGCACCCCGCGGCGCTCGAAGTCGTGGCCCGAGGCTGCTTGTGCGGCTCGGCGCGAGTGCGCGAGGCGGCTGCGGGCGCATTGGGCCATCGCCGTGACGATCCGCCTCAGCTGCTCGCCGCCTTGCTGCTCGATCACAACGCCCGGGTGCGAGCGCGGGCGCTGCGGGTGCTCGCCCTTCGGCCCGCGCACCGGCGGCTGCGTCACCTCAAGTATCTCCGGCGACTACGCGAGGATCCCGACCCTGGCGTTCGTCGCGTCGCGGCCACCATCGGCCTGCTGCGCGCCCGCCGGCGTACGGTCCTCCTGACTCAGCGCACGATGTAGCGCGGTCCGGCGAACGTCACCGTCTCTCGACAGTCGAACTCGGTTTGCGTGATGTTGGCGATGCCTTCGAGTTCGGCCTGCCCGAGCAGACGGTTCTCGATGGTCCCCTCGATTTCGAACGCACCCTCGCCGGTGGACGATAGGTCGCCGTCGAAGCGCGTGACCAAGGAGCCACTCGTCGCGAACGAGGTGAGGCGGCTGACCGCGCCGGCTTCGAAGTCGCCGGCGACATTCAGCGGACCTACGGCCTTCGTGTTCGGATGCCCGAAGACGGAGAGCACCAGTCGCCCGTCGGACTCCACGACGTCGAGGTCGACCTCGACCGGCATCTGGCCGAGGCCAGCGAAGAACAGGGCGCCGCACATCGTCAGTGGCTGGAGTGCGGTCTCGAGGTCGCTGCAGCCGCAATCGACCGCTTCGAGCAGCACGCGGTAGCCCCCCGAGGCTTCGAGTCCCTCGGCATCGCCGCGCTCCGTCGTGAGGTCCGAGACCACGCTGGGGTCGAGGCGTTCGGGGGGCGGCTCGGTGCAGCCGGCGAGCAGCGCGACGAGGCCAACGAGGCGCAGGTGACTCAAGACTCGATGCCTCCGTGCTCGGCGAGGTAGGCCTCTATCGCGGCCTTGCCGGCGCGGTCGAGAACGACCGAACCGTCGAGTTCGCGGTCGCACAACCAGTCGATCATCGAGCGCACCGAGACGACCGGCATGACCTCGATGCCGAGGTCGTCGCGCAGCTCGGCGAGCGTGGACTTGGCGGTCTTGCCACGCTCTTGGCGGTCGACCGCGACGACGACGCCGGTCACCTCCACCCCCGCGGTCCTGCGCAGCAAGGCGACGGACTCGCGAATCGAGCGCCCTGAGGTGATCACGTCGTCGACGACGACGACCTTCATGCCATCGGCGGGTTGCGTGCCGACGAAGGCGCCACCCTCGCCATGGTCCTTGATCTCCTTGCGGTCGAAAGAGAAGCCGACGTCGGTGCCGTCTTCGGACAGGGCCATGGCAGTCGCAACCGAGAGCGGGACCCCTTTGTAGGCGGGGCCGAAGACGACGTCGCACGCCACGCCGCGGCTGCAGATTTGTGCCGCGAAGGCCCGTCCGAGCCGGGCGATCGCATCCCCGGTCCGCAGCTGGCCCGCGTTGACGAAATACGGCGACGTACGCCCGGACTTGAGCGTGAACGAGCCGAAGCGGATGACCTCGTACTGAACGAGAAGCTCGACGAATGCGGCCTGGAACGCCTCCACCGCGGCAGATTATCAGTCGCGCGTCGGCTGCGTCTCGGGCAGAAGAACGACGAGGCGCGCGCCTCGACCTCCGTCCCGGCGACCTTCGGCGACCACGTCTCCGCCGTGGGCGCGGGCGATTTGCCGGCACAGGTAGAGCCCGAGGCCGACGCCGCCTTTGTCGCGACTACGCGCTGCGTCGAGGCGGCGAAACGGCTCGAACACCTGCTCGCGATCGTCTTCGGGGATTCCATGCCCTTCGTCTTCGACCGCCATCGCGTACCCGCCTTCGGTGGGTTCGATCTCGATGGTGAGGCGGCCGTCGGGGCAGGCGCGCCGGGCGTTGCTCAGCAGGTTGCTCAGCAGGCGCTCCAGCAGGAGCCGGTCGGCCTGCACGACGGGGGAGGGGACTGCGTCCACGTGGGCCTCGAAGCGTTCGCCCATGCGCTCGGCGAGGACGTCGAGCGAGACCGGGGTGAGGTCGAGGTTCCCGCCCGCAGCGGAAAGCTCCAGCTTACCGCTGGTCAACAAATCGCTGATGAGCTGCTCGAGCTCCTGGGTGTCGCGACCGATGTCGACGAAGCCTTTTTGAAGGCGAGCGACGTGCTTGGTCGCCGTGGGATCGGACGCGGCAACGGGCGCGAGCATGGTGGCGCGCTCTTCGAGGATCTCGAGGACGACGCGCACGCGGGCGATCGGCGTGCGGAGCTCGTGGCTGACGTTGGCGAGTAGGACACGCTGTCCTTGAATGAGCGCCTCGAGCTTGTCGGCCATGCCATTGAAGGACAGTGCCAACTCGTCGAGTTCGTCGGCAGGCGGCCCCTCGGGCGTGACGACGCGATGGGAAAGCTCGCCGTTGGCGATACGGTCGGCGCTGGCTTCGACGCGCCGCAGCCGAGAGGTGAGCGACCGCGATAGGGCGCGCGCACCCAGCCCGAGCAGCGTAAGCATGGCGACGAGCGAGATGATCATCGGCAGCCCGCGCGGTGGGTCTCGGGGGCGCACCGAGACCGTACCGACGACGAGTCCGGTGTCGGGGTCGAGCAAGGGAAAGAGGACCAGCTTGCGGTTCTTGCCGCGGTCGAGCACGAGCGGTCGACCTTGCCGAAGTGCCCGAACGTGCCGCTTGTGTCGACGAGGCGGCGCTTCGTGGCCCTTGAAATGCTTGGTCAGGGGCCGACCCTTCGCATCGAGAATCGCAACGCGCGTACGCAGGGACTCTTCGAGTGCCTTTGCGGCGGCCTCGAGCGCGGGGGGATCGTCGATCGCTTCGGCGAGCGCATCGTTTTGGTCTTCGAGCGTCTCGAGCGCGCGCCCGACCCAGCGCTCCGATTGCTGCTGCAGGATCGCCCACGTTGCCACGACGCCCACCGCCGTCCCGGCCAGAACCGTCAATACGACGGTGCTGTAGATGCGCCAGAACAGGCTGGAGCGTCGACGTGGGCGGGTTGGCTTCACAGGTCAGGTCCGAGGACGTAGCCCACGCCGCGCACGGTTTGGATCAAGTCCTTGCCCTCGAGGTGGGCCGAGCCGAGCGCGCCGCGGATCTTGCTGAGGTGAACGTCGATCGACCGGTCGACGCTCGGGTCGAACTCGACCGGTGGGTCACCGCGAAGTTCTCGCACGCGGTTGTGCAGGTGACCACGTGCGAGCACGCGGCCGGCGTTGTTCGCGAGCACCCACAACAGGTCGAACTGGTAGGCTGTGAGTTCGAGCCGGACGTCGTGCAGTTCGGCCGTTCGCCGCTCTCGGTCGATGGTCAGGGGTCCGGCTTTGATCTCGGCCGAGTCGCCGGTGTCCGCCGCGTCAGGGGCAGCGTTGTGTCGCCGAAGGACGGCACGAATGCGAGCGAGCAGCTCCCGAGGGCTGAACGGCTTGGGCAAGTAGTCATCGGCGCCGAGCTCCAGCCCGACGACCCGGTCGACTTCGTCACCTTTGGCGGTGAGCATGATGACCGGAACGTTCGACTGAGCCCGCAGCTGGGTGCAGACGCCGATGCCGTCGAGCTTGGGTAGCATCAGGTCGAGCAGCACGATGTCGTGCTCGCCGGCCAGGGCCCGGGCCAGACCGGCCTCGCCGTCGGCAGCGATCTCGACGTCCGATTCGTGGTCGCGCAGATACTCGGCCGTGACCTCGGCCAGTCGCTCGTCGTCCTCGATGAGCAGGATTCGCACGCCTTCAGTGTGCCACCTGGGCGACACGACGACCGTAAAGGTGCGGTGAACCCGTCATGAACGGATCCACAGGACTCCGTGCACGGTGCGGCTGCACGCAACGCCGGCGCAGCCCGGGGCAGCTTGACACCTGGCAGGTGAGCCGATAGGCCTCGCCTATCGTGGCGTACGTCTGCAGCCAGTGTCACACGCACCTCGAGGGCGACGGCGACAACCCGCCCGAGCGCTGCTCAAACTGCGGAGCCGAAGCCGGGATCGAAAAAGAGAAGGGCGCTCCCCCAGCCATGAAGTACTTCGGCGTCGTGGTCATCGGAGCGTTCATTGCCGCGGTCAGCGGCGGTATCATCAGCAGGATCGCGAGCTGAGCGCGCGCCGCGGATGCGCCCGGATCTGGCGGGCACCAGGGGCGGTTGTGATAACTTCGGCCCCCGGCCTTGTTCGTACGCTGTTCAAACTGCCAGACCCAGTTTTCGCTCGACGACCGCCAAATCGGGCCTGACGGCGTTGCGGTCCGCTGCGCGGTGTGTCGCTACGTCTTCCGCGTGGAGCCAGGCGACGACGCGGGCAGCCGGCCGTGGCTGATCCAAACGGTCGACGGCGACGCGTTCGAAGCCGACGACCTCACCGTGCTGCGCGTTTGGGTCCGGGAAGGTCGACTGCACCCCGACGACACGATCTCTCGAACCGGCAAGCACTGGATTCGGCTGGGCGACATGCCGGAGTTTTCGGACGCGTTTGCGGGCTTCCCGGATCTGCCCGCCGTCTTGAGCCCCACCTCGACCGGCCCGCTCGAGGCAGCGGCCAGCCA
>CAYSPB010000449.1:0-6512 GCA_964432695.1 uncultured Nannocystaceae bacterium
CCAGTTCCGCCCGCGTGTTCATGACAAACGGACCGTGGTTGGCCACAGGTTCGCCGATCGGCTTGCCCTGCAGCATCAGCAACTCCGCCGGTACATCTCCCCGGTTCTCGAGCGCCAGCGGTGCATCGGACTGCACCAGTGCGGCGTGGTCGACGTCGAGCCGGTCCTCCCCCACCGCAACCTGCTGACCGCGGAAGAAGTAGAGCATGCGATGCGCCTGCGCCGACGTCGGCGGCAGGATCGCGCGCGCCCCCGGCTGCATGTCGATCGTCCAGACCGCCACGTGATGCTCCGGATCCGCCGCCCACGAGTTCGCTGGCGGCGTGGGAGCAGCGTGCCCCTCGAGACTGCCGGCGTTGACGGTGACCAGGGTCTCCCGCCCGGCGTCGTCGCGAATGGTGACCGTCGGAATGGTCGCGGCCCACATCATGGTGAACGCCGGGTCGACCATCTTGTTCTTGGCCGGGAGGTTCAGCCACAGCTGGAACAGCTCGGCCGTGTTGGGGCCGTCGCGGTCGACGAGCGGGAACATCTCCGAGTGCACGATCCCGCTGCCGGCCGTCATCCACTGACAGTCGCCGCGTCCAAACCGCGCCGTCGCGCCCAAGGAATCGGCGTGGTCGAGCAGTCCCTTTCGGGCGACGGTCACGGTTTCAAAACCACGATGAGGGTGCCGTGGAAAGCCAGGAATGACGTCGCCGTGATACATGCGCCAGCCGTCCTTCACCGTAAAGTCGCTGCCGAGGTTTCGCCCGGCCAGCAGCGCGGGGTCGGGACCCATCGCCTCGGTCCCCGCGGGGTACTCGTCGAGGTGGTAGGCGCAAAACAGGAACGGATCCAAAGTGGGCCACGGGAATCCCAGGGGTACGCGCTCGACGATCATGCGCGCAGTCTAACGACGTCCGGCGGCCGCGCACCCCGTGCAGGGACCCGTCCGCGCGGAACGAACTGCGCTGCCCCGCGGAACGATCAGTCGTGCGCACGGCGGTTGATACGCTGCGGTGTGGTCCGCATTTCGTCGTTGCTCGTTCTCCTAGTGGGCTTTGCGTCCGCGGATGCACCGACCGCGAGCCGCGAGGAGCCCGAGCCTCGAGCGGCCGAGGCATCCGTCGGTGTCGAGCCGGTGGACAGTGCGGCCATCGATGCCGCCCTGCTGGCCTGCGACGGCCCGGCGCTACTCGGGCATTCCGCAGCCCACCATCACGCGCAGGCGAAGGACGCCTCGGCGCCTGCATCCGCACGCGCGTGGGGCATGTGGGAAGAGCTGCGTGCCTTCGACGATGGCGGTGCGCTTGCCCCCCCAGCGGTCGATGCTGCGGTCGAGTCCCTACGCGCCGCGCTGCAGACCTCGCCGCCCGCATGGTGGGTGGACCAGCTTCGCAGTGCACGTCGCAACGATGCCGCACTCCCCTACTACAACGTGGGCTTGACCGAGACCGGCGACCGGCGCGGTGGGTGGACCGCGCGCCCCGGTGGACTCCGTATCCGCCCGGAGAACGACGCCGTCCTCGTCGTCGACGGCGAGCACCTTGCATACGACTTCTCGGTAGGTCGGGCCCAGTTGATGAAGGCACCGCAGACGCCCGGCAGCGTGGCTGAAGTGACGCGCGCCCACGCGGGCTCCACCGCGTTCATCGCTACGTTCGAGCCCAGCAGCGGTGGGTTCCCGTTCGAGGTGCGCGCCGTCGACAGCCAAGGCGTCGAGCGGTGGGCCGTAACCGCCTGCGGGCCCAACCGCACGGTCCTCGGTGGCAAAGGACACCTCACCGTGGAACTCATCGTCCTGCAAGACCCCGCCCCACGAGGCACACAGATGCGGCCGGCGAGTCCCATCCGTGGGCTCGCGGTGTTCAGCGCCGAGAGTCACGGTCTCGCGGTCGAGGTGTTCGATGCAACGCACGGGCACAAGACGTTCGCGTGGACCTCGGACCTGTGGTTTCACCGCCGCTGATGCGCGTTCAGTGGGCGAACCCAAGGCCCGGGACCGGCATCGATGCCGCATAGATCCCGTTGCGCGCCGCAACGAAGAGCGTCCGCCCGTCCTGGCCGCCGAACGCACAGTTCGCAGCCGGACGCGGTACCGCGATCGACCCCCATGGCGTCCCATCGGGCTGAAACACCCGAAGCGAACGGTGCGATGTGACGTAAACGTTGCCCGCCGCGTCCAGGCAGATCCCATCGGCCTGCGGTACGTCCTGAGACAACAGGACCGCCTCGCCCGGTTCGCCGTCGAGCGAGTGAGAACCCGCGGAGCGTGCCGTGGGCATAGTCGCTGACGCTTCGCGACCGTGGCCGAGACTTCGCTTCCGTCGGCAACGACCCGGTAGAATCGCGTCTGTTCATCGTTGGCACCTGCATGCGCGAATGCGGTCTCGAACCAGGCCCACGGCGCCTTCGTCTCCGGGCTCGAACGTCGGCTCGGCACTCGACCACACGTCGTAGGTCGCGCCAACCGATCGCCACGACAGCACCACGTCTGGACCGACCCCGTCGATGGAGACGTCGAAGGCCACGAGCGACGCCGACGATGGAGGCTTGACTTCGAGCCCAAGGCCGAGCGGTGCGCCCGGCTGTGGGTCCAGCGGTTCAATCCACACTTCGGCTGGCGCCCCTGCCGTCGTCGTCGGTCGTGCATCACACCCAGCCAGCCCAACGAGAGAGAACAACACGAGCTCGACGCGATCCATGCACGTCACCTGTGCAAACGATGTACCTCGCGTTCCGCCGAGTGAATCACGGAACCCGTCTCGGACCTCGTCTCAGTCCGAGACGCGGCGCAGTATGACCGCGAGACGCTACGTCCGCGTCACCGTAACCGCGATGGCCTTCGATGCTGGCGTGTTGCTCACTTCGGCCACGTGTTCCAGCGGCACCAGGACATTGGCTTCGGGGAAGTACGCCGCAACGCTACCGCGGGGGATGTCGTACGCCAATGCGATGAAGTCGTCGGCCTCCCGGGTCTTGCCTCCGTGATGACTGACGACCCGAACCGAGTCACCCACGCGGATCTTTCGCTCGGTGAGGTCCTCGGCGTGCATCAATACGACGCGGCGATGGCCGTAGATGCCCCGATAGCGGTCATCCTCGCCGTATACGACGGTGTTGAACTGGTCGTGCGTCCGGATGGTGGTAAGCCACAGACGTCCATCCTCGAGCGACATGTCGGGGATCGGGTGCACGAAGAAGTTCGCCTTGCCGGACGCGGTCGTGAAGCGCCCCTCGCGTGGACCGTTCGGCAGCGCAAACCCGCCGGGCTTGCGCACGCGGGCGTTGTAGTCGTCGAACCCGGGAATGACGGCGGCGATCTTGTCGCGGATGCCGTCATAGTCCGCAGCAAGCGACCGCCACGGCACGGCGTGCTCGCCTCCTAGAGCAGCCTCGGCGAGGCGGCCGACGATTTCGGGCTCAGAGATCAACATCGGTGACGCCGGCTTCAAGTTGCCAACCGACCGATGCACGATCCCCATGGAGTTTTCGACGGTGACGAAGCGCGCGGCCCCCTCGCGCACGTCGTGCTCGCTCCGGGCGAGACACGGAAGGATGAGCGCGTCCTTGCCGGGAATGAGGTGGCTTCGGTTGAGCTTCGTGCTCACGTGCACCGTGAGGGCACAACGCTGCAGCGCGGCAGCCGTAGCCAGCGTGTCCGGCGTGGCCGACACGAAGTTTCCGCCCATGGCAAAGAACACCTCGACATTACCCTCCGCCATTGCGTGAATGGCTTCCACCACATCGAAGCCGGTCTCGCGCGGGAGTTCGACGCCAAACGTCTTCTCCATCGCCGGGCCCCAGGGTGGGAACTTCTCCCAGATGCCGACCGTACGGTCCCCCTGCACGTTGCTGTGTCCACGAACCGGGCACAGGCCAGCTCCGGGTTTGCCCACATGACCACCGAGGAGCAACAGGTTGGCGATGGTCTGCACGTTGCCCACTCCATGGCGGTGCTGCGTGATGCCCATCGCCCAGCATGCAATCACGCTGTCGGCGGCGGCGTGCTCCTTTGCCAGAGCCTCGATCTCTGCCTTGGTAACGCCACTCTCCGCCACGATTGCGTCCCAGTCGGTCGCATCGAGGTCCTCGAGCAGCGCTTGCACCCCTTCGGTCTTCTCGTCGAGAAACGCCTGGTCGAACGCACTGCCGGGGCTGCTCTTCTCGAGCGCATACAGGGCTTTCATCAGGCCTTTGAGCAGCGCGATGTCGCCGCCCACCTTCACCCGGAGGTAGACGTCCGCCAAGGCAACGCCGGAGCCGAGGACGTCCCCGACCTTCTGTGGGTGCTTGAAGCGGACGAGTCCTGCTTCGCGCAGCGGGTTGACCGCGACGATCCGCGCGCCGGCCAGCTTGGCCTCACGCAACGCCGAGAGCATGCGCGGATGGTTGGTGCCAGGGTTTTGGCCGATGACGTAGATCAGCTTGGACTTGGCGAAGTCTTCGAGCGTGACGGTGCCCTTGCCGATGCCGATTGCCTTGCTCAGACCCGCACCCGAACTCTCGTGGCACATGTTCGAGCAGTCAGGCAGGTTGTTGCATCCGAAGCTGCGCACGAACAGCTGGTACAAGAACGCCGCCTCGTTGCTGGTACGGCCCGAGGTGTAGAACACGGCGCGGCGCCGGTCGGACAGGCCGCGCAGCGCCGACCCGATCTTCTCGAACGCCGCGTCCCACGAGATCGGCTCGTAGTGGGTCGCACCGGCACGCAGCAACATCGGGTGCGTGAGCCGGCCCTGGGCGTTGAGCCATAGATCGCTCCGCTTGGCGAGCTCGGCCACGCCGTAGCGCGCGAAGAAGTGCGGGTCGACGCGGCGCGTCGTGGCTTCATCGGCCACCGCGCGCGCACCGTTCTCACAGAACTCGACGACGGCGCGATCCTTGGGATCGGGCCAGGCACACGACGGGCAGTCGAACCCGCCGTCCTGGTTCACCTTGAGCAGCGCTCGCGTGCCTCGCACCACGCCCGCCTGCTGCATGGTGTAGCCGAGGCTGCTGGTGACCGCCGGCAATCCCGCCGCGACGTCTGCGGGCTCTCCAACCCGAAGAGTGCCGCGTTCGGGAGGCGTGAGCGCCTCGACCGGGCCGGCGTTGGGCGAGGATTCTTTGGCGTCGGACGAGCCGTCCATCCCCGCGAGCATGCCCGTCCAGGCCCGTGCGAAGCAAGGCACCGCAAACCGACGAGATCGGGTGCTCACGGGGCCCTGACTTGCCCACGACGCGATGCACGCCAGACTCGTCGCGATGAGCGACGGTCCGCTGCAACGCCTCCCCTCCGGCTTTCGTGAGCGGACCCTCAAAGGAGCCAAGCTCGCCGGCAAGCTCGGGGCCTCCTATTTCCGGCGCGCGGTCACCAAGCAGTCCCGCGACGCCTCGAACGAGGAGGCTACCTCGACAGCCCGCGAGCTAGTCGAAGAGCTCGGTGCGCTCAAAGGGCTCGTGATGAAGCTCGGGCAGATCGCCAGCTACATGCCCGGCGCGTTTCCGCCGGACGCGCAGCGCGTGCTGGCACAGCTACAGTCGAATACGCAGCCGATGGACTACGAGGTCGTCGCCCGTGCGGTCCGCGAGCAGCTTGGCGATGCCCCCGAGCAGGTCTTCGACACCTTCGAGCGTACGCCCTTTGCCGCCGCATCGATCGGCCAGGTCCACCGCGCTACGCACGAGGGCCGCGACCTCGCGGTCAAGGTGCAGTACCCCGGCATTCAAGACATCATCGAGAGCGACCTGAAGAAGGCCGACGTTCTTGCGCGGCTCGCCACCCTCGGGACGTCGTTCGATGGCAAAGGCCTTGCCCGCGAGTTGAGCGAACGCATTCTCGAAGAGTGTGACTATCTCGCCGAAGCGAGAAACCAGCGGACGTTCGCCGAGCTCTTCGAGGGGATTCGGGGCGCGCGCGTCCCCGAAGTTCTTGCCTCGCGCAGCAGCACGCGCGTGCTCACCACAAGCTTCGTGCGCGGGACCCCCTTTCTGCGCTTCTGCGATGACGCCCCGCAAACGACGAAGGACCGGGCGGCAGCGGTCATCTTCAGAACCTGCTTTCAGTCGATCTTCGTCCACTGCATCTACAACGCGGACCCACACCCAGGGAACTACATCCTCCACGATGATGGGGACGTCACCTTCTTGGATTTCGGCTGCATCCGGGAGTTCGACACGCAGATGATCGAAGACTGGAAGGCCACCGCGATCGCCGTCGTCGACGGTGACGCACGTGGCTTCAAGGAGGGGTTCGTCAAGATGGGCATGGTGCCCAACCCGGACAAGTTCGACTGGGACCACCAGTACCAGGTGATGCAGTACATCTACCGGCCCTACACCGAGCCGGGCTTCCGATACACGCCCGAGTACGTCAGGCAGAGCTACGACCTGCTGATCTTCGACAACCCCAACCGCAATCGCACGGGCATGCCGCCGCACTGGCTGTTCTTGAACCGACTGCAGTGGGGTCTCAATGCGATCTTGGCGCAGCTCAACGCAGCGGGCCCAGTCGGAGACATATCGCGCGAATGCACTCACGCACCGCT
>CAYSPB010000450.1:0-6500 GCA_964432695.1 uncultured Nannocystaceae bacterium
GGCATGTAGACCAGTCCCACGAGCGTGGCCGGAATGCCGACCCACGCGATGTCGAACATCGAAAAGCCCTGCTGGCCCGGTGTGGCAAGCATGAGCCCGTTGACCACCAGCGTGGTCGAGGTGCCGACCAGTGTCACGAGGCCGCCGAGGATCGACGCGTAACTCAGCGGCAGCAGGAGCTGGCTCACCGAGAGCTTCTGGCGACGAGCCCAGTCAGAGACGACCGGCATCATCATCGCCACCACCGGCGTGTTGTTGAGAAAGGCCGACAGCGCCGCGACCGGCGTCATCAAGCGAAGCTGCGCCGCCGCGAGGTTCTTCGGCCGCCCCAGCAGGCGAAGCCCGACGAAGTTGATGCCCCCGGTCCGACGCAGGCCCTCGGCGACGATGAACAGCGCCGCGATCGTGGCGAGGCCCTCGTTCGAGAAGCCTCCGAAGGCCTCGGCCGGGGTCAGCACGCCGGTCACCAGCAGCACCGCGAGTCCGGCGAGCAGCACCATGTCGGGCGAGACGCGCGTGAACGTGAGGCCGACGATCACCGCCGCCAGCACCGCAAACGTCACCAGTACTGCCCAGGTCATCGCGCCGCCCCGGACTGCGCCGGGCCCCTACTGTACGCCGATGGCCTTCAGCGTGGCGAGAATCTGGTCGTGGAAGGGGCCGTGCGTGACGATCACGCCGCGGTTTTCCGCTAGCTCGCGTCCATGCGTGAAGTCCAGCGGCTTGCCGGCGACGTCGGTGACGGTGCCACCGGCTTCCTGCACGATCAACACGCCTGCCCCGTGGTCCCAGATCTTCTCGCGATAGCCCGGTCGCGTGGGCAGCCGCAGGTACACTTCCGCGTCGCCACGTGCGACCACGCCGTACTTGGTCTGGCTGTCGAGGCGCACGGGATCGGCGGTGATGCCCAGACGCTCGATGACCTGCGCGGAGTGGTCGTGCGAGCTGTGCCCAGACTCGTACGATTCACACAACCGAGTCTGCGTGACGTCCTCGCGCGTGCTGACACGAGCCGCCTCCTGCGTCCCCTCGGCATCGAGCGGCGCATGGAAAGCGCCCCGTCCCTTCACCGCCCAAAATACGGTACCGGTACTCGAATCCGATGCCAGGTTGGGACACGCGAGCGCCGCAACGCTGAGGGCTCCCTCGACGACCAGCGCAAGCGCAACGGCGTACTGGTCGCCGCGGAGAAAGCCCTTGGTGCCGTCGATCGGGTCCAGCGTCCAGAAGCGCGGCGAGTAGGCCTCCGCTCCACCGCGGTCGATGAATGCCAACGCAGCATCCTCGGACCGGACGCCGAATGGCTCGAGCTCCGCGAAGACGCGCTCACGAAATGCAGTGCCCGCGTCGCCACGCAGCGCGGCAGCATCTTCTTCGCCGATGACCGGGTCGTCGGGAAACGTCGCCTGCAGCGCGCGGCAGACCAACGCCTGCGACGCAAAGTCGGCGACCGTAACCGGGCTCTTGTCCTTCTTCTCGAGGGCGTCGGGCGCGATGGTGGCCTGCACGGTCCGGCACACCTTCGACGCCTCGCGCACCGCCGCCAGCGCAACCTCGACCTCCTTGGCGTAGTCGCTCATGCCTTCTCCCCGAGGAACTGCTTGGCGACGAGAAGGTCGTAGACGGCCTGCGCCATCACGGCCGGGTCTCCGTCTTCGGGCATCAGCTTGAGATCGGGTGCCGCGGGCTCCTCGTAGGGCGCGTCGAGCCCGGTGAACTGCTTGATCTCGCCGGCGCGCGCCTTGGCGTACAGACCCTTGACGTCGCGCTCCTCACAAACCGCCAACGGCGTCGCGACGTGCACGAGCACGAACCGGTCCGCGCCGACGCGCTGTTTCGCCCGCTCGCGAATTGCCTCGTACGGCGAGATGGCCGACACGAGCGTCACCAGGCCCGCGTTCGCGAACAACCGCGCGACCTCCGTGAAGCGCCTCAGGTTCTCCTCGCGGTCCTGGGGCGTGAAGCCCAGGTCCGAAGTGATGCCCTCGCGCAGCACGTCGCCGTCCATCAAGAAGCTGTGCTTGCCCTTCCCGTGCAGCAGGTGGTCCAGCGCCCGCGCCACGGTGGTCTTACCCGACCCACTCAGGCCGGTGAACCACACCACGATGCCCCGATGGCCGGAGACCTGCTCGCGCTGAGCCACGCTCAGCATGCCGCGTTCCCACAGGGGGCGAGATTCGGAGGCGCTCACGCAGCGGAGCGTACGACCCCCCCTGGGGGAATTCAACGCCGCCCGCGCGACATCCTCACACCCACGCGTGAACCTGATCGCGGGTGACGTTGTCGAAACTAGAGCAGCTCAGACCGTCGATGCCGAGCCACTGCCCGAGCTTGTCGAGGTCCGGGTTGAGCACCGCTTCGAGCCGCCGCACGTCGGCCTCGGAGAGCTCGGGCCGCTTCTTCATGGTCCACAGCCGCTTGACCCGCTTTCGGACGGCATTCGGCATGCGCTGGCGAACCATGGACATGCCCGGGGCGTACACCAACAGGTTGCGCAGCTTCGAGTCCCGCATGCGCTGCGACGAGGGGGTCGAGGCGGTGAGGTCGGCCTTCCAAACCGGCCTGCCGCGGTGGCCGATGAATGAACATACCCGCTCCAGCTCGGCCTGTGGGTGCGTCTGCATGTGCTCGAAGAACACCGGCAGAACCCGTTCCTTACCGAACGCCGCAAACCACGGCTCGAGCTGCATCGCGTACTGACTGGACTGCACCAGCGGCGCGTACTCGTGAATCGCCTTGGTCAGCGACGAGGTCACCACCCGATCGGCCCAGGCCTGGATGTAGTGCGAGACCAGCCGGTCCAGCGGGTTGCGCATGACGTAAATGAACTTTGCGTCGGGCACGTGCTCCCGGACGCGAGACACGACATCGGGGTAGGTCGGCAACGCCGTATACGCCGTGCTCGACTCTCCACACACGTCTGCATCCCCGGCCCGCGCAAACAAGGACCAGTACCAGCTCAACCCCCTGGCCCAGTGTTCTTCGTGGCTGAAGAAGTTGGGCTTGTGGGGCATCGACATGACGACGCCCTCTTGCACCGCGAGCTGGCCGTGCAGCGTCGAGGTGGCGCACTTCAGCGCACCGATGATCATGAAGTCGGGCTTGCGAGTCATGCCGGCGGCTCCTTGCCGGGCATCGTGGAACGACGGCCGGCGACGGGCAAGGTCAGCACCGACAAGATGCCGAAGTTGATGACGATGCCAGCGTGAATCGCGAGCACGAACATCGCGATCGACGTTTCGTCGACCCCTTGCCACGTCAGCGCGCCGGCCCAGCCCGCATCCTGAATGCCCAAGCCACCCGGCGTGATCGCTACGATCGCACTGAGCTGAGAGACCGGAAAGGCGCTCGCCACCACGCCAGCGTCTCGCACCGCGCCGACGGCCGCCCCGATACCGAAGAATTGAAGGAGGACGGAAAGATAGCGACCAAGCCCCAGCACCGTCACCGCGACTGCCAGCTTGACCGGCACGACCACTTCGGGTGCCTCGAAGTCGCGACCACGCCAGCGAAGCACCCGGCCGTACGTCCAGAGGATCACGCGCGCGGCCGGGCGCACGAGCGGGACGATCGCCAGCGCGGCGACGAGCAGCACGCCGGCCAGAGATTCGACCCAGCCGGTATCGGGCCCGGTGGAAGTATGCCACGCGATCGCCCACAGCAGCGTTATGGAGGGGAAGATCACGTCGACGACGCGCTCGAGAATGACGGGTGTGACGAGCTGTCCCAACCCCGGCTTGGCCCCGGCCGTGCGTAGCCCAACACCACGTCCGACGAACTCCATGAGCAACATCGAGGAGAACTGCCCGATGAGCCGCGTGAGCGCGACGTAGTGAAAGTACGTCGCGTACGGCAGCCGCGTGGGCGTGAGGTGCTCGTTGAGCAAGCGCCACCGCAGGGCGCCGAGCGCGGCGGCACAGGTGGTGCCGAGCAGGCCCAACGCGAAGAACCCTGGATCGACATCCAGGCGTCGCCCGACCTCCTCCCAGTCCGGGCCGAGAAACCAGATCAGACCGCCGAGAATGCACACGCCAAGCGCGAAGCGGCCGAGCGCGCCGGCAACCCTTCGTCCGCGGGATGTGGTGGGGGTCGTCACGCTCGCGCTTCGCGTTCGTCAGGGCCGCGCCAACCGCGCTATTCCCGCGCAACGGGCCTCTACGGTGGCGCTCGTCTAGTATAAGACCTCGGCTTACGCATGGACGAAATTCGCTCACCGTCGATCGACGACGTGGAGACCGAACCGGGCCCGATGGGCAAGGTCTTCGACGCACTCACGTCTTGGCTTTTCGTCACCTGTGCGGTCGCAGTCGCGCCCGCCCTCGCCGTCTGGCCGCTCGCCCACCATGACGAGCTGGAGAATCTGGTCGACAACCAGCTCGACCCGGATCTGCGGATGGAGCTGCTGGGCGCGATGGGCATCTCAGCGGTGCTGGTCTTCGCGTTCTACGCGGGCGTCCACGCCCTGCTCCGTCGCGGTGAGCCCTGGTCGGCACTGCCCGAGACGTGCCGGCAGCTCAACCGCTACGCGTTCATCGTGCTCATCCTGCCAGTGCTCGTGCACCTCCTGCAGCCGGGCATCGAGTCGAGCAACCGGATCTTCACCCTGGGCCTGATCGCGATCACGTCTGGATTCGTGGCAGTGTTCGCCTACCGCGTGCTCGAACCGCGGCCGGGCACGCGACCGAAGATCCGCCCCAGCGAAGTGCAGACGATCCACTGGATCCTCGTTGCGGGCGCGTTCGTCTTCTACGCCACGTACATCTCGTACTTGGCCGTGCTCGACCATCGCAACGTCGGCACCCACACCTACGACCTCGGCATCTACACGAACCTGTTCCACCGCACGGCGAACGGCGATTTCCTGGGGTGCTCGTACTGCAAGCTCGAGAACCACATCAGCTCGCACTTCGACCCCATCATCTGGGTGTTCTCGTGGGTCTACAAGCTCAAGCCCGACGCTGAGACGCTGCTGCTGATCCAAGCGAACTGGCTGGGAACGCTGGTCTTCCCGCTGTTCTTGCTGGCCCAGCGCGCATTCAAGAACCCCCGCCTGGCCGTCGCGCTGTGCTGGATCGCAACCCTGTATCCGCCGCTTCACGGTGCGAACATGTTCGACTTCCACAGCCTGACGATGGTCATCCCGACCGTCATCTGGGTCATCTACTTCATCGACAGCAACTCGAAGGTGATGCTGTGGGTGTCGCTGGCGGTCATGCTGCTCACTCGCGAGGACATGCCCCTGCTCGCCTGCTTCATGGGCGCCTACGCGATTTTGCGGCGTCGCCACGCGGTTGGGTTCGCCATCGTCGGTATCTCGCTGACGTACCTGGCCGTGGTGAAGATGATGATCATGCCCGACTCGGGCCTGCTCATGGACAGCAAGGAGACCACCTCCTTCGCACACTTCTTCAAGGACATGATCCCGCACCGCGAGGAGGGCCTCAAAGGCTTCGCCATCACGGCGCTGACTTCCCCGACCTTCGCGCTGGACGTTCTGTTCACCGAGGGCCGCGTGTTCTTCGGGCTGGTCCTCTTCTTGCCCCTGCTGTTCATGCCGCTTCTGGCAGGGCGCAAGCGCTTCATGATGCTGTACGGCCTCGCGTTCTTGGGCTTGGCGAGCCGCAAGTACGTCTACGACCTGCACTTCCAGTATTCCTCGGTGCTGTTCCCCATCCTGCTGGCGTCCACCGCCGATGGGGTCGTGAACTTCACAAGGAGCCGGATTCACGACGCCTTCCGGCTCGATCGGCGGCGCGTTCCGGCAACGGTGATGATCACGATGGCCTTCGCCATGATCCTCACCTCGACCAAGTACGGCGTGATGGTGCCCAACCGGCACTTCCGGGCCGGTTGGAACGCGCTGAGCCGCACCTTCAAGAAGGAGCGGTACGAGTTCTTGACCGAACTCCTCGAGGAGATTCCCGACGATGCGGTCGTCTGCGCATCCTCGAGCCTGGGCCCGCACGTCTCGGCCCGCGAAAAGGCCTACAAGTGGCCCGCGTGCAAGGACTCCGACTACGCGCTCTTGCGGACGGGTTCTTTCAAGAAGAAGAAGTCCAAGCGCCGCGTCGAGCGGATGCTTCGCCAGGGCCGCCTCGTCGAAATCGACAGCGACTTCGACATCGTCCTGTACGAGTACCACGAGAAGGCGCCGCCCAAGCCGGGCAAGAAGCCCACGGGGACCGACAGCGAGAAGAAGAAGGCTACCGCGGACGACGAGGATGAAGGCTCGCTCGAGGCCGAAGCGAACGAGCGGCCCGGCATTGAGATCGAGGGCAAGGACGACGAGGACGACGGCGACGAGCGCGTTCCCGAAGGCCCCGAAAACGACGAGGAGTAGTCGCCCTCGATCAGCCGCACGGCGGTCGCTGCAGCCAGCGCATGGGAAGCTGCTGCCGGCCGCCGTCGTCCATTTCGACCCACAACTGCACCGAGTGCGCACCTTCGACGTCGCGCGACGTCACGACGAGCGGCACGATACCCGGCGGTCGCTCGACCTC
>CAYSPB010000451.1:0-6492 GCA_964432695.1 uncultured Nannocystaceae bacterium
CGAGACCTGCCCGCCGCCCTCGCGGCGGATGGCACATGGAAATCGATGGTGCTCGCCCCAGGGTTGAGCAGATCGCCGCACTGGCAATAGGCACTGCGCGTCGCCTGGGCCGGAAGGCCGGGACGCTCGAGAACAAGCGCAACATCTGGGAAGTCAAGGTGGTCGCCGCCCTGCGGGGGCAGGTGGCCGCGCTCGTCACCCACGACGACGCGCAGGATCTTGCGCTGAAGTGGGCCGAGGAGTTTGGGCCCCACGCGGCGCTCAAGGCGGTGAAGGAAGCCCGGCACGGGTGGCGGCTCGCGATGCGGCGCGGGTGGCTGACCTGTTCGCCATGGGACGGTGTCGAGGTGCCCGGGGCAGCGACCGGCCCCCAGCCCTTCATGATGCGCGAGGAGCGGGAGGCGCTGCGCTCCTACCTCGAACCGATCGGTCTCCGAGGGATTCCGGCCCGAGTGCACAGGGTGACTGCGCTTGCGCTGCTCACGCTGACCGAGACCCCGGCCGGTCGGCTCCGCGAGACGGCGTCGCTCGAACGCCGTGGGTTGGACTTCGAGCGCCGGCTGGTCACGTACTTCACACACAAGTCGGACAAGAACGGCCCGAAGCAGTCGGTGATGACCGACTACCAGGCCGCGGTGTTCGACGTCGCCGTCGGCCTCGCTCCCGGGCGGTGGGTGTTCCCGTCGGTCACGGGCAGCGGGCCGGTCCAAGACCTGACCAAAAGCATGGCCCGAGTGTGCGAGCGCGTCGGCCTGCCCCGCTACACGCCGCACGCCCTTCGCCGAGGCATCGCCCAAGACGCCCACGAGGCCGGTGCGTCCATTGAGGACGTCCAGCACATGCTGGGGCACGAGTCGGTGAAAACGACGGAGCGCTATCTGCGTTGGTCACCAGTCCGCGCACGCAAGGCGCTGCGGCTGGTCGAGACGGGCGGTACCGCGTGAGCGCGTGGGTGCTGGCTGTGGTCGCGCCGCTGGGCCTCGTGCTCGCGGCGTGGCTGGAGGCCCGGAGACATCTTCATGAGGACCTGTCCGCACAGGACATTCGACGAAACAGAAAGACGAAACGACAATGATCGAAGCATCACCACGCAAACTCCAATACACGACCTACTCCGATGTCGCGCCAGGGCAGGATTTCTACCATGCAAACCCGGCGGACGCCGGCTGGTGTCGCGCCATGGATGAGTGGACGGAGCACTACGAAGACGGGACCGAGGCGGCTTTCAACGCTTACACCCCGTGGGGCCCGGACTGGTTCGCCCCCGGCTCGCCTGTGCAGGTGGTGGTCGCTTAGGCCGAGAGAGGAACACGGAGACGATGAGCACGAACGAAGACAAAGCGCGCCGGCTGGACTGGCGCATCTACAAGACCAGCGCCGAGCTGGACGCCGCCCTCGAGGAGAGTGGCGGCGAAGTGACCCCCGAGATCGAGGCAATCGAAGCCAGGCTGGCCGAGGACGCCGACGCCCTCGGAGAACTGGGGGCAGCAATGACTCGCGACGCCAAAGCGCAACAGGGCGTGGCGAAGGCCGAGGAGAAGCGCGTGCGAGAGGCCCGGGCGTTCCAGGAACGCCGGGAGTCCTATGGCAGGCGGCTGGTCCGGCTTGCGCTAGAGGCTAAGGGCGAGCGCAAGGCGAGGTTCGGAACGTTTGGCGCCCACATGGCGAAGGGGCGCGAGCGAGCCGTGGTGGTCGACGAGTTTTCCCCGGAGGAACTGCGGGATCGCGGCCTTGGCCGATTCGAGACGACTTTCAAGCCTGACGCGAAGGCTATCGCCTTCGAGCTGAAGAGCGGCGGCGAGGTGAAGGGCTACGCGCTGGAGCGCGGGCCAGAAACGGTGGTGGTGAAGTGAGCGACACGGAAGACCTGGGCATTGCCCATCACGCAGAGTTTGACGACGCCCTCGCGGCAGCCTTCGCGGAGATTGAGGCGGCGGCGAAAGACAATAAGGGCAACTACGGCAAGTACGCCGATCTTGCCAGCGTCACCGACTCGATACGCGTGCCGCTTACCAAGCACGGCTTCTCGTGGCCGCAGACCATCAGCATGTCCGAAGACGGAAAAACCGTCGTCGTGACAACCCACCTTCGCCGCAGAGGGGTGTCGCTCACCAGCGAGTTGCCGATGCCCATCGGCAAGGCTGGCCCGCACGGCATCGGCTCGGCCATCACCTACGCGCGCCGCTATGCCCTCGCGGCGCTCTGCGGCGTGTGTCCTGATGACGATGACGGGCAGGCGGCCCAGGACAGCGCGCCCGACCAATACGCGTCGAGACAGCGTCAGCAACGGAGGCAGCAGCCCCAGCAACAGGGCTCATGGCGCGAGAACGCCTCGCCCGAGGTGCTTGCGTGGGACAAACAGATGCGCCCGCTTGCACGCCGCCGGATGGAGCTGTCGGAGCAGTCGGGGCTCAAGCGTCCGAACACTCAGAAGCGGATGGTCGAGATCCTCGGTTTCGATATCCACGGCGACCCGCGTCGCCTCTCGCCTCCGCAGCGCGAAAAGGTCCTCAAAGCCTTCCGCGACGACATCGACGACCTTGAACTGACACTCGAAACAGAGCAGGCCGAATCGGCCGAGAAAGGGGCCGCATGATGGTCTACGTAGCAACGACAGTGGGCTTTGCCCTCGCATGGGTGGTCGCCTTGGCCGTGTTTTGGGTCACCGCCTCGCGGCTGGCCGAGGCCCGCACCTTGGCGCGCCAGGGCATTCGCGAGCGGAACATCGCCCGCCGAGAAGCGGAGCGCTATCGCAACGGCTGGGTCAAGCGGTCCGGGCTGGAGGCGCCAGCCCACTGCTTCGAGTGGGAGCACATCACCCGCGACGATGACACGGTGGAAATGGAGGCGGACTGATGAACGCCGCTGAATCTAAGCTGCTCGCAGCAGCCAACGCCCGCAGCCCTCGGCAGGTCGCCCTGGGCCGGGCCCGTCGCCTGACGTACGCCTGCCGGGATGCCCTGCTCCGTGGCGAGCTCGCAGAAGCGCGCCGCCTTGCCCGGGAGAGCGAGAGGGCCAGTGCCGAGCTTGCTCGGCTGTGTGTGGAGGTGGTGGCCGATGGGTGACCGTCCTGCCAGTTTCTCTGTCGAGGAGCATGTTGCCATCCGGGAGGCCGAGGCCGCGGTCCGGGCTGCCTTCTCCGAGCTGCCGACGAATCGTTGGTTTCATTTGACCTTGGAGCTGTTTCGACGACTGGCCCCAGACCCTCTGGAGGTGCCTGATGGGTGACCTCAAACTGACCGGCACGGCCCACATGCCCACCGAGCGCGGGGAGTACCGCTGTATCCTCGCCGACCCGCCCTGGCTCGAGCGCGGCGGCGGCAAAGTGAAGCGGGGGGCCGATCGGCACTACCCCCTACTGAAGACGCCCGACATCATTCGGGTGATGCTCACGGCGCCTCAGTGGCGCCCCTGCCCCCAGGGCTGCCACCTGTGGCTCTGGGTCACGAACAACTTCCTCGAGGATGGCCTTCACGTGATGAAGGCGCTCGGGTTCCGCTACGTGACCAACGCCGTCTGGGCGAAGGATCGCATTGGGCTCGGGCAGTATCTCCGCGGGCAGCACGAACTGCTGCTGTTCGGCGTGATGGGCCGTCTTTCGGCGTCCTCGCGCTCGCAGTCCACGCTGCTCGGCAAGGGCATTCTGCCCCGCGGTCGGCACTCAGCCAAGCCAGATGACACGCTGGCGACCGTCGAGCAGGTGAGCCCCGGCCCGCGCGTGGAGTTCTTCGCGCGGGAGCGTCGGGCCGGCTGGGACGCCTTCGGGAACGAGGTGGCGGCATGACCGTTCTTCGCTACCGCTTCGACCTCGCCCCTGGTGAGGCGAGCGTGAACAACTGGAAAGAGTGCACCTGCGTCCGCGGTCGGGGCGGGCGCCCGAAGCCAAACATGCGCAAGTCTGACGTCTACAGATACGCGATGGTCTCGATGCGGCTGTGGGCCCAGCGGAAGACCGGCGGCAATCCGGTCTTCGAGACTGGACCCGTCGTGGTCGAAATCCGCACGGACGCCGACCGTACGCACCGCTCAGGAGCCGCCGAGGGCGAGGGCTACCTCGACGCCGACGCCGTCACGAAATGCGTTCTGGATGCCCTCCAGGGCGCTGCCTACACCGACGACGCCCAGGTGGTGCGCGTTGTCGCGACCAAGACCGCAGGACAGGAGCCCGGGATCTCTGTCTGCGTGTACCGACCCTTTCCCGGGACAGGACGCGACGACAAAATGGAGAGACAGAAGCTGACGAGTGTCGACCACCGTTTCCTGGCGCAGTTGAGAGGCCATGCGGACTCGGACGGGTTCTGGGAGGGCCGGATGGTCGAACTCGCAGAGGCGCTCGGGATGTCGAGTCGAACGCTCCACGCAAAGGTGAGCCGGCTCGAACAGCGCGGCGCAATCAAACGCTCGCGCGGCCACGGGAACCCGGGGCAGCGCGTGCCCGCAACGCTCCAGATCCTGGAGGGGGTGGCCTGATGGTACAGGTACCAGTCCAAGCGCTGTCCTCCGACCTCCCCGCCGGGGCGAAGGTGGTCCTCACAGTCCTGTGGATGCATGCCAGAAAGGACACTCGGTTCGTGTGGCCCAGCAAGGAGCTTCTCTGCACCGAGTGTGGGACGTCGCGCAGGACGCTCCTGCGGAACCTGTCGGTGCTGCGCAAAAGCCGATGGATCACGGAGGGCGTCGGGGAGAACGGGTGCCCTGGGTGGAACCTGTGCGACCCCCCGGGCACCCCGGTTTTTGAGGGCATCGAGGGGGCGGTGGGCACTCATGACCGGCCGCCTGCCCCGGTCAATATTGACGCGAATCGCGACAATATTGGTATCGACCCGGTCAGAAATGACCGGTCAGAAATGTCCGATCGGTCAAAAATGGCGCGGCGATCGGTCAAAAATGGCGCGCCCCTCCTTATAGGAACCTTACATAAGAACAAGGAGCCTGGGAGTGGTTACACGGTACAGGGGAAGCGCGAGAACGCCCCGCCGGCTTCGCCTGTTCAGATCGACGCCGCCACGTTCCGGATGGAGTACATGGGCGAGTGGCGCGCACGCTTCGGCGGACTCTCCCCGTCATCGGGCCATCGGGTTGACGACCCGACGGCGGGCGCGGTGCGACAGGACGCGCTCGAGGCCCAGATCGCTGCCCACAGCGCCGAGGTGGTCGCGGCGGTGCTGTTCCACGCCGGGGACCAGGTAGCGCGCTGGCACGACACCAGGGGCGCTCAGGGGCTCGACCCGAAGTTCCTGGGGGCTGTGTTCATGCCAGGCCGTGAACGCGCCTGGGGAGCGGCTCTCGACCGCTGGCAGGCGGCGAAGGGCCTGCGCCGGCACTCGGGCAAGATCGCCGCCGCTCCAGCGGACATCGACGGGGTGCAGACGACCGACGAGGAGGCGCGGGAGTACATGCGCTGCGGAGGGGGCATTGATGGCACCCGGGCCGTCAGGGACATGCGGCTGGTCGAACAGTCGAACGCCGCGACGCTGCAGTTCGGGGACCTGTTCGGGGTTGAGGGGGTGTCGTGATGCCCCTCGACTCCAGCCGCCCGCGCCTAAGCGAAGGGCCGAAGCGCATCGGCAAGCACGGCCCTCCGGTCGACAAGGCGCTCTGGTGGTGGATTCACCTCTCGCGCATCGCGATCCGGCTGATGCTCCAGGGCGCACAGGCGAAGGGCGTCAACATGACCGTCCTGAACAACTGGACCCACGTGGACACAAACTGGACGGAGGCGCTGCGCCAGGTTGCGCTGAGGCACACGAGCGAACGCATCGACGGCTTCCCTGTGCCCAGTAGGGGCCGGACGCACGAGGCGAAGTGGGGCCCCGCTGAGCTGCGCGAGCTGGCCCGGGACGCGCTCAAGTCGGTGGTGACGACCGACCAAGCGCCGTACGCCCACCATCCGCCGGAGTGGCGCGAGTCGGTGCGGCTCCTGAAAGCGCAGGTGGGCGAATGAACCCCAAGCTGCGCCAGCTCCTCCTGATGGTCCACCGGGGCATGGCGCGCCCTCACGACGGGGAGCACTTCACCGCGACCCTGCAGGCCTGCGGCCGGTTTGTGTCCGCCCTCGAACTGCACGCGGCGCTGCCGGTCGGGCTCGGGGCAGTCGAGCGGTGGGTTGAAGGGGTGTCACGCCCACGGACAATGGGCCGCAGGAGCGTTTACCGAGCCCTGTTCCGGCTCCTGGTGGAGGGCTCGCCATGAAGCGGACTCCGCTCAAGCGCGGCGGCCCGCTCCGCCGGAAGGCCCGCATCAGGCCGCGCAACGAAGAGCGCGCGGCCGAGCGGCGGGCGAAGGACTTCGGGCCGCAGGCGGAGCATTGTCGCTCGCTCCCGTGCGCGGCGTGTTGCGCCCAGGAGGGCCTGGAGGCCGCGAGTCACCTTGCGGCGATGGTGAGGGCAGACCCCGACAACGCCTTCAACTTCCGTCGCAGCGACCCCCACCACGAGCCGCCCCGCGGCGCAGGCGGAACATAGGTCCCGACATCTTCTTTGGTCACAGCCA
>CAYSPB010000452.1:0-6490 GCA_964432695.1 uncultured Nannocystaceae bacterium
CTGGCGGCACGGGCGGGAGTACCGGCGCCGAGACAGCGGACGCGCCAACCTCGATGACCGAGGGAACGAGCACGACGGGTTCGGACGACATGACAGCCAGCCCGACAACCGACCCGAGTACGGACTCCACCGAACCGACTGTCGACCCCACCACCGAGCCGACCGACACCGCCACCAACGACTCGACGGGTGAAGCACCCGACCCATTCTGCGGCGATGGCAACGTCGATGACGGCGAAGAGTGTGACGACGGTGTCGACGACAACGGTCTCGATCAGAGCTGCCTGCCGGACTGCAACCTCAACGTCTGCGGCGACGGCAACCTTGGCCCCGACGAGTTCTGCGACGACGGCGAGGACGACAACCTCCTAGAGGTTGGCGCCTGCGCGCCGGACTGCTCCACCGTGATCGAGGAGAAGATCATCGCACTCAGTTCAACCTTCGGTGGGGGCGACTATCAGCCCAACCCCGTGGGATTTGCAGATTCGCAGTGCGACGTGGGATTCCAGGCCCTGTTCACCGTTCCGGGTGTGCGGCAAGCAACGGACGGGACTCCGAATGCAGCCGACGATGCCATTGACTGGCCACTCCGGCCGTACACGGCCTATGTGAGAGCCGACGGAACTCCGATTTGGACTACGGATACGTCTCCGCTGCTCGGGGTTCGAAACTCTGGTGCCCAGCCTCTGACCAACTCCATTTACCCAGTCTGCGAAGGCGAGCCGGAAATCTGTCAGCTGAGCAACTGGCCGGTCATCACCGGCATGAATCAAAACTGGACGCCAACCCTGTCTGATACCTGCAATGGATGGACCTCGGACTCCAGCAAGCTCGACTTCACCGTGGGGGAGAAAACCTCTACAGACGAGTTCCTCCGGGCGAGTGCACGTCCCTGCAGCACCGCGACCGGCGGGATCGTCCTCATTGGGACACAGCCGACGTTCTACTGCGTAGAACAGTAGCTCTACCTCGCGACTGGCCACAGTACGACGACAGCCTGGATGCAGCCGAGTGGCTGCGGGGGTAGGTAGCCTGCCGGTTGCTGAGCGCCTTCGTCGTCTTGGCGGGCGCAGTTCCAGGTCACACGGACATCTCTGTGGAACTGGATGGCAGGACTCTCCTCGTCCACAACACGTCGTGGGGTTGGGCGTCGTTGAAGGCTGCGCAAAGATGCGTCGGCGCTGAAGCCCGCCGCAGATAACCTCTCCCACTGTTGGCCAGCTTCCGGCGCGGACACTAAACGTCGGAGGGCCGGCGAGCGCTTGAACTGGCGCTGCCGACCCCTGTGCTCAGCCGAGTGGCGACTGCCACTCAACGTGATGCGTCGTTAGTAGACGCAGACACCGCCGTCACAGCTCATCCCGTCCGGGCAGGTGAGTTCACCGTTGGGGCCACATACAACAAGGCATCCCTGGGCGACAACACACTGGGTCGCGCCCGAGTTGTCCGCAAGGCAGAACTCGCCTTCAGTGGGACAAGAGTTGCCTGCCATGATCTCAGTTCCATCTCCGCACGCCAGCGCATCCTTTGCAGGCGGCTGCGTAAGTACGCAAGCCCCAAGCGCAGTTCCCGTTGCGGGTTGCGGGCAAGCAGCCTGCACGTTCGCCGCGGCGGGGTCGCACGCCGGGATACAGATGTTGATCCCCGGGTTTGCCGCCATGTTGCCATCGATGGTGCCATCGGGGCATCCGGCTGCCGGGTTGGGGAAGTTCGGATCCCCCGCATCAGCTCCGGTGTCGTCGTCGGGCACGCAAACGCCGCCGAGGCAGCTTTCGCCATCGGCGCAGGTCACACCGTCGCAGGGGTCGGCGTCGCCCGTCGTGGTGGTCTCGTCGCCACCTTCGGTGGTGTCCTCGGTGTCACTCTCGGCCGTGTCTTCGGAGTCGGCCGTGTCCTCGGAGTCGGCGGTGTCTGCCGTGTCGGCGGTGTCTGCCGTGTCTGCCGTGTCTGCCGTGTCCGCGGTGTCGGCGGTGTCCGCGGTGTCTTCGTCGCCGCTGTCCGAGGTGGTGGTGCCGGTGCCGGCACCGGTGTCGTCGCCGTCGTCGTCGTCACAGGCTGCAAGTCCGAAGGAGAGGCCAGCGGCCACGATGAACATGGAAATCTTGTTACGGAGCATGTCGTTCCTACCCTCCCGAGCTCGTTCTTCGCGCTGGTTCATGACGCGAGGTCCCAGACTCGGATATCGTTCGACCCTGCCATACGCACCGTTTTGCGGGCAAAACCAGCGATGTGAGGATCCTGCGAACTGCCTCCAGGAACTTGCATGGGCCTGGGTCCATCCCGCAGGCGAGAAGTCGAAGGGCGCTCATGCACTTTTGGCCCCGGATGCATGGGCGAGCGAATGGAGCCGAACGGCGTGCTGCTCGTCGATCTCGCCCGCAACTGGGCTTCGTTTTGTGGATTGGCGTACACTCGACGTCGGGAGAGAAGCGCCCATGCAACGCAGATCTTGGATTGTCTCGGTATCGTCTGGCCTGCTGACCGCGGGCGTTCTTGCATGGGGCTGCGCGCCTGCAGTGGAATCCGGCGAATGCTCGGCAGGGGCTCCGTGCCCGCGTGGCTCGGAGTGCAACCTCGACGAGGCGATCTGCGAAGACCTCGACCACCCCACGGCCGCCACCGAGACGCCGTCGGAGGCCAACTTCACGAATAAGGACATCCCGTTCTTCCGCGGCCGCGTGTGCACGGTAACCGAGTCGCAGGCCGGAGCCAGCTTCCCGGTTTGGGTGAACCCATGCCTGCACCCCTGCCTCGACGTGTCGCGCTTCGAGTTCAAGCACTCGTGGACGTGCACCGGAAGTACCTGCGAAGCCTACGCAGCGGTGTGGATGAACGTCGATGGCGCAGCCTGCCCCGAGGACGCGTTCGGCGAGTTCGCGGCGAGCGAGTGCAACTACTCGACCCCCATCAACTTCGAGATCGCGCCGGTCTACGGCGATGGGTCTCCGGTCCAGGGCTCGATGACGTTCGAGATGCCGTTCCTCTCCAACGAGGACGCAGCGGCCATCGCCGCAGCAAGCGGCTCGCAAGGCGTGATCGAAGAGCGACTGCAGCAATACCCACAAGACCCCGCGCGTATCGTCGGGGGCGGTCCGATCAGCATCCTCGACAGCAGCGCCGCACCGCCGGAAAACTGCGGCGAAGACGGCAGCGCCTGCGACTGCTTCGAAATTGGATTCTAGCGGAGCAGGGGACGGAGCACCGAGTGTTGGCTTGGTGCTTTCGGGCGGTGGGGCACGCGGAGCCTACGAGGTCGGCGTGCTCCGGTACGTGCGTGAGCAGCTCCCCTGCCCGACGCCGTTTCGCGTGATCACCGGTAGCAGCGTCGGAGCGATCAACGGCTCGTACATCGCCGCCACGTGCGACCGACCACGGGGCCAGGCTCGCGCGCTCGCCCGCGTTTGGAACGAGATTCGCCTCGACGAGGTGTACCGGTTCGGCTGGGAGCAGATGCGCATGCTTCCGACCGTACTGTTCGGCAAGGACCTGCCCAAGCTGACCCACGGCGCCACGATTGGAGGCTTGGTCGACTCGCAGCTGATGCAGCAGGTCGTTCGCCAACGCATCCCGTGGAGCGGCATCACCAACAACCTTCATGCGGGCAACCTCGACGCGTTTGCATGCAGTGCCACCGAGCTTGCGACCGGCGTCACGACGGTGTTCGTGCAGACGCGCAGCGGTGCGGTTGGCGAGTGGCCGCAGCTGCCGGGGCAGACGATCGTGCCGACCGCCATCACCTCGGCACATACGCTCGCCTCGGCCGCGATTCCGGTCCTGTTTCCCGCTGTGCGTGTCGGCGACCAGTTCTACGTCGACGGGAGCCTGCGTCAGAACACGCCGATTCGTCCCGCGATGCACCTGGGAGCCGACCGACTGCTCGTCGTCGGGCTACGACACGACAAAGAAACCCAGCACCTCCAGGCCAAGGCGCGCGAAGAGGCGCGCATGGTCTACCCAAACGCGGTGTTCATGCTCGGCAAGATGCTCAACGCGCTCTTGCTCGACAAGCTCGAGGCAGACCTCGCTCGCATCGAGCGGACGAACCAGCTGATCCGCGCAGGCACGGAGATCTACGGGCCGGACTTCGCCGAGAAGATCGCCGAGGGCATCAGCGGCCGAAAGGGCCGCCCCTACAAGCAGATCGACCTGGTGCTGATCCAGCCCAGCCGCGACCTCGGGGAACTCGCGTGGGAGATCATGCAGCGTACGCGGCTGAAGAACTACAGCGGCGTGATGGCGCGGTGGCTCCGCCGTGCCACGGAGGGGACGGACGACGTCACGGAGAGCGACTTGGCCAGCTACGTGCTGTTCGACCCCGAGTACGTCGCCGCGCTCATCGAGCTCGGCTACAAGGATGCGGCCGCCAAACACGATGAGCTGATGACGCTCTGGGTCCCGCCCACGTGAGTCGCAAGCAGCGGTGAGAATCCGCAACGCTGGTCCGACGACGCTGCGGTACACCGATTCCGTGGCGTACAACGTCGTGACGCTAGGCGGGGACGGAATCGGCCCCGAAGTGATGGCTGAGGGCCTCAAGGTCCTCCGCGCGGTCTCAGAGCCGCTCGGACTGCAGTGGAACGTCGAGGACATTCCCTGCGGCGGGCGGTTCTACCTCGAGCACGGCTCGCGGGACTGGCCCGAGGGCTCCGAGGAGACGTGCAAGAACGCCGACATCATCCTGCTCGGCGCGGTCGGGTGGCCCGACCCGAAGGGCAAAGGCCCGGTCACGATGAAGAACGGCAAGATGGCAGGCTACTCGGCCGTCATCGGCAACCGCACGAATCTCAACCTCTACGCGAACGTTCGCCCCGTGAAGCTGTACGACGGCGTGCAGCATCGCGTGCACGGGCAGCACAAGCAGGTTTGGACACCCGGTCAGGTCGACATGGTGATCCTTCGGGAGAACACCGAGGGCCTCTACGCGGGGATGGGCGGCAAGCTGTCTCCCGGAGGCACCACCGAGGTGGCGATGGATACCCGCGTCATCACCCGCCGCGGCTCCGAGCAGGTCATCCGGCACGCGTTCGAGTTGTGCAAGCGTCGCAACAAGGGGGCGCCGCGCGACGGCAAGCTGCGCGTCACCGCCATCGTCAAGGACAACGTCCTGCACGGCGACCACCTCTTCCGCGACCTCTTCTTCAGTATCGGTGAGGAGTACCCGGAGGTCGAAAAGGAGACGGCGATCGTCGACGCGTACACGCAGTGGCTCGTCAGCGAGCCCGAGCGCTACGACGTCTGCGTCACCACGAACATGTTCGGCGACATCGTCACCGACCTCGCTTCCGTGCTGCAGGGCGGCATGGGCATGGCCGCCAGCGCCAACGTCGGGAGCGAACACGGGATGTTCGAACCGATCCACGGCAGCTCGCCCGGCGACGCAGGCAAGGACCGCCTCAACCCGATCGCCACCGTGATCTCGGTGAAAGAGGGCCTCGACTGGCTCGCGGGCAAGAAGAACGACCCGCTGCTCAGCAAGGCGGCCGACGCGATCGACGAAGCGGTCGTCGAGTTGCTCAAGGCCGGGGCTCCGCTCACCGTCGACCTGGTCGGCAGCGAACGCGCGGCGAAATGCAGCGAAGTCGGCGACGCGCTGGCCAACCTGGTGGCCTCCAAAGTCTCATAAACGTTCGCTCCGCTGCGCACGCGAGCACTGCACGTTTCATCGGCGCCGAGCAGCCTGTGGTGCAACCCGGCGCGGTGGATCGCGGAGGATTGTTCGCTCCTGGGCACGAGCAAAAACGAAGCTGTGCCGGGTGTACTGGGAGTTTTGGCGACACCGCCAGGAGCGGAAGAGACGAGCGAAGCGTCGCGTTGGGTCGCACGACAGGCTGCGAGCCCCTTCGCGAAAGGGCTCGCAGCCTCTTTTTTTGACTGGTTGCGGCACGGCTTGGGAGCCTGTTTGGCGACGTGTTTCTGCCGCACAGCGCCGCACTGCTCGGGCTTCTGCTCGCCCCCGACGCCGATCCACCGAGCGCCGACGCAGACCTCGACGCGCAGGCGGAGCCCGCACCCGAGGCGACCACGAGCGACCCCGTCTCGGACGGCATTGGCGATCCGAACACCCCGTGGATCCGCCGCTGGCGGCCCCAACGAAACACGCTTCACCAGGGCCTCTTCGTCGGGGTGCTGCTGCCCGCCGACAACATCGAGCTCTTCGAGACCGACTTCAGCCTGCCCGAACAGGGCTTCAAGCCGTACGGCTCGGCCGCCCCCGAGTTTGGCGCTCGACTGGGCTACTTCCCACTGCGAGCCCTCGGCGTCGAGGTCGAAGGCGCATTCGGACTCGGCCGGCTCGAGGACGACACCCAGGTGAACCTGTGGAGCGTCCGAGGACACCTGATCGCCCAGGTCCCGCGCTGGAGCGTGACGCCGTTCATCCTCGGTGGCGCCGGCGTGTTGGGCGTGAGCAGCGACCGAAGTGCCGTCGGCAGCGACCTCGACCCCGCAATCCACGTGGGCGGCGGCGTTGCGTTCCACATCAGCCGAGGCT
>CAYSPB010000453.1:0-6477 GCA_964432695.1 uncultured Nannocystaceae bacterium
CGTCTTTGGAACGCCGGCGTACATGTCGCCCGAGCAGGCGATGGGGGTCGAGGCCGACTCGCGCGCCGACCTCTACTCCGTGGGCGTGCTCTTCTATCAGATGCTCGCCGGGCGGGTGCCGATCGACAGCGACGATCCCGTCGCGCTCGTGCGCATGCAGGTTTCGGTTGACCCCGGTCCTCTGCCCACCACCGTCCCCCCCGTCGTGGCTGCGGTCGTCGGTCGGCTCATGGAGAAGGACCGCGACAAGCGGTTCCAGACCGCGACCGAAGTCATCGAAACACTCGAGGGCATCGAGCCGCTGCTCGCCGTCGAGCACATCAGCGAGAGCTCGAGGGGGGTCGCGGCTGCGAACACCGGCACCACCAGCGTGCTCGTCGAGCCAATGGCTTCGGCCGCTGCCCCGGCTGCGGCAGGCGGCCGCAAGTGGCTGCTGCCGGCGATCGGTGGCGCATCTCTCCTCGTTGGGGCTGCCATCGCGGTCGTGCTCGCAGGCGGCGACGATGCGTCCGGCGCCGAGGTCACCGAGACGCGAACGGCGGTCAGCACCGACGAAGGTGCCGACCCATCCGACTCCGCAATGGTCGCCGGACCGTCGTCGGCCAAGCTGGCGGAGATCGAGCGCCTTCTGTTGGCCAAGAAGTGGAGCGAGGCCAACGAGCTTCTCGGGCCACTGCGCGACGAGTTCCCTGACGATGCCACGCTCAAGTGGCGGTACGCCCAAGTCCTCAGTTCACAGCGTCGCAAGCAGTCGCAGGCGCTGCAGGCCTACGGTGACGCGCTCGAGGCCGACCCTGCGCTCATCGACGACAAGGACTTCTACGCCGAACTTCACGACATCATGCGGGACAAGCGAGTCCGTGCCGAGGCGCTGGATTTCGCGCTCCAGCAGATGGGCGACAGCGGGCACAAGTTCCTGCTGGAGATGGTCAACGACGAGCGCGAGCCGCTGCAGTACACCGCGCGGCATCGGGCTCTGGACGCGCTCGACGAGGACCCCGAAAACGCGCCGCTGGTGAACGAGAAGCTCAACATGGCGCTCGACGTGCTTCAGGCCGCGGCCTCGGTCACGCCGTGCAAGAACTACGCGGATGCGCTGAGCGCCATCGAGGCCAAGCCCGACTTCTACTTCTACAATCGGGTCGACAAGGCCGATCTACCGACGGCGCCCGAAGACCCGAAGCAGGAAACCGCCGACGACATCGCCGTGTGCCCTGGCTTGCCGGCGCGCCGCGAGGCCCTGCTCGCGCAGCTCGCCGTACTCAACCCCGACGCCGAGGCGGCGGTCCAAGGCGAGGACGAGGGGGAGGACGAGGTCGAAATCGTCGAGGATGAGGCTGAAGAGGCGTCCGGCGAGAAGAAGGCCGCGCGCTCGGGCAGCAAGAAGAAGAAGTCGTCCAGCGGCGACTGCAACCGCTTCCTCGGTGGGCTCAAGAAAAAGTGCCGCCGCTGATGCTGCTGCTGGCATCGACCTCGCGGTACCGCCGAGCATTGCTGGAGCGCCTACAGACCCCGTTCGAGACCGCCGCGCCCGACTTCGACGAGTCCGCGCAGGATGACGCCTTCGCGACGATGGACGACCCTTCGTTCGCCCTACGGCTGGCCGAGGGCAAAGCACGAAGTCTTGCTGGCCAGTATTCGGGTCACCTCATCCTCGCCGCGGACCAAATCGCGACCGTCGAGGCGCCGACGAGGACGCTGCTGCACAAGCCCGGAACGGTGGAGCGTGCTGTCGATCAGCTCATGCTCCTGGCGGGCAAGACGCACGTGCTCACCACGGGCGTGGTGATGTTCGAACCCACCTCGGGCCGGTTGGAGACCGCCGTCGACCAGCAGCGCCTCACGATGCGGTCATACAGCGCTGAGGAAGCCGAGGCGTACGTGCGCGCTGCCGAACCGCTCGATTGCGTGGGTGCGTATCGAGTGGAGGATGCCGGCATTACGCTTTTCCAGCGTATCGAAGCCGATGACGTCACCGGCGTCATCGGCTTGCCGCTGCTGGTGGTTTGTGACCTGCTGCGGCGGTTTGAACGACTGCCCGCGTAGCGCGTGCGTGTCCCGGATTCATGCCCGGCGGCGACGGCGAAGCACCAGCCCGAGCAGTCCCACCAGCAGCCAGCTCGCACTGCCCGGAGCGTGGTGACTGCAGCCGCACCCGGAGTCAGCGTCGGCGTCCGCGGCCGGGCTCGGGTCCGCGCTCCCACCTCCGCTCGACTCCCCGTCCGAGGCGGTGGTGCCGTCTCCAGTGCCAACTTCGCTCTCGTCCCCCGAACTTTCGTCGGCGGCGCCGGTGCTTGCTTGGGGCAGTGGTGGGAGCTCCATACCGATCGCCATCCGGACCGTTTCCGACTCTCCGATGTTGCCACCCCAGTCTTCGGCGATCGCGGTGAGCTCGTACACGCCCGCAGGGAACTCGGCGCTGAAGCCGAACGGAGGCTCTCGTAGTTCGGCGGCTTGTTCTTGGCCGTTGATCGCGATGCGGACGGCTCGGACGCCGTAGCCCTCACCGTCGTCGGCTTCGATGTCGATCTGGACTTGGGTTGGGGCGTCGGGGAGCGTGCTCTCGGCTTCGGGATTGGTGATGTTCACCAACGGCGCGTCATCATCGGGCACGCTGTCGAAGGCGGGACCGCAGGTCTCGCTCGGCGGGCTTACGTCACCGAGGCAGAAGTCACCCCACTCACGGTCTGGGTTCAGAGGATCGAGTTCGAACCCTTGGCACAACCCGGTCGGGTTCCACGTGCCGTCGGTATCGTGGCAGGGGGTGATGTCGAGGCCCGAATCTTCTTCGATCCACGGGACCCACTCGCTCATCACGGCGTACAGGTCGGCTCCGCCGCCGCAGGGAGGGGGTCCTCCCGAGACCACACCGAACACGTGCCAGGTGCCGTCGGGATATTGGATGTAGGCGGGACCGCCGGAGTCTCCGCCGCAGGCGGCGTCGAGGACCGCACCCACGTAGACGCCATCGCTGAGCGACTCCCCGGGAAACCCGGCTACGCGTGTTTGCCGGTATCGTTTGATTCCGAATCCGACGTCGTCTTCTCCATCGAAGTCGTTGTTTCCGATTCCGACGATCCACGCATCGCGGCCCGTAGAGATGATCTCGGTCTCGCAGCCGTAGATGATGGGCGTGAAGGGGACATCGTAGACGGGTGTCTCCAGGACGCAATAGGTGATGTCCTGCCCGTTGACGCCGTTGTTGAAGGCGGGGTCGTACAGGGGGTTGCTTCGGCAGTAGTCCACCGACAGGAGCTGCGTCGGTGCATTGACGACGTTGCCCATTCGGAAATCGGGCGGGGCATCGGAGTTCCCCATGCAGTGAGCAGCCGTGATCACCACATGCGGACTAACCAGAGTTGCCGTGCATCCGCCCATCATCAGCGTGGTCGGAAACTGACAGCCCTCCGTCTCTGCGCCGTCATAGATGTGTGGCTCAGGTTTGACCGGTTGGGAGTCGAGCCCGCCAGGGGCCAGCGCGACGAGCAGAACGGACGTGAGAACCATGGGGGCAGAATAGACGCCCCCAATCAGCCGTCGAGCGGAAGTTGGTGCGACGCCGTGTCCTGGGGGAAACCGCCCATTTCGAGGTGTGGAGAGGCCCTCGCTTCGTTCGAGATTTGGTCGGCGAGGTTGCCGCTGCGCGCGGGTCTGCGCACGGGACCGTCCGACGACTCGCGCCGGACCCGGTGGCTCGACCGCAGTGGTCGAGGGCGCGTTCGTTCGTGACGACGAACATCGTGTCGGACCCATTGAGCGGGCCCATCAGCCGTTCGCCACCCCCGGACCGCCGTGACCTCGGGTTGGAGCGAACCCACTGCAAGTGCGGTTGATGGAGCCGATGAGCGCGGTGACGTCGAGGCTCGGAATGACGCCGTGGTGCGGGCCTCGCGATCGGAACCGGCACGGACACCTCGCGTCATTTGGCCCTTTTTCGCTCGATGGCGATGTTTCACGGAGTTTCATCGCGCACCGTGAGTCGCAATCCTGACACGCTGAGCCGGATCTGATAGGCCCGTTTCATGGTTGAGGGATTGAGAATGTGGATGCGCCTTGGCGTCGTAGCGGCCTCATTGGCCGCAGCGGTCGCAGGCTGTGACAGCGGCTCGGACGGTTCTGGGTCCGGCGACGCGGCGAGCGACGGCTTGACCTCGGGCGGCGGATCGACCGGCGGCGGCTCGACCGATCCCGGCTCGACGTCGGCGGCCACGACCGCGACGACCGGCGCGACGTCCGGAAGCGCCGAAACGTCGGGGGCGGCCGACGAGTCGACAGGGGGCGGAGCCGACCTCGGGCAGAAGTTCGAGCTTCGCGTCGACAACTTCGAAGTGCCGGTGACCGAGACCTCGTACAACTGCTTCGACTTCACGTTCTCCCTAGACCAGCTCGGACACATCACGGCCTTCGAGGCGGTGATCGACAACGCGGCATACGTTCATCACTACGTCGTTACGCTGACGGCAAATCCATCGGGCAGTCCCAATGGCTACTCCTGTTTCGACCTCGAAGGCGACATGATTTGGGCGTGGGCGCCGGGGCAGTCGCGGTTCGAACTGCCCGAAGAGGCCGGCTTCCTCATCGGCGATACGCCGGGTGGCAACCTGACCCTGCGGCTGCAGGTGCACTACAACAACCCGCTCGAAGTGACCGGCGAGGTCGACAACAGCGGTTTCGACTTCTGGGTCACCGACCAGCTTCGCCCGAACAACGCGGGCACGCTCGTCTTCGGTGACATTGAGGGCATCCAGATTCCGCCCGGTGAAGAAGCCTACGAGCACATCATGACGTGCCGTAGCGAAGTCACCGAGCAGATGTTCCCAGGGCCTCTGAACGTGTTCGGCGCTTCGATGCATGCGCACGACATCGGCAGCGTGCTCTACACGGAGGTTTGGCGGGACGGCGAGATGGTCTTCGAGCTCAACCGCGACGACCCGTTCGACTTCGAGAACCAGAACTTCAAGTGGTTCGAGCAGCAACTCCTGCCGGGCGACGAGATCGTCAACCACTGCATCTACAACTCGATGGAACGGGATGAGACCACGTTCGGCGGCCCGGGGACCTCGGACGAGATGTGCTGGGATACGGTCGTGTACTACCCGAAGATCCCCAGCGGGTTCGATTACTGCACGAGCTTCGATTAGGCGCTCACGGTGGGCCGAGACCGTGGTTCTGCAGGACCCCCCCTTTGGGTGATGGGGTCCTTTCGAACCCCTCGGGGCGCGGACGGTACGTTCGCGCCCTTTTGCCGTTTAGCGCTGCGCCCCCTTCGGGGTGCTCGCGTGGGCGCTCACGGTGGGCGGAGACCGGGGCGCGGAGGGGACGTTCGAGGCTTCGCTCTTGTTCGGTGGTGGAGCGGTCGTCGCGGGGCTCGCCGTCGGCCGCCTCACGCGGCGCCGCCGAAGTGCAGCCAAGGCCGAGCCCCTCGACGGTCGCGGCGCCGAGAGGCGCGCGTGCGTCTCCTCCCCGACCAGGGAACCGCGGCTGGGTTAACGTCGACGCATGGCGTACGAGCCGGTGAAGGCACCCCACGGCAAGGACCTCTCCTGCAAAGGCTGGCCCCAAGAGGCGGCCATGCGGATGCTGATGAACAACCTCGATCCCGAGGTTGCCGAGCGCCCCGAGGACCTGGTCGTCTACGGCGGCACGGGCAAGGCGGCCCGCACGTGGGAGGACTACCGCCGCATCGTCGCCTCGCTGCGCGACCTCGAAGCCGACGAGACGCTGCTCGTTCAAAGCGGTCGCGCCCAGGGCATCTTCAAGACGCACGAGGATGCACCGCGGGTGCTCATCGCGAACTCAAACCTGGTCCCCAACTGGGCAAACTGGGACGAGTTCCATCGTCTCGAGGGACTCGGCCTGACGATGTACGGTCAGATGACGGCGGGCAGCTGGATCTACATCGGCACGCAGGGAATCCTGCAGGGCACGTATGAGACCTTCGCGGCCTGTGCTCGCACCCACTTCGGAGGCTCGCTCGCTGGCAAGTTCGCGCTGACGGGCGGACTGGGGGGCATGGGCGGCGCGCAACCCCTCGCCGCGCTCATGGCCGGAGCCGCGGTCCTCTGCGTCGAGGTGGACCCCGAGCGAATCCAGCGCCGCGTCGATCACGGCTACCTGATGAAGTCGACGGGCAGCCTCGACGAAGCGCTGAAGATGATCGACGAGGCGGTCGCCAAGAAAGAAGCGCTGAGCGTGGGTCTGCTCGGCAACTGCGCGGAAGTACTGCCCACGCTCGTCGCGCGCGGCCGCATTCCCGACGTGGTCACCGATCAGACCAGCGCACATGACGAGCTGCATGGCTACGTGCCCGATGGGCTCTCGCTGACCGAGGCCGACGCGCTTCGCCGCGACGACCCGCAGGAGTACGTGCGCCGTAGCGTGGCCGCCATGGGCAAGCACGTGCAGGCGATGCGCGACATGCAGAAAGCCGGCGCGATCGCGTTCGACTACGGCAACAACATTCGCGCGCGGGCGGTG
>CAYSPB010000454.1:0-6474 GCA_964432695.1 uncultured Nannocystaceae bacterium
CTTCGATGAGCAACGTGCCGCCGTGCCCCTCGACCATGCGTTCGATGCGTTTGCGGGCAAGCTCGATCTCCCGTTCGCGGCCCACCAAAGTTGCGCTGCGGACATAGCCGCGGACCGCCTCGAGTTCGGGGGCGGGCGGGAGCTCGGCGATGGCTTCGAGCCGCTCGATGACCTCGGCCGCCTGTGCCGGTCGACCCAGCGGTTCGGGGCAGAGCAGCGAGAGCACGAGGTCGTCGAGGGCGGGGGGGAGGTCGGAGATCAGCGAGGAGGGCGGAGGCGGGGGCTTCCGTCCGTTGCGCATGAGGTCCTCGAGGCTGCGCACGCGCTGGGGATGGCGCCCGGTCAGCAGCCAGAACGACAGCGCACCCAGGCCGAAGAGGTCGGCGCGCCCGTCCATCGGTAGGCCGAGCAACATCTCGGGCGGGATCGAAGGCAGGGTGCCCACCACCTCGTGCGAGACGCCCATCGTGCACAACATGCCGAAGTCGAGCAGCTTGGCGCGGCCGTCCTCGGTGCAGCGAACGTTGCGAGGGGCGACGTCGCGGTGCAACAGCTGCCGGGCGTGCAGGAAGGCGAGGGCCGAGGCCACGTCGCGCAACAGCCCGCAGGCGCGCCGCCAGGGCAGGGGAGCCAGCTCGCTGAAGTCCTGCCCGTCGAGTAGCTCCATCGCGTAGTAGGGCCGGGCCCGCTCGTCGACCCCGTAGTCGTGAACCTCGACGATCCGCGGGTGCCGTAGCTGCGCGAGGGTATGGAACTCGCGACGAAAACGAAGCTGGTCGTCCTTGCGCTCGGCGCTCAGGGCAAAGCGTTTGATCGCGACTTCGCGGTCGGTGATGAGGTCGTAGGCGCGGATGACCTCGCCCATCGCTCCGCGGCCCAACGTTTGCTCGACGCGGTAGCGTCCGCCGATCGCCCCCGACACGAAGTAGCGCTCATCGGGGAGCTCGCGGGACTTCCCCGCCCGCGGGGCGTGCAGTGACGGGGGACTGGCGGCCACCGTTGCCCACTATATACGGCTGTGCGCGGGTCAGTGGATGCGGGGAGCGCGGCGGCGCAAGCCCAGCAGGCCGAGCAGGAGCAGGCCGCTCAGAGGACCGCGCAGGGGTCCGCCGCCGCTGGCCTTGCAGCCACAGCCGTCGTCGTCGAGCACGATACCCGCTCCGGTGAATCCGACGGTCGTCGCTCCGGGGAACCCACCCGTGCCCGCATCTCCGTTGCCACCATTGTCATCGGTGCCGTCGACCACCCCTTCATCGCCGACGCCCGTGCCCCCGCCTTCGGCCGAGCCGGCGGTGCCATCGAGGCCCGATTCACCGTTGCCGTTGTCGTCACTCTCGTTGCCGCTGCCACCGCTACCGTCGGTGTCGCCGCTGTCGCTGTCCGTCTCTCCGCCATCGCTGCCCCCGGTGCCCACGACCTCGTTGACCTCGCAGCTGTTCGAGCACTCGTCGTCGTCGATGTTGTTGCCGTCGTCACACTCCTCGACGCCCTCGTGGACGATGGCGTCGCCGCACGAGGCGAAGATACAGGCGGACAGGCACTCGTCCTCGTCGACGTTGTTGCCGTCGTCGCAGTCCTCGACGCCCACGTAGAGGATCCCGTCGCCGCAAAACGCGGTGACGCAGGCGTTGAGGCAGCCGTCGCCGTCGTCGTCGTCGCCGTCGTCACATTGTTCGATGCCGGCCTGGACGAAGCCGTCGCCGCAGGTGGCAGGCACGCAGTCGATGCAGGCATCGGTGTCGATGCCGTTGCCGTCGTCGCAGGGCTCGACCCCAGCTTGGACGAAGCCGTCGCCGCAGCTGGCGGAGGCGCAGGTGCTCAGGCAGTCGTCGGTGTCGTCGGCATTGGCATCATCGCAGTCCTCGACGCCGGCTTGGACGAATCCATCGCCGCAGGTGGCGGAGATACAGGTGCTCAGGCAGGCGTCGGTATCGTCGCCATTGGCATCGTCACATTGCTCGACACCCGCGTGCACGAAACCGTCACCACATGCGGCCGACGTGCAGATCGACAGGCAGTCGTCGGTGTCGTCGGCATTGGCGTCGTCGCACTGCTCGACGCCGACCTGGACGAAGCCGTCGCCACAGAAGGCGGAGACGCAGCCGACGCAGTCGTCGGTCTCGTCGGCGTTGGCATCGTCGCAGCCCTCCACGCCCATCTGAATGAAGCCGTCGCCGCAGCTGGCGGCCACGCAGTTGCTCAAGCAGGCGTCGGTCTCGGTGCCGTTGCCGTCGTCACACTCTTCGACGCCGGCCTGGACGAAGCCGTCGCCACACACCGCGTCCAGACACGCGGTGGTGCAGGCATCGGTCTCGTCGAGGTTGCCGTCGTCACATGCTTCGACGCCGGCCTGAACGAAGCCGTCGCCACAGGAGGCAGCCTGGCAGGTGCTCAGGCAATCGTCGGTCTCGTCGAGGTTGGCGTCGTCACAATCTTCGACGCCGACCTGAACGAAGCCGTCGCCGCAGGTGGGGAGGGTGCAGGTGCTGAGGCACCCGTCGGTCTCGTCGAGGTTGCCGTCGTCGCATTGCTCGACGCCCGCTTGCACGAAGCCGTCGCCGCAGCTGGCCGGCACGCAGGTCGACAGGCACGCGTCCGTCTCGTCGGCGTTGCCGTCATCGCAGGGCTCGACGCCGGCCTGCACGAACCCGTCACCGCAGGTCGCGTCTTCGCAGGTACTGGGGCACGCATCGGTATCGTCGGCATCACCGTCGTCGCACTGCTCGCCCGGGTCGACCAGGCCATTGCCGCAGCACGACACCGGGATGCCGATGATCGCGTTGGTCCCGTCCTGGCCGTCGTCGATGTCGGCCTCGATGTAGACGATGGGGCCTTCACCGAGCGCCCGGCTCACTTGAGGAGAGCCACCTTCGATGTCTTCGATCAAGAAGTCGCCGACGCCATCGCCATTGACGTCGAGCTCGTCGTCCAGCGTGGTGAACAGCAGCTGCGAGGTCCCGACGAGGTCGGCGGCATTGCAGGCGAAGAAGGCCGACTCTCGAACCCCGGCCGGGGTGTCGTAGGCCCACCCGTAGGCGGCCTGGTTGAAGTCGTTGATGGCGAGAAAACGCAGGGCGGCCGGCGACCCCAGGGTGACGCCGGCGACCGTGTCGCCCTCGCGAATGACGATGGTGCTGTTGTAAGCGATGAACTCGTCAGTGCTGGTCGAGCCGTCGGTATCGCCGGTGAACAGGTAGTTGCCGTCGTTGTTGATCGCGACCAGATCGAAGCGGTCCCAGTCGTCGCCCGTGCCGTTGGGGTCGTTCTCCCGCGGGGTTCCGGCGATCGAGCCGTTGAGGGCGAGGACCCCGTCGCTGGCATTGGACCCCTCGAGGCTCAGCACGTGAATGCTGTGCAGGCCGTTGTGGGAGTAGGCGTAGTCGAGCTCGACGCCATCATCCTCGATGGTGAAGTTGGAGATCCCGTCGTTGAGGACGTCGCCGGTCTGGAGCACGATCGTCGTGTTCGCGCTGGTGCCGTCGCTGCTGGTGTAAAGGACGGTGCCTTCGGGCGTCGCATTGCCGTTGGTGTCGTAGCTCGCCACCCAGTAGACGCGACCGTTGGGGAGGATCTGGGGAGCATCGTGTTCTAGCCAGGTGGCTCCGGGGATGCCCACGGCCGCGACTCCTCCGGTGGCCAAGGGCCCCGTACCGCCCACGTAGATGCCATCGGCCCCGTCGATCTCCGGCAGGTACACGAACGCGTTGCTCGCGTTGCTCGACATGAAGTCGTCGACGTCGTCGAGGGTGAAGGCCGCGTCGTCGGTGCTGACGAACACCACGGTGCCGTCGATCGCGACGAAGTGGGTGCCGTCCTCGAGCTCGCCCACGAACGCGACCCGGCCGGTCTCGTCGACGAAGGCATGCCCGAGATTGGTGACTTCGGGGCCCCCGGTCGGCGTGTCGGTCTCCCGCATCACGACCTGCCCGGGGATCACGGCTGCACTCGCATCACCCCCGAGCCAGGGCAGGGACACCAAGGCGGCGAGTGCGACCACCCGCCGGGGGCGTTTCGCCGGGATCAGGCTGAGCAACGAGCGGATCACGGGCGGATCATATCTCGCCGTTTGTTGCGCTTGGGGAGCCGTTCCGGTCCCTTTTGCCGCCTACACGGGTGTTCTGGTGAGCGGCATCGCCCGGCGCCGCGCCGCCGAACGGCGTTCATCGGAGGTCGCCCTGCATGAAAAAGCCCCGGTCCACTGGGGTGGGACCGGGGCCTAGGGACGAAACGTGAACAGTGTGGTCAGGCTGAAGCGGCGCGGCGACGGAAGAGCGGACGAGGATCGTCGGCCCCCGCTTGGTACCGCACGCTGAACTCGCTGAAGGCGTCGAGAGCGTCGGCGACCGACTTGCCCTCTTGCAGCTCGAAGGCATCGAAGCCGCAGCGATGCATGTAGAACAGTTGGTCGCGCAGGACGTTGCCCACCGCTCGCAGCTCACCGCGGTACTCGTGGCGGTCGCGGAGCAAGCGAGCGAGGCTGTAACCGCGGCCATCGGTGAACTTGGGGAACTCGACGGCGATGAGCGGCACGGAGCCGAGCTGTCCGAGCAGAGGCTCGAGCTCGTCGCCCGCCACCAGCCGCACGCCGACGCGCCCACCGTAGCTGGCGAGGCTCGACTGCTGCTCGACGAAGCGCTTCAGCGTCACCGTGACGTCGACCTTGCCCTCGGGCAGGGCCTGGTCGTCGGTGAGGTGTTGCCAGGTGCTGGTGACGATCTCACCCTTTTTGATGATCTCCATACAGAGCCTCCTTGAAGGGCGCTTGGCCCACGCGTCGGTAGTAGTCGATGAATCGTTCGTCTTCGGCCTCGCGACCCCCGAGGTACACCTGGAGGACGGTCTCGATGGCGTCGACGACCTCGTCGCGGGAAAAGGCGCGACCGATGATCTTGCCGATGGAAGCGTCGTTGCCCGGCGCTCCCCCCAGCACGAGCTGGTAGGCCTCCTCGTCGAGCTTGTCGATGCCGAGCAGGCCGATGTTTCCCACGTGGTGATGGCCGCAGGCGTTGATGCAGCCCGAGATCTTGAGCGAGACCTCGCCGACGTCGGCGAGATAGTCGAGCTTGTCGAAGCGATCGCCGATCTCCAGCGCGACCGGGATGGACCGGGCGTTGGCGAGGTTGCAGAAGTCGAGCCCGGGGCAGCAGATGCTGTCGGTGAGCAGGCCCGCGTTGGCGGTGGCCAGCTCGTGCTCGGCGAGCCGGGCGTAGAGCTCGGCCACCCGGCCCTGCTCGACGTCGGGCAGCACCAGGTTCTGCGTGTGGGTGACCACGATGCGACCCATGCTGAACTCGTCGGCGAGGTCGGCGATTGCGTCCATCTGGGTGTCGCTGGCGTCGCCCGGCGGCCGCTTGGGTGCCTTGAGCGAGATCATCACCGCGCAGTAGCCCGGCTGACGATGACGCTCGACGTTGTTGCGTACGAAGTGCCGTAGCCCGGCATCCGCCCCGAGGCTCTGGCCGAGCACGGAAAGCTCCTGCTCCGGCAGGTCGCGGTACTTCGCGGGCTCGAAGTGGTGGCGAACGCGGTCGATTTCCTCGCGCACGAGCTTGAGCGCGCCCTCGCGGATCTGGGCCCACTCGGCCTCGACCTGCGACTGGAACTCGTCGATGCCGAGCTCGGAGACGAGGATCTTGATGCGCGCCTTGTACTTGTTGTCGCGCCGCCCGTAGCGGTTGTAGACCCGCAAGATCGCCTCGAGGTACGAGAGCAGATCTTCGTAGGGCAGGAAGTCGCGGCAGACCTTGGCGATGTGGGGCGTGCGGCCGAGGCCACCGCCCACGAGAATCTCGAAGCCACGCTCACCCGCTTCGTTGTCGACGATGCGGATGCCGATGTCGTGGAAGCGGACCGCGGCGCGGTCGTTGTCCGGCGTGCCCGTCACCGCGATCTTGAACTTGCGGGGCAGGAACGCGAACTCGGGGTGGAAGGTGGACCACTGGCGAATGAGCTCGCAGTAGGGCCGCGGGTCCTCGATCTCGTCGGGCGCGATGCCGGCGTAGTGATCGGAGGTGGTGTTGCGGATGCAGTTGCCGCTGGTCTGGATGGCGTGCATCTGCACCGTGGCCAGCTCGTCGAGGATGTCGGGGACATCGGCGAGCTTGGGCCAGTTGAACTGGATGTTCTGGCGCGTGCTGAAGTGCCCGTAGCCCTTGTCGTACTTGCGGGCGATATGGGCCAGCTTGCGCATCTGCGTGGACGAGAGCAGGCCGTAGGGAATGGCGACACGCAGCATGTACGCATGCAGCTGCATGTAGAGGCCGTTCTGGAGCCGGAGCGGCTTGAACTCGTCCTCGGTGATCGAGCCGTCGAGGCGTCGCTGCACTTGCCCGCGAAATTGGGCCGCGCGTTCCTCGACGATCTGCTGGTCGTGGGCGTCGTATCGATACATTTTCGAGAACCCTCGAAGGGTTGGCCGAGCGTCAGGCGCTCAGGCGCGTTGCGGGCTCCGAGTCGGGGCGCCGCAGCGGAGAG
>CAYSPB010000455.1:0-6386 GCA_964432695.1 uncultured Nannocystaceae bacterium
GTCTACGTGGCTGGGCTTTAGATGAAGACATGCATCCCCGCTCCAGCCCCCGGGGACAATCTTGAGGTCGCCGCACGGCACCATCGACACGCACGCGGCGAATTCCTCGTAGAGCGAGCCACATTGCTGCTTTGCGGCAACCTGGTGTGCGACGCGGCTCTCACAGATGCCGCGATAGATCTCAGGGTGACCGGCACCTTCGCACTCGTAGACGTGCTCACCGTAGAGCGAGCAAGGGCCTTGAAGCACTTCGTGGCCAGAGGACGCTTCCCCACCTTCGTCGCCGGACGACGAACCGCTCTGTTCTTGAGGTCCTTCCGAATCGGTATCCACGCTCCCGTCTGTCTCAGCAGGGGGGTCGTCATTCGAGTTGAACGACGTGCGCTCAATGGGAGTGCCTTTCGTCGACGCAGCTTCCTCTTCGCATCCGGAAACCGGGATATTCGCCAAGGAAGCAAGCACGAGCGAGGAAAGAACGTGTCGCCTGTTTTGTCGTCTTCGCATTCCCACGCTAGCTCCGTAGCTTCATGCCCGGCCACGGGGATTCCTTCGGGCCCCAGAACCCTCCCCCTTCGCGGTAGGAGCGCCCAGCGTCGTTGGTGGCCGGCGCCGGATGTTTTTTCCGGTGACCCCTATTTTTCCCCGCGAGCGGGTCCGGGATAGCGCGAGTTCCGCACCCGCAGGCTTGCGGGGGTGCGAAGCAGGCGTGGAACAAGGCCGAGAGCCTCTAGGAGGCTCCGTACGGGCGAGAGGCGGCACCGGCTCAACGCGGCCGCCCCCAAGCCTGGAGAGGTCGTCCTGCTCGACCTGTCGCGCCGTCGCTCGAAGGGCGTTCAGAGCCGGGGCGACGTCGTCAAAGGAGGCTGACTCGGAAACGCGTGCGGTTTCCAAACCGCACCGAAGCACGCTGGATTCCGCCCCTAGAGGTCACTTGGGAAACGGAGAGGTTTCCCCAACAACTAGATCCCGTCGCAGGCGCAGCCCCAGCTCTCGGGGAGCGACGGGCACGTCACCTGTGCCATGACCCGGTGCCCTTCGGCGTTCGGGTGAATGTAGTCGAAGCCGCGAAGCTCGGGCTTCATGAACCACTGCGGGACTTCAGCGGCCCGCTGCGCATCGGCTGCAAGCGCCGCTTCGTAGGCCTCGGGGTCGAGGTCGGCGTGCGCCTTCTTCCAGCTGCGGTCCTTCTCCAGCAGTCGCCGCATGCGCTCGACGTCCCGGAGCTCGGCCTCGGTGTCCCGTAAGGCGGAGTCATACAGGTCGATGCCCACGTCCACGGTCTCGGCCAGGCTCCACGCTCCCTCGGCCCCGCCGGTGCGCTTGGCGGTGTAGCGCCCGAGGCTCACCTCTGGCGTGCCGCGGCCGGCCACGTAGTCGACGACCTTCTGGGTCCAGTTGCGGCGCGTGAGGCCCTCGAGGTCGGCAAACTTGCTGCTGCGATCCTTGCCCCACGGCGTGGGGCTGAGCACGACGGTCTTCATGCCCTTGCCGTGCGCCAGCTCGACCAAGCCCTTGATGTAGTGGTTGGTCATCTCAGGCATGCCGATGCTGTTGAGGCCGGTCGCGACGAGCACCCAGGTCTCGGTGCCTTCTTCGTCGAACTTGATGCGCCGGTTCTTGATCACCTGGCCCCGGAAGCGCTGCTTCATCTGCAGCGCGCCGATGCCGGTCTTCGACAGGTTGCGGATCTCGACGTTCTCGCAAACGGCCCCGAGGCGCTTGTGGAACGAGTCGCCATGGAACGCCCCGACCGAACCGGCAATGACGGTCACCTTGACGGGCTTGTCGTCCTGCTTCCACGTCCAGCTCGGTGGCGGCTCCTCGCTCTCGGGGATCGGAGGGGTTGCGGCGAGCGCGGTGGCGAACCCGAGGGGGCCGAGCAGAGACAGAACCACGGAGGCAGTTTGATGCGCGGGCCCGCAGCCCGTCAACGTTTCGGCGAACTCGGACCCATCCTTGACCTAGCCAGCCCCGTGAGAGCTCGCAGTCATGGAAAATGAATATCCGCGAGGGTCAATTCGCCGCACGACGGTGCGCGACGTAGCCCGCGACGATCGCGTCGTACATCCACCCGCCGAGCACTTCGCGCCCGGCGTGGTTGAGGTGCTTGCGGTCGGGTGCGGCAAGCGAGGGCCGCTTTTTTCGCCACGCGGCGAGGCTGCCCTTGCCGCCCATCGCGGTGAAGCTGTCGAAGAATGCACAGCCGGACTGCACGGCCGCCTGCCGCTGCGCTTCGACGACGTCGTCGAGCACCCCGGTCACGTCGAAGTCGAGCGAGCGCGAGCGGTCGGTCATCGCAGTGACCAAGCACGATGCCTCGGGCTTGCCCGCCTTGACCTTCTCGATCCCCTTCACGAACTCGGCGGTGTACTGCGCCCCGGTGAGCTTCTTGTTCGCCATGCGCCGCGTGTCATTGCCGCCGAACGTGAACACGAGGAGCGCCGGATCGCGGTGCTTCACCTGGTCGGCGATGTGCGCGTCGTTCCACGCGTGCATGCGCTTGGTGAACGCGCCGAGCCAGCTGAACTGGTCCCACACCACGCCCTGGTCGGTCTCCAGCACCACGCCGAACGCCCGCGCCGTGCCGCCACCGCCGGGCTGCACGGTGATCCGGTGCGGGCCCTTCTGCACGTCGATGGCGTGATAGCGGTTCTCGAGCGCGTCGGCCTTGGTCTCGAGCACGACCGGCTCCTGGTCGTCGACGGTGACCTTGAGCCGACCGCCGCCCTTGCTGCCGGCATACCAAACGTCGAAGTGACTGACTTCGTCGCCGAGTTCATCGTCACGGGTTGCGATGGTGGTCTTGGCCCCACCCTTGCTCCAAAACGTCGCGCCGCCGAGGCCATAGAAGCCGTCGCCCTTGCACAGGTAGCCGATGTAGCAGTGCTCCCAGCCCTTGCCTTTGAGGGTGACCCAGCGGTGGATGTAGTTGGTCATGTACCGCTGAAGCAGCACGAGGCCGGCACCACCGTCGCCGAAGCGCGTCTGGAACTTGCCGCGCAGGATCGACGGCAGGTCGTCCATGCCGATCATCGAGGCGCCTAGGTGCACCACGCGAACGACCCGCGCGTCGCCGTCGTCGAGCGCGGCGAGCTGGTCGTAGAAGTACCCGAGCGCCTCGGGGTTTTCGAGGGCGTGATGCGGCGTGACGTCGTCTTCGGGCCGCGGCGTCCAAGCTGGCTTGGCGGGCGCCGCAGGCTCGGCTGGCGCCTCGGCGACGGGTTGCCCCTCGCTCGGCGATCCCTCGGGCTCGGCCGACGCCGGTTCGGGTTCCGTCGGGGGCGGCTGCGAGGTGGAGGCTTCGGAGGCGGACGAGGAACACCCCGCAAGCGCGAGGCCGAACAAAACGGCACGGGGAATCGATCGGATGGTCATTTCTTCAATCGCCCGAGCAGCAGGCCCAGCTCGTATCGACGGCGGGCATCCTCATCATCCGGGTCTTCGGTGGAGACGGCCTCGTAACCAAGCCGCGTCAGCGTGGGATTGCAGACCTCTGCGAGCAGAGCCTGGGTGGCCCTCGGGAGCTTCTTCCAGCGCGCGACGCTGCTCGCGTCGACGGTACCGCGGGCATACGTCTTCCAGTCGCCGAAGCCGACGCTCTTGGAGGAACCCAGCGCGGACTCGACAATGCCTTCGTGCCACGGTTCTCCGACGAACTCGAGAACCGCGCGTAGCGTTGCCTCGGGATCTCTCGTCAGGTCTTCGTAGCGAATGCTCAGCGCCCCCTCGTCGGCCTCGGCGAGGTCTTCGACCGCTCCGGCGGTGTCGACCCAGGCCCGCCCGTACGCCTCGAGCGGCTGCGGGTAGCGAGCAAGGTAGCGGTGCAGCTCCTCGACGTAGCCGCCGGTCTTCTCGACCAGGTCGGCCAGGCTGCAGGCGACGTCGAGACCGTGCCGATGCAGGCAGATGAACTTGACGTGCCCTTGGCAGAGTTTACGGATCGCCTCCACGTGAAACGCGTCGAAGGCTGTCTTCTCGGCCCAGCGCCCCTTGCCCGCCTTGGCCGCGGCGTCCTCGAAGAATCCGAACGCGAACCGACGCAGCCGCTCGAGCACCTCGGCCTCCTCGAAGCCCGCGTAGCCCAAGCCAAACAGCGCGCCGATGCGCAACCCCTGCGCGAACGTCTCCTCGTGCAGGAAGCGCGCGGCTCCGCTGAGTACGTACGTCTCGGGCGGACACGCAATGTTCGGGTGCGCGTCCAGCAGCCGCCGCAGCAGCGTGGTGCCCGACCGCGGCGTCCCGAGGACGACGATGCCCGCTGGGGTGCTCATGCGTTGGCTTGCTCGGCTGCGAACGCAAGGATGCGGCCGAGCGAGTCGAGGTTCTCGAGCGTGATGTCCTCGGGCCCCATCTTGGTGCCCGTGTGCTTTTCGAGGAAGACCAGCAGGTCGACCATCGCAAAGGAGTCGACCATGCCCGACGAGAACAGCTCGGTCTCGTCGTCGACGCCGCTCAGGTCGACCCGGGCCTTGTCTTCGAGGTACTGAATCAGTGCGTCCCGCGTGAGGGCCATGATCGTGGACCCTACCAGGGCGACCCGCATTCTCCGGAAATTGAGGCGATGCGTTTCACCACGGGCCCGGGCCAAGCCGAGGGTTCGCGAGAAGTTGCGCGTTGGGCGACCTCGTTCGTGCGTCACGGCCCACGGGCGCGTGCGACGAGCTAGCCTTCCGAGGCCGCCCAATGCCTCCGCGGACGCCAACGTCGGGTTTTTGGCCGCGTTTGCCAACGATCGGGCGTTCGGCGGCAATGCATGCGGGACACTCCCATGACAACCTCCATCGAGCCTCTGGATCCCGCCGCCTATCTCGAACAGGCCGCCTGGCTTCGCCGTCTGGCGGGGCGCCTCGTCCACCCCAACGACGCCGACGACCTCGTGCAAGAGACCTACGCTGCATGGTCTGCACGCCCGCCCACAGACCCGCAGTCCCCGCGAGGGTGGATGGCCCAGGTCGCAAGAAATCTGCGCAACATGCAGGCGCGTAGCGGGGGCCGCCGCGCACAGCGGGAGCGGGCGTCGACCGAGCCGACCCCGTGGCCCGAGCCCGAGGAGCTCGTGGCGCGGGCGCAGCGACTCCGTCTGCTGGGCGAGGCGGTCGAGGCTCTCGACCCTCCGCTGCGCGAGACGGTGCTTCGCCACTACTTCGACGGGCAATCCCTCGCCGAAATCGCCCGGCGCGAGGGCTGCCCGTCGGCCACCGTACGCGGGCGCCTGCGCACCGCGCTGAACCGGCTGCGCACTGCACTCGACGAGCAGCACGGTGGCCGCCGCGAGGACTGGCTGTCCGCGTTCGCCCCGTTGGCCGCTCTTCCCGCACGCGGCGCCCCTGCATCGACCGCCGGGACCAGCATGCTGGCCAAGGCCTTCGTCGCCGCAGGAAGCCTCGCGGTTGCAGCGGGGTGCGCCACGATGGCGATGCAAGACGGTCCGCCCGAAGCTGCCGCGCCCAGAGACGAGGTGCGCGGTAGCAAGCCCCGCAAGGGCGTTGGATCGTCTGCAGCGCCGACTCTGCGCGCGGCTTCTCGAAGTCCAACCTCGCCGGCGGATCCCCCGGGCAATGCGGAGCAGCTTCGTGATGCCGTCCTTGCTGCCCGAATCGCGCGGCTGCAGGCAGAAGGACTGCCGGCGGACTTCGTCGACGAGGCCGCGGCCGACGACGAACTGCTCAACATCGTCGAGTCGATGATGCTCATGGAGAACGCCGCCGAGTTTGCGACCGCCTGCGCCGAGGCGACGCCGCCCGCGGTGGAAGGCAAGCTCTACGCGCACGTCACCCTCATCGGGGAGCCCGACATCGGGACGGTCATCGAAGCGGTGACGCTCGATGCCAAGCGCTCGGCACCGGGCTTCGGCGAGTTCGCGACCTGCGTCGAAGAGAGTCTGTTCTTGCTCTCGGTCGCACCGCCCTCGAACCCAGGACGCCAGACGAAGACGCTGTTCTTCGACACCACGCAAACGCCAGTCTTGACCGGCACCGAGATTCGATCGGTCGAGGCAGACGCCCCCTCGCCGGGTTGAGAGGCTACGTGTCGGATGCTGCGTCCAGCCGGGCGCGCAGAGCCTTGCGGTCGATCTTGCCGTTGTTGTTCAGCGGGAACTGCTCCACCACGACCAGGCGCGAGGGGACCATGTAGCGCGGCAGGAGTTCGCCCATGGCGCGCAGGACCGTCTTCTCGTCGTGGCCCTCGCCCGTGACAATGCCGACGATGCCCTCGGCCCCCCCGCTCTCGCTGCGCGGCCAGTCCAGCGCGACCGCGTCGTCGACGTTGGCCGCCTTGCGAAGGATGGCCTCCACCTCGCCCAGCTCGACCCGGTAGCCGCGGACCTTCACCTGCGAATCGAGCCTCCCCAAGAAGACCAGCGGCTCGGCCTCGGCCGCGGGTCG
>CAYSPB010000456.1:0-6375 GCA_964432695.1 uncultured Nannocystaceae bacterium
ATCGATGCAACCCGGCCAGCCCTCGCCGCGCACCAGCACGGTGCGCGCGCTGCCGTCGGGGCACGGCCCCGCGAGTGCCAGCGACCAGGACCGGCCGCCTGTGCCCTTCAGTGTCACCCACGGGGTGGACGGCGCGTTGGCGCCTTCGGGCAGCAGCGGCGAGAGCCGAGCGCCGACGAGGCGCCCCAACCGAGCCTCGACCGCGTCAGTCGACAGTAGTGCCGTCACATCGCCGGCCTGCGCACGCCAGCGGCCATCCTCGCCCCGCGCCATGGTCCCACCCCGAAGCTCCAGCGCGAGCACCTGCCCGGGCTCGACCAGCACCGCGCGCCGAGTCAGCCACGCCTGCGGCGCCTGCTTCAAGATGTCCCCCAGCTCCGACTCCACGACCCAGGTCTGGGGTTTCGGGCCTTCGGGGTCGAAGGTTGGGTTGTCGATCTCCGCGTAGCGTCCGGCGCCGTCGGAGGTCGTGCCGCCCACGCGAACCGTGCGCGCGATGCCGCCGGCCTCAATGCCGATCGAGCCCAACGTGCCCACGCCCACGGCCGAGCCGTCGCTGACCGCCCGCAGCGTGGTCGCCATGCGAAGCGACGCCCACAGGCCTTCGACCGCCCGCGGATCTGCAGGACCCACCATCACGCCATCGACCCGGAGTGCGTGCCCATCGGCGCTGGGTTCGAGGACGACCTGGGTGCCGTCGGCCTGCGCCAGCGTGACCGTCGCCGTTTCGAGGGGCACGTCGGGCAGCGTCGGAAACACCCGCCGCGCGGAGGATCGCGTGGACACGAATCGGCCGGGCCCCGCTTCGTCGGTGCCGCCAGCATGCACGGCCGTGGTCAGCCCGACCGCCGCAGCGATCCAAACCCAGGTCGAGACGCTCAGCTTCATCGTCGCCGCCTCCACAGCACCCAGACCGCCAGGGCGATGCCGAAGCCTGGCATCCCGAACAGACAGACCCAAACCATGCGGCGCAGCTGCTCGGGCATCAGCACGAGCTTCACCGCGCTTCGCTCGCGCGGACGGATGCCTAGCAGCGCATCCTCGGCTGTCAGCCACCCCAGCGCGTTCAGGACGAGATCGCGTCCGTGATCGTAGGCGACGTCGTCCCGCAGGAATGCGTTGTACGCGAACTGGTCCGAGCCGATGACCACCGCGCGAGCATTGCCCAACGTTCCCGCGGCTGCGAGCACCACGGGGCCACGCGCGTCGGCCTCGGCGTCGAACTGGGCCGGGGTCCCCGCCCGAATGCCGGCCACGTCGGCTTCGGCCCAGGACGACTCGGCGCTGTAGACCAACGCGTCGGGGCGAGAACCGTCCTCGCCGTCGGCCAGCCCCAACTCGCGCACGAGCACGAAGCTGATCGCGCGAGACACCAATGCCCGCACGGCCGGGTGGGCACCCCACCCCTGGTCGATCGTGAAGGCGAGCAGCGGCGCCGCACCTGGCATGGGGTGCTCGGGGTCGACGACGATCCGCTGCCCGGATGCGATGCCGAAGCGCCGTAACAGCGGCTCGAGGCCGTGCTCGGCCAGTCCGTTCGCGCCCGGGCGCACCACCGCGCCGGCGAGAACCAGCATCGACCCGCCCTCGTCGACGTAGCGCTCGAGCGCATCGACGTGCGGCGGCGGCATCAGTCCCGATGGGCCACCCACGAGCACGACCCCGCAGCCCTGCAGGCCCTCGGCATCGTCCAGGTCCGCGGTACGCAAGGTCAGCCCGGCGTCTTTGATCAGATCGGAGAGGTGGGCATAGCCACCGAACGGCTCGAGATTGTCGAAGCGCGGCTCCCCGTGCCCTGCGGTCGCGCAGACCGTCACGTCCAGGGGGGTGGTGACCGAGAGGAACGCCGAGAGCAGCGCCTCTTCACCTCGGAACTCCTGCACGCGCGGACCCGTGGCCTGCACGTCGGCCCCCGTCGCGTAGGTCACCAAGTCGCCGGGTAACCGATGGGCCCGTCGCATCTCGGCCCCCTGCCCGGCCCGGACCAAGACCACCCCGTCGGCGAGGTCGCGGCCGCCCAAACCGAAGTCGGCGACGAGCTGTTCGGCTTCCTGGCGGTCGCAGTCGGGGTCGAGGAACTGGACGCGAAGTGCGTCGCTGGCTTCACTCATGCGCGCCAGCACTTCGCGCAGCTCCTGACTCAGCGGGTTGGGCCGGCCCGCGCCGATGGTCTCCGGCACGAGGACGCGCACGTCAATCGGTCCCTCGAGCTCACCGAGGACGTCGGCGGCGCGGTCCGACAGCGCATACATCTGCGATGCCGTCCAGTCCTGCCGCACCGCGTGACGACCTCCGATCCACGCCCCGTGCACGACGGCAACGGCGATCGCGATGCCCCGCAGGACTCGGTCGAGGTTCCGGCGCGGATCGATCGCGAGCATCGACACCACCAGCGCAACGACCACGATGGCGAGATGCATGCCGAGCCAGCGGGTATCCACAATGCCCTGCGCCATCTCCTGCATCATCGAAAGCAAGCTCGTCTGCGCGAGCGCTTCGGCGACGACCGGCGACTCGACCTGGTCGACCAGCAGCCCCGTGAGCAGCAGAATTGTGCATGCGACGGATGTGGAGATCGCGGCCTGGAGCTGCGACTTGGCCAACGCGCTCATCATCAGACCAATCGCCAAGAAGCTGCAGCCGACCATCAACGTGCCGAGGTAACCCGCAGCGATCGGACCCACATCGGGCTGCACGTTGGCCCCCCGCAGTAGCACGTAGAACACCGCGGTCGGAGACCACAGCGCCACGTAAAAGGCCACGACCCCCACGAATTTGCCGAGCACCACGGTGGCCGGGCTCAGCGGTGCCGTCAGCAGCGCCTCCAGCGTGCCCTGCCGCCGTTCCTCAGCGAGCAGCCGCATCGCTAGCGACGCGCATAAGAAGATGACTGGCAGCCAGAAGATGAAGAAGCTGCCCCCGAAGTAGAACTGCATGACCGGGCCCGGTGCGGCGAGTGGGTCGTTGAGCACCTGCAGCAGCAGCGAGAAGTTCCAGCCTTGCAGCAGCAGGAACAGCGTGCCGACCACGTATGCCAGCGGCGTCACGAACAACGACAGCAGCTCGCGATGGGCGAGCGCCAGCGTGCCGCGTGCGGCGTGGAGGAGGTCGTCGGCCACGGACCGGGAAAGTAGCGTATTCAGGCTCGGCGAGCGCCGGTCGCCTGGGCGAAGCGTTCCTCGAGGCGCGTGCGCCCCAGCGCCAGCGTGCGAACCTCCACGCCCTGGGCGGCGCAAGCCGATCCGATCGCACCCAAGACCTCTTCGGCGTCGGTTTCGGCGGGCAGTGGCACCCGCATCGCCGTCGTCCCCTCACTCGCCTCGCCGAACTCGGGGTTGGGGGCGTCGGCGGACAGCATGTCCCACGCGGCCGCCAGCACGGCGCGGGCGCGTGATGCATCCCCAACCAGCCGCACCTGCACGTGCCCCGACGCGAGCGCCTCATCGAGGGCTTCGTCCACCACGACGCGCCCCTGCGAGAGGATGACGACACGGTCGCAGAGGGCCTCGACCTCCGCGAGGATGTGCGAGCTGAACACCAGCGTGTGGGCCCCGCCGAGGTCGCGAAGCATCGCCCGGATCTCCAGCACCTGGTTCGGATCGAGCCCAACCGTGGGCTCGTCGAGCACGATCAGCGGCGGTGCCCCCAGGAGTGCGTCCGCGATGCCGACACGCTGCCGATAGCCCCGGGAGAGCTGACTGATCGGCTGCTGCAGCCGGTCGGAGAGACCGGTCTTGTCCGCAACGCGCGCAACCTCGGCGTCGCGGCCCGACCGCGGCACGCGCTTGATCGAAGCGCGGAATGAAAGATGCTCGTGCACGCGAAGCTCGGGGTACAGCGGCACGTGCTCGGGCATGTAGCCCACCCGCGTGCGGACCTCGAGCGAGGCCGTGGCCACGTCGAGGTCATCCACCTGGAGCCGCCCGGACTCGGTCAGCGGCAGGTAGCCGCACAGCAGCCGCATCAACGTGCTCTTGCCGGCTCCGTTCGGCCCGAGCAAGCCCACGCGAAGCCCCGGCTGCACTGAAAACGAAACGTCCTGCAAGGCGTCGACGTCGGCGCCAGGGTAGCGATGCGTCAGGCCCCGCACCGTGACGGCCGCGCCGCTCATCCGGCCTTGGCCTCAGGTGCGGCCGGTTGCGCCGCGTCGGCCGACTGTTCCGCGGGGGCCTTCGCCGTCCCCGCCGCTTCGGCGACCTCCGGTGGCAGCTCCGGACGCTTGGGCGTCACCGGGTCACGGTCGATCTCCGCCATCGCCCACGCCACCGCTTCCTTCACGCCCGCGTCTTTGACGGTGGGCAACGCCGCCTGAAGCGCCGGCTCGTAGACCGTCAACCGCTGCAGACCCATCACCGACGCCACCGCGGCGCGCACGTCCGCCGACGGATCGCTCTTGAACGCGTAGGTCAGCGCGATGGCAGTGCCCTGGTCCGTCGCCGAGGCCAGCGCCTCCGCGCAGCCAACCCGCTCGTCGACTCCAATGAGGTAGTCCCCCTGCTTGTTCTTCAGCGTCAGTCCATCGATGAGGCCTTTGCGGCGCTTCTCGTAGTCGACGTACGCCGCGATGCCCGCCTTTTGATCCCCGGATTTTACGAGCACCTCCCCGAGCACCAGCCAGTTCTCGAGGTTGTCGGGATCGAGCTTCGTGGCCGTCTTCTGAGCTTTGGCTGCTTCCGGGTAGCGCTTCTCCGCGGCGAGAGCGAGGGCCAGTGCCATGTATGGACCCGCGTCGTCCTTGACGAGTTTCGTCGCGTGTTCGTACTGCCCGATGGCGCCCGCACGATCCCCCCGGCCCTCATAAAGAAGCCCGAGCAGCAGCGTGGCGTTCGCCCGCAGGTGCACGTCCTTGGCGTTGTTCGTGATCTCGCTCAGCTCGGTCTTCGCTTCGAAGAAGCGAGCCGTCTGGGCCAAGGTCGGGTCCTCGGTCACGCGGTCACGCCAAATTTCCATGCGGCGCGTGTAGTGGTCATCGTCCTTGGGTGCCGCCTCGGGGGCGGGATCGGCCGCCGGTGCCGCCGTCGCGGCGGCGGGTTTCTCCGCAGGTTTCGCCGGCTCGGACTCGCATCCGAGCCCGCCGACCAACGGTCCGAGCAGGCCGAGAACGGCCACAAACGAGGTTTTCAGCCGGGTTCCGGCGGCTCTGGAGGTACCAGCGCTTCGCACCGGCGTGAGGTTGCCACAAGTCCTCGAGGTCATGATACGATCCGAATGTGCGTTTTGTGGGTTCGAAGCGGCGGGCTTGGGTGCTTGCCGCGTTGTGTGGAGGAAGCATCGCGGGATGCGATCCGTCCACGCCGTGCCCCGCCATGCAGCTCGGTGATGCCGAGCCCGGTCAAGTGTTGAGCCGCCGCCGCGCGCCGGTCCTCGCCATGGCCGGAGGCAGCGTCGACCCGTTCGTCCTGCACTTCGTCTGTGCACATGAGGACGACCCCGAGGATGCCTGCGACCTCACGCGCACGCCCCTGCCCGACCTGGCGGGTAAAGGCGAGAACGCGGTGCTCGTGACCGCCGCCGGCAACTTCGTCGTCGCCGTCGACCGCGATGCGCAAGCCCTTCGAACCTACGGCTTCGATGAGCTGGGCGCGCTGACGCAGGCCAACGACCTGCTCCGCCTCGGCGACGGCGAGCTGCCCGTGGAGCTGATCGCGTCGCTTCGCAACAGCGACTGGGTCGTTGGTCTGGATGCGAACCGCCGCATGGTTCGCTTCCACCCCAAGTCCCGTTCGGCGGACCTGGTTGCGCCCGAACTCGACGACCTGAGCCTGACCCTGGCGACGGTTGGCGAGCAACACATCATCGGACGCGTACGCAAGAGCGGCTCGACCGAGTCGCTGTACCTGATCGCCATCGACGAAGAGCACGCCGACGTCCATCACGCACCCACCTTGCTGTGGGACGGCCGGTCTGCGACCCGCATCGTCGTCGGTCCCGACGACGGCTTCGTGGCGATCACCATCGGTCACGGAGACACCGCCGACACGCTGGTGTTCCGCATCCCCGACGGCTCATTGATCGACCGCTTCTCGGGCGAAATGGTCAGCGGTCGCGAAGACATGACCGAAACCCCGGGCCTTCGCGCCGTGTCCCCCGACGGCACGCATCTGGCCTACCGAAGCGCGGAGGGGTCCCTCGCGCTGCGCGACGTCACGATGGGCTCGGCCTGTGTCGTGCAGTCCTCCGAAGCGATGGGCGCGGTACGGATGGCGGGATTCGGTGCCGACGGTACGGTCTTCTTCGAATCCGAGGCTTCGGTCGGTAAGACGGCCGTCTCCGCGTGGGACCCAACCACGCGATATCTCGCTGTCCTGGCCACGCCCGAGGACGACGCGAGCCTGGTGGCGGCGCCGATCCGCAGCAACGGAAAAGCCTGGGCCA
>CAYSPB010000457.1:0-6368 GCA_964432695.1 uncultured Nannocystaceae bacterium
ACGCCCAGACGTGGAACGCATACAGCTACGTCCTGAACAACCCGCTGCGCTACGTTGACCCGAGCGGGTTCTCTGCAGAAGACTGGGATGGATGTACATCTGGCACGAATCCTGATGGGAATGGCTCCTGGTGGCGATGCTGGCGCACCGACGACACAGACAATGACGGTGGCACAAGTCTTCCAAGCGACCCCACGGGAGCCTCCGGAGGGACGGATGGTCCCTTCGGGCCAGACGGGACCTCTGGAGTTCCAGATGAGCGCGGAGGCGTAGAAACCCAGAACAATGACAAGTCAAAGTCCAACGGTCGCGGGCAAGGGGCGCCGGAGGATGACAGCGCGGTCTGGGAAGCGTGGGACCAGGAACGCGCCGACCGAGACGCTGCCCACCAGCGAGAGCAACGCGACATCGAACGTCGTCGTCGCGCCGCGCAGCGCCGCGCCCTGGAAAATCCGGGTTCCGGATGCCAGATGGGCCAGCCACTCTGCGACAGCGAGAACGGACAGAGCGTCGGCGTCGGCATCGTTGAGCGCAGCGCCGGCGGCCAGCCTACGATGAAAGCATCAGCGGCCCTCAGCGTCGGGCTTGCAGGAGTGGCCACCACTGCGTGGAACGCAGGTGAAGGCATCGTGACTCTCCTAAGCTGGAAGCTGGCCCCCGCCGCACCCGCCACCACCACCTGCACAGGAGGAAGGTGCCCATGTTTCGCAGCAGATACACTTGTCGAAACAAGCGCAGGACCCGTTCGCATTGACGAAGTGGCAGTTGGCGTGAAGGTCCTGTCCCCCGAAAACCCCTGCTCAAGCACGGATACGACGGGGTGGTTCGTCATCGAAGCCGAAATGCCTGGGCCTCCAGACACCGAAGACTCCTTCGCGATCACGCTGCTTCGTCCCCAGGAATGGATCGATGCAAACATTAGCAGTTCAGGGACGGTCGCCCTGAGCCTCGACGAACTCAACGTGTCCGGGGTCGCAAGAATTAATGCAGTCTACGAGTCGCCCCCGCCCTCGCCCTCGGACAACAGACGGGGGTGCACTGTCACCGGCACGATCGAACACCTGAGCAAGGAGAGGGTCTTGCTGAACATCGAAGGGAGCGACCGACCCCTTGAGGCGACCCTGAATCACCGTCTTTTTTCGGAGGACAGGCAAGATTGGGTTCAGGCCGAAGATTTGCAAGTTGAAGAGCGACTCAGGACGCTCGGCGGAACAGCTGTCATCGCCTCGACAACATTGCAAAGAAGCGAGGCCCCTGTCTTCAACCTTGAGATCCTTGATGGGCATCAGTATTTCGTTCATGAGCGAAAAATTCTGACGCACAATACTTACGTATGGGGAGCGATCAGGTACGGGAAGCAGCTTATGACCACGATGGAGCACATATTGTTCCGTCATGGGCCCACGTCAGGAGTAAATGCAGTTAGTAAATTTTCCCCTGGAACCAGGGCAATTCACATCAAACGCATGGTAAACGCGGCCCTGAACTCACCGGCCGCCCGATGGATCGAAAATGGAACGGAAGGCGGCCAGGGGTGGATCGTAAGGCACACGTTCGACAACGTCATCGGAACAACGATCCAGGGGGCCCCCACATCAACGATCCAGATCTTCTTGCGAGCCGGCGTTATCCGCTCGGCCTTCCCAATCCCTTAGCCAAGGACATACCGAAGGATGACCCCCTTAGCCCGCTTCTTTGACAACGAATGGACCCCCTGGCACAGCGCTCACATCCTCGACGCTATCTCAAGCCGAAGTGATATTCTGGAGATCCTTGAGTTCAACTTCAATGTGGTCGACGTCACGGTTGCTTTCTCCGCCAACACGGTTACGGTGCACGACATACTTGACGACAAAAAGGAGACGATTCCGCTGCATGACTTCCTTGCGCGCCTAGAGAATCAGCCCAAGGTCTCAAGCTAGCAGACCAAGAAAAAGCTCCTCGCATCGACCTCGGCATCGACCTCGGCATTGATGGGCAGCAGGACGAAGAGGTCCCGCAGGTAGGCCCAGGGCCCGACTCGCGTAATAGCCTTGGTCATCCTGAAGCGCTCCAAGGCACGAGCTGCTGTCGAGGCCCTTGGAGAACTTGTTGACGATGTGAACCTCGCCGAGGAAGCTCGTCAGCTCCTCATGAAACGCCGACACTAACGAGTGGGCACGTCCAGCAAGGCGTGAAGCCCGGCCGCGGCCGATCTTGACTCCATCGCCATCGCTGAGAAGGGGGCGCAAACGACGCGGATGGAGGGTGATAATTCTTTTTATCACCCTCCGATTGCACTCCGCCGGCGATCGAAATCGATCACGCGCGCCGGGGAAGGGGAGGGGGCTCGCGCGCCTCGGCCGACAGTCGCGCGGCCCGATGGCCGTCCAAAACCCTCGACCTCGATCGGCCCGTATAGAAGGATAGGGCTCGGTGGCGCGCGACAACGACACGGGAGACCTGACGCAGGCGAGTGCAGGGGAGTTGATCGCCACGGCGCGGCAGCGACTGCGCTCGGCACTCGAGCTGCTCGGCGAGCAAGACGAGACCGGCGTCCTCGATGAGAACGTCGTCGGCGCGGGGATCCTGGCGCACGATGCTGGCGACGTGTTGGAGGCGTTGTTTGAGCACCGCTTGCACGAGGGCCGTACCGGGGAGGCGTCCGATGGGTGAGCTGGTTCGGCTCGACGTGCGAGGGCTTGTGCCGGCGACCGTCTCGGAACTCGGCCGAAAGGCGGAGCGAAAGTTCGTCGAGTTCTTCACAGCGCACCTGCGGAACGACCACACACGACGGGCCTACGCCCATGCGGCGGCGCAGCTCTCGGCGTGGTTGGAGAAGGTTGGGTTGAGCCTGGCGGAACTCGAGCCGCCGGAGGCGGCCGCGTACATCAAGAGCCTCGAGGTTCAGGGGAAGGCACCCGCGACCATCAAGGCGCGGCTCTCGGCGCTGTCGAACCTCTGCGACTACCTCGCGAGCAGCGGGGTGCTCGACTGGAACCCGTTCAAGGTGGTTCGCGGTCCGCGGGTCTCGCAGCGAGAAGGGCAGACGCCGATCCTTGAGCCCGAGCTGGTACGGGAGCTGCTTGCGTCGTTCGACGGGGACGACGTGGTGACGCTGCGGAACCGGGCCATCATCTCGACGATGTTGTTCTCGTTCGCCCGGGTCGGCGCGGTGACGAAGCTCGACGGTCGGCACTACGAGGTGCAGGGGTCGACTGCGTCCCTGTTGCTGACCGAGAAGCGGGGCAAGAAAACGCGGGTGCCGTGCCACCACGAGCTTCGCGAGGCGATGGATGCCTTCTTACGCCTGTCGCCGGCTGGGCCTCGAACGCCGGTGTTTCGGACGGTCGACCGAGCGCTGGACGAGCATGGTCGGCGACGGCTGACGCGGCGGCGGTTGAAGTCGTCCAACGTGTTGGCGATGGTCAAGAAGCGCTGCGCGGCGGTGGGGATCGACCCGGCGTTGGTCTGCAACCACAGCTTCCGCGCGTCGGGAATCACGGCGTACATGGCCGGCGGTGGCAGCATCGAGACCGCCGCTGAGGTTGCCGGCCACGCGAGCACCGAGACGACGAAGCTCTACGACCGGACAGCGAAGGTCGTCTCGCGCAGCGAGATTGAGCGGATTCGGTTCTGAGCCTTTCGAGGAGTTCTTGGACCGTGGTCGGTTGTCGGTGCCGGACGTATGGCCAGAGAGCGGTCTCCCTAGACGGCGGGCGTTCAGATGCGTCGCAGCCACGCTGTCGTCTGGTAAGCTGTGGGCGGCGACAACCTCTTTAGCGCTCAGCCCTGTGGGGTGAAGTTGTCGCAGGTGGTTTCGATTGTCCCGATGGCCGATGCGAAGAGTGGGCCGAAGTCGGCGGCACACACGCTCCCCATCACGCCCTGTTCGCCGAACTCCTCGATGAAGTCAACCAGGTTCGGACTGTATTGGGGGATGGGGGCGCAGGAGGAGTCCTCGGGCGTGGGCACGAAGCCGATCATCACGACCGACTCAGCCTTGCCGCCCTTTGCTGCGATGACGGCGTCGTACCACCCCGATGTATCGGTCTGGGGGTTTGCGTCGTCCATCTCGGGTAGATAGGGCGGGTCGTCGGTAACGATGACGACAACCAGGATCGCGTCCTCGCGAATGAATCCCTCGTTGCAGGCGCCAGGCTCCGCTTTGGCTGGGTCGAGGGCTGCGACCGTGGCCGTGACGGGCCGCTCGAGCGGGCTTCCGCTCGCTCCGACTTGGGCAATGCAGGGGAAGACGGTCTCGAGGTTATCTTCGTCGGTTGCGAAGCGAAGACCCGATGCGAAGGGGCCGCACACAGAGTCCGAGGAGCCGAATCCGGCGGTCTGCGTGACAAGATCACCGATTGACGTGCAGCCAGGCTCGTTGCCGATGTAGTCGTCGCTTGAGACCACGCCGACGTGATACGAGGTAACGCCATCCAGCGAGGTCTGGATCGCGTTAATGAAGCCGGGGAAGCTTGCAAGCAGCTGAGCTTGCTGCACCGCCATGCTTGTCGAGTTGTCGATGACGAACAAGAAGTCGATGCCTTGACAGCCGGCCTTCTGAATTCGGCCGATATCGGGAAAAGGGCCGAGGTCGAAGTTGGTCGAGGGGTCGGGCTCGTCGTCGTTGTCGTCGTCGGACGACGTCATCGTGCTCGTAGTGGAGTCGACGCTCGTCGTGGCAAGGGCGGCGGTGGAGCCGCTGGTGGTCGGTCCTGCTGACGTGCTGCCTTCTTCCCCACCTGTGCTGTTCGTCGGTGTCGCATCAGTTTCGGCTTCGGTGGGGACGCCCTCGCACCCGGCCACTGCCACTGCCAGCCCCAGGCTGATTGACCATCTTGCGAGAGCTGGGCTGAGGCTGTCGGTGCTGCGGGGTCGCATCTCGTCTTGCTCATTGCGGCTGGGTGGCTTGCGGTTCTCACAATGTCCGCTCATGCGTCCGTGGAAAGGGGTGGTGGCGACCGACTTTCGCCGGTGGCGGTGTCGGCGAAGGATGTCCCGGCCGAGTTTCTTTGCGACCGATGTACGAAGGTCGCGCGGGCTGTGGGCGCTGCTTAAGATTCGAAGAGCCGGGGTTCCCTCACAGGTGGTGCACGAGAGGCTCGGTCGGACGCCGGTCGTGCAGCGTCTGCTCAAGCGCATGGGTCATTGAGAGCACCTCGATGAGTGCTTGTGGAGCCCGTTCTGAATAGAGGTACGGGCCTCGTAGAAGCTGTGGTCTCCTCGGTGACTTGCGCGGGCTGCGAGGGCGGGGTACCGTGTCGTGCCTTGCAGGGTGTCCCTGAGAGACTGGATGTCTCAATTGGACATAACATCGATTATCGGCGATCGGTGTGTAGGCGGGCAGGGGGCCTCGCCGAGGCAAACTGTGGGCCGGAACGCCTCTCCGAGACGACGGGTGTTCAGGTAGGGGCGGTGGCACGGTCCGCGTGGGCGGCGATGAGGGCGACGCTTCGCGGTCGAGGGCTACGGGTATGAGGCTTGGGGGCGACCATAGGGAGCGTAATACGCTCGCCACGACATCGTCCGAGTCTGTTGAGCTCAGCGCTCCATCGCCCCGTATGGCAGCGCGTGCCCAATCGTCGAGTGGAGGTAGGCGTCGGAGAGAGCTTCACCGTAGGCGATGACCGTGCTGTCGACGGCGGATGCGAAATGCCCAAGGGCCTCGAGGCTGATGCTCTGCATCCGGTGCAAGTCGCCCGACATGCCGCTCGGGTAGCGGAACGCGTCGCCGTTCGGATCCACGGCGTCGAAGAGTTCACAGGCCGACGTCACCTCCTCCTCCCTGAGGATGGTGTTGGCGCCGACGCACTGGTGGTTGTAGAGCTTTGCCTTGAACGTCACGTCTCTGAACCGCGGCCTGGCCCGCGCCCAGAGCCCCAGGAGGTCGTGCCCAGTGACCGGCACTGCCCAGGCACGTGCGAACTCGTGTCGCGGGGTCTCTGGCTTCGCGCGGAGCTTCGAGATCGCATCGTGGCAGAACTCCGATTTGATTTCGTGTCGCCAAAAATCCGGATGGCGCAGGCCATCCGAGAGATTGCGAAACCGGCACAGGCTCTTGACCAGCCCCCGACTGGCGTCATGGCGAGCTCTCTTCGTCGTGCGGTCCTGCTGGACAGTTTTACGCAGCAACTCGAAGGGGTTGCCGGCAGCGATACTGCGTAGCGCCCGGTCCATCTCGAAGTCGATGATGAAGGCCTTCAGCCAGAGTTCGATACCGTGGCGGACGGCATAGAGCGCGCTGAAGATCCGGAAGTCGTCGCAGCTGTCGGTCGAGCAGAGCACGATGGCGTTGTCGAGGGTGGCCCGGGCCAAGTGCCTGTACCCCTCCGCCGGGGGTCGAAGCACATCCGTTCCAAATGTTGCGCTAAGGAATTGTGCGCAAA
>CAYSPB010000458.1:0-6339 GCA_964432695.1 uncultured Nannocystaceae bacterium
GGCCACGGTCGTCGCGACGCAGGCGGCCACCGACTCGGCGCCGGCGCGGACTCGCGTGCAGGTGGGCGTGCCGGCCGGCGATACGCTGCTCCCCCCGGCCGAGGTGGAGCTCGAGCTCCAGGGCCAGCTCGTCGACACGGGCCTCGAGGGCAGCGTTGCGGCGACCACCGACGGCGAGTTGATCGATCAGATCGCATGGGCCGAAGCGAGCGTGGAGCCCGGCGTGCTGGCGGTGTTCTTCGTCCAGCGCGTCGACGACCAAGGGCGGCGCCTCTATCTGCTCGAGCCCGAAACGGGCGAGTTGTGGGTCCGCGAACTGCCGCATACCGCCGACGGCGACCTCATGCTCGGGAGCCTCGGCGCAATGGTGCGTGGCATCAGCGTTGCGTTGGTCGACGGTCCGCCCCGCGGCATGCGGGCGGTCGAACGCCCTGAACCTGCTCCCGAACCTGTTGATCCGGTCGAGCCGGTCGAGCCCGCTCCGGCTCCCGTCCCCGCCGCCCCCAAACCCGCGTTCTCGATCACCGCCGCGTACGCCGGCAGCCTGCTCAGCGGGGACATCCCCTGGCAGAGCGGTGGCATGCTCGGGCTCGACGTAGAGCTGGCGTCGCATGGCGTGTTGGCCGCTCGCGCCGGCGCCTACGCACCCGGCACCGTCGACGGCCCGCCGGCTGTCGATGTGCTGCGCATCCCCATTCGACTGTCGGGCGGCTATCGGTTCCGCGCCGACAAAGCGTTGCGACCGAGCATCGGCGCCGGACTCGTACTGGAGCCGATGCTCTGGTGGTCCGACAGCAGCGCGGTCGACGTCGATACGGAGGACGGCCAGGCCGTTCGGGTCGCCTTGGCACCCGAGGCCGCCCTACACTGGCGCGTGGTCCGGGGATTCGGATTTCACGTCCGCGGAAGTGCGGACGTGTGGGTGTCGAACGTCGATCTCGTGGTCGAGGACGGAATCACGCGGCGCACGCAGCTGCGGCCGGTTACGGTTTCGGCAGCCCTCGAAATTGGTGTCCAGTACACGTTTTGAGCTGCATAAGCCGGTAGAATCGCCGGACCGGCCTGCACCAGGTCTCATGGCGAGGTTTTTTCTCATCACCTTCGGCCCCCGTCGCGCCTCTACCCGAGTGCATGACGGCTGCGCTGGCAATGTTTGCATGGGAGTTCCCCATGGCTGAGCCGCGCGCGGACGGTTCAGAGCGCGACCTCGCGCTCACGCAGGCGGTCGCCGAAGGTGACGCTGCGGCAGCGCGGACGTTCGCTACGCGAGCGCTCCAGATCGTGCGCCCAATCGCGCGCTCGATCATCGCGGACCGAGCCGAAGGTGACGACGCACTACAGCTTGCGTTGATGGAAGTGCTGCGTGCCGCTGGCAGCTATCGCGGCACCGGTTCGCTCGATGGCTGGATTCGGCGCATCGCAACGCGAGCCGTGCTTCGTCACGCCAAGAAGACGCGTACGTCTCGTCTGCGCACGGAGACGATGGAAACCTACGACGCGCGGGAGGGCGAATCCATGAACCTCACCATGCTCGAGTCGTTGCCCCGCCCGCTCGAGTACTACCTCGAGTCGATCCCCGAAGTGCAACGCGTTGCATTGCTGCTCCGACACGCTTCCGAGCACAGCGTCGTCGAGATCGCGGAGATCACCGGGTCGCCCGTTCCCACGGTGCGCTCACGGATCAAGAAGGCCCAGCAAGAGCTACGGCGTCTGATCCAGCGCGACCTCAACCTCGGGACCACCACTCCGAAAAAGGCCAACATGTCATGAATCCGCAGGCCCAGTTCGAAGATGCTCGCTGGCGAAAGCTGCGAGATGCGGACGCTGCAGACGAGCCGCTTGGGGACCTCGACCAGAAGTTCCTCGCGACGTATCAGCCGCAAGGCGAGGCCGAACGAGCCGAGCAAGAGCTCATGCAGGCTCTGGCGGGTTTGGCGGGGCGCGAAGACGATGGCGATCGTCAGCTGCTCGAAGGCGTGCTGACCAACTTCGCCGCCGAGCAGGGTGCGCCGATCGTCGAGGCCGCTCCCAAGACCCGGCCCTGGCTGTTGCCGGCCGTCGTCGTCGCTGCCGCAGCACTGGTTGCAGTGAGCCTGTCCGCATTGGTCGGCCGCGGCGAGACGGACTCCGCGGTCGTCGCGGCTGCCGACACCACGCCGGCCGACACCGCTCCGGCCGTCGACTCGACGCCGGTCATCATCGATGACGGTGGCGAGGCGGCGAAGCCCAGCAGCACGATTCAGCTGACCTCCGGAGCACTCCAGCAAGACGCCGTTGCTGTCGCAACGCCAGGGCAGCCTCTCGAGGCGGGCACGTACACGGTCGCCGCCAAGGGTGCCTGTTTGGGACATGGTGGCGCAACGCTCTGCTTTGACGGCTCCGCGTCGGTTCGCGTCGAATCCGGGAACACGCCCGTCGTGGAGCTCGTCGACGGCGCCGCGACGGTCGACGTCGACGCGCCGCTGGCCACCGCCTTGACGGTTGTCGTCGCGGGCACTCGCTACGAGGCGCAGAAGCCTACCGTCGTCCGGCTGTCCTACGCCCGTGCATCCGACAAGCATGCCGTCGTGGTGGACGAGGGCGTCATCGTCCGCATCGACGACGACCGACGCACCTCGCTTCGAGCGTCGCGAGCATCCAAGCCCTCTGTCTCCGTGCCCGATGCGAAGACGCTGCTCACCGATGCTCGCGCCAAACGAGCCTCGGGCGACAAGGCCGGCGCGACCCGAGCATACGCCTTGTTCCTCAAGCACTACCCCAACGCCCCCGCGGCCGCGCCGAGCATGGTCACGCTCGGCGAGCTGTATCTGTCGCAGGGCCGCGCCTCCAAGGCGCTCAAGTGGTTCCGTCGCTACATCAAAAAGGGTGGCACCCTCGACGAAGAAGCGCGCTACGGTGAGATTCGAGCTTTGAAGAAGCTCGGTCGCTCCGAGGCCGCCCAATCGGCGTCGACGGTGTTTCTTCAACGCTACCCCAGTAGTGGATACGCCTCAAAGGTGAAGTGAATGATGCGGCATGCCCTCACCCTGCTCGCAGGTGCGGGCTTGCTGTGCGCCTGCCGGACCGAGTTCGTCACCGGGCGATTCATCGAGGCCTCCTCGGCAAGTGCGACCTCCACCTCGAACGATGAAACGACCTCGTCGACGACGACGGGGTGGTCTGCGTCGGGCACCGAGGGTGAGGACACCAGCGGGTCCGAGGTCGATGGTCTGAACTCGACAAGCAGTGGTAGCAGCAGCAGCACTAGCGGCACCACCACCGGTTCAGGCGAAGACACGTTCATCGACACCACGGGCACCCCGACCTGCGAGGCGCCCTCTGGCCATACCGTCTGCGATTTCGGGGGAGGCCTGTTCGAAGCGATCGGGCTCGGCTGCAACGGAAACGAGGACGACTCCACGCCGGTCTACGGGCGCGAGCTCGTCTCGGTCGACCCGGATGCCGTGCGCCTCGCCCAGCGCTACGGCAACAGCAGCAGCTTCGTTCCAACGGAAGGCGGGAAGTTCGTCGTCCTGAGCAACGGCAACCTTCCGATGCCTGGACCCGACGGTCGGATTTCGATCGACCTCGGCGTGCCCGGCATGCCTGGGCCTGGGAATGGCAACCCTGACGGCACGCTTCCTCCCGGCGTGAGCGCAGCGCCGGGGAGCGAAGGCGCCCCGTTCGAGAACTGCGACGGCGTCGGGGACTGCAGCAACTCCCTCGACACCGCGCTTCAGGCCGCCCCCAGCGACCTCGTCTACCTGCGATTCACGGTCGACGTTCCCGCGGGAACCTTCGGGTACAAGGTCGACTTGGCATGGTTCTCGGCGGAGTTTCCCAGCAAGGTCGGCCAGCAGAGCGACCTGTTCGTTTGGTGGCAGTCGTCGGAGATGTTCACCGGGAACGTCGCACACATGAGCGACGGCTCGGCCATGAGCGCGACCTCGCTCGCATCGACGATCGTCGACTACGGCTTCGTGGGCAACTCGGGCGCACTCGAGGGCACCGGGTTCAACGGCGTCCTCCCCTTCGAGTGCAGCGTCCCCGGCGGCACCTATTCCAGCTGCCCGCGCGGCGGTGCCACGGGATGGATGCAGCTCAACGCGCCCGTCGTCGACGGAGAGTCCGTCACCATGACCGTTGCGCTGTTCGATGTTGGTGGCGCCGACATCGACACCACCGTGCTTCTGGACAACTGGCTCTGGGATTGCGACGGCTGCACGCTCGGCGAGGACTGCGGCGTGCGGTCCTTTGAAGAGCTAGAACGGTAGTCCAGGAATCTGCAGGTCGATGCTGTACAACGCGTCGCCTGCATCTGGGTTGCCCGCCGTGATGAAGAGCGTCTGCTGATCGGGCCCACCGAACGCGGCGTTGGTGACCTGCGGCGCGACCTGAATCTCGCCGAGGTCGTCGCCAGCGGGCGAGCGCACCACGATGCGGCCTTCCGCGTGCAGCGTGACGTAGAGGTTCCCGGCACAGTCGACCGCCATGCCATCGACGCCGCCAAACACGTTGCCGAACGGCTCGCCCGGGGTGACGACCGTGCCGTCGGCGTTGAGGTCGTAGCGGACCAGGCCCCCCGCGTGCCCGACGTAGAGCGCGGTCTCATCGGGGCTGATCGTCACGCCGTTGGGCTGCGAGAGGCTGGTCTCGAACTGCTCGACGACGCCAGACGGGTCGACCCGGTACACGCCCGTGGCCGCCTGCGGCGCAGGTTGGGGCGCCTGATAGGTGGGGTCGGTGAAGTACAGCGTGCCGTCGGAGCGCACGGTCAGGTCGTTGGGCGAGTTGAAGCGCTGGCCCTCGAACGACTCGACGACCGTAGAGCGGGTGCCCGCATCCGGGTCGAACGCGGAGATCGTTCCGTTGAGGTGGTCCCCTCCGATGAGCTGCCCATCCGGCCCGATCGCCAAACCGTTGCTTCCGCTTCCTTCGAACACGACTTCGAGGGCCCCGCCGTCGTACCGGAGGATGTTGGCGGGCGGTGGCTGGCCCTGGAACCAGAAGTGCGAGAGGTACAGCGCACCGTTCCACCACACCGGCCCTTCGAGCAGACCCCCGGCCCCGACCGACGTCGAAGATCCACGTAGGGCGGTGGCCGTCACCGACATCGCGCTCAAGGGCGCGTCGGCATAGGGTCCAGGCGGGCACGTCGTCCCAGGATCGGACTCCCCACCCGTGGACGCGTCGTCCCCAGCCGTGTCGCCGCCATCGGTGTCCGAGCCCGAGGCGCTGCTAGCCACCGTGGGGTCGGCGTCGCCAGTGGCGTCTGGACCGCTCGTTTGTGGTGCGCCATCCGAGGGGTCACCGCCCGATTCGCCCGGAGCGTCGGCCGTTGCTGCCGTGATTGCACTGGTGGTGCCCGGGTCGGTGTCGCCACCCGCGGTGCCATCGTCGCTACAGCCCGTGACCAGGCCGACCAAAATCAGAGTCGTCGTCGTACGCATCGTGCCCCGCGTCCCTTCGAGTCTACGCAATCAACCCGCGTTGCAGCCGATCGGTTGACTGGAAATCGCGACGTCGTCGAACCAGACCTGGCCGAGCGTGCCGCTGTAGTTCTGACCCCCGATTTTCACCACGCTGTAGGTCGGCGACCAATCCATCACGCCTTGCTGCCAGTCGGTGACGTGCATTGCGGGCACGTCGACCCCGTCGATCGAAAGCCGGAACTCGTCGGTCCCGCCGTCGAACATCGCTTCCATGCAGTGCCACGCATTGGGCTCCAGGGCGATGCCGGGCGCATCCGACGGCTCACCGCCCGTGACCGCGCCGTTGGAGAACTGCGTGTACTCGGGACCGGAGCCTAGCAGGTTGACGTCGACCATCATCTCGCCCGAGCCGAAGTTCTTGCTGGCGCCCAGACGCATCTCGGCGCCGTTCGACGGCGCGTCCGCGGCGACGATATACGAAACGTGGCCGTTCATCGCCGACATCGGCTGGGCGAAGCGAACGTAGGCCCGGGCGAACACGCGGTTGTCGGCCGTCGGCAGCCCTTCGGTTGGATAGACGAAGGCGCCCTGCGTGTCGGTGGCGGGAAAGGTCAACGAGCTCGTGCCCGAGTGCGCAACGGCGGTATCGACGATCGGCATGTTGCTCGGGGCGCCGGTGTACGCCCAGATCGCGTCCATGCCGTCTTCGAAGTCGTCGCACACGATGTCGGCGCCGCCGCACGGGTCTCCGGGGTCGACGCTTCCCCCGCTGCTGCTGCCGTCGCCCGCGGTGGGGTCGGGACCGGTCGTGGCCTCGGTCGGGTCGGGCGTGGTCGTGGTGCTGGGGTCGGGCGTGTCGGTGGTGGGCGCCGGGTCCGTCGTCGTGGTACCCGGGCTTCCACTCGTTTCACCCGCCGTGCTCGACATG
>CAYSPB010000459.1:0-1496 GCA_964432695.1 uncultured Nannocystaceae bacterium
CGGGGCCTTGAACAGGCCCGCGAGCGCGTCGGGGGCCGCGGCCATGGTCTCGATTGCGCTCGGACGGTTGGCCGCGACGGTTTGGGTGGTCGACGGGCGCCGGCGCTCGTCATCGTTCGCGGGGGGGTTCGCGTCGTGTCCCATGAGTCCTATCCATCACCCGAGTCAGCGCTCGGGAACGCGTGTTTCGTGTTGCCGCGCCTGCCACGTCGCACGGGGCCTCGTTCGAGGATACCGACATCGTGCGGGGCGCGCGGGCGGTGGGAACCGCCGACTCCTTCGGCGGGTCCGGAGGGAAGTTGGGGTCGAACGGAGGCCGGTCGCGGATGCGCGAGCCGGCCTCCAGGGTCGCTCGGGTGCCGCGGAACTCAGTCCGGTGCGCAGGCGCAGACGCAGAAGCCGACGACTTCGACTTCGGCGATCCAGACCAGCTCGCCTTTGTCGTCCTCCGTCAGCTTGGGCGGGAACATCATGAGCTGCGTTTGGGCTTCCTCGTCGACGAAGAACCAGGGCTTCTCGCCGTACCAGGGCTGCGAGAGGGCCTCGAGCAGGAAGGGCGAGGCGTCGCCACACTTGATCGAGCCGTCCTGGAGGACTTCGCAGTCCTCACACACGACCCGCTCTTCGTTCCAGGCCAGGCCCTGCTCTTCGCAGGTGCTCTTGCAGCTGTCGGAGATGTCGTCGGCTTCCCAGCAGGTCTGGGCGATGTGGAACGAGGCGAGCTGGCCCGCTTGGTAGCGCAGCTCGTCGAACGCCTTGATCTGGTCGTACTTATCGCTGCTGACGCCCGCCTTGGCGGTGAGGGTCATCGTTCCCGAGGCCTTGTCCTCGCCCTCTTCGGCGTTGACGTTCGCGCTCGATTTCGAGGCGAAGGACGCGCTTCGCGAGCTGCCGTACGAGGAGTAGCAGTACTTCGTGTACCGGTCCTCCGAGGCTCCGTCGTTCGCGTCTTCTGCGCCGCTGTAGCAGCCAACGAAGAGGGTGGAAGCAAGTGCCAGTAGAAGCTTGGTGGTGGTCGTCATCGTCCCGCTCGTCCCGTGTCGCAGAGGTGGGCGTCCGGTGGGCCTCATCCGTTCCCCTCGGACGCCTGGTTAGAGAGGGAACCCGGGTTTTGGATCACGAAAAAATCGTGGGGCTCCGATTTCGGTGTGTGCGTGTCCGCAGGCGTGCGAACGAGGCGCACTCAGCGATTCCATGAGCTGCGCGCGCTTTCGGTTTTGACGCGGGAGGGCCCCTCGGCTATGGTCCGGGCCGCTTCGGGGTGTGGCGCAGTCTGGCTAGCGCGCCTGTTTTGGGTACAGGAAGCCGGAGGTTCGAATCCTCTCACCCCGACACCCGGTCTGCCGCGCCGCTGGTCACCCCAGCGGCGCGGTTCCGACCACCTCTGCGTCCGTAGCTCAGTTGGATAGAGCGCCGGCCTTCTAAGCCGGATGCCGCAGGTTCGAACCCTGCCGGGCGTGCTTGGCCCCACCTTGCGGTGGGGCCTTCACTCGCGC
>CAYSPB010000459.1:1596-5666 GCA_964432695.1 uncultured Nannocystaceae bacterium
AGGCGGTCGGGCACTCCGCGTTGCGGAGTGACCTCTAGGCTCGAACCCTGCCGGGCGTGCTTGGCCCCACCTTGCGGTGGGGCCTTCACTCGCGCGGCACGTTCAGGCGGTCGGGCACTCCGCGTTGCGGAGTGACCTCTAGGCTCGAACCCTGCCGGGTGTGCTTGGCCCCACCTTGCGGTGGGGCCTTCACTCGCGCGGTCGAGTCGGACCAGGAGCCCGGCGAGTTCTCGTCATCGGTGTCGAGCGGGTCATCGCCGTCGCCGGATTCTGTCTGTGCGGCGCCGATCGACGCGTCGACGGCATCGTCTATGGGCGCCGGGCTCGTCGATCCCGACTCTTCGTCCCCGTTGGGTTCGCGCTGGGCCGGCTCGGTGGGGCGAAGCAGGCGCGGTGAAGTGGCTCAGGGCAGCACGACCAAGTCCGCTACAGTTCGTGCCCAGCTCCTTGCGGCCGGCCGGGTTTCGCTTCCCGAAAAAATTATCGCGAAGGCGTCGTTTTTTTCATCGGTTCTGGCGAACGCGCGCCACGACGCGCTCCAGATGGGGCGGCGTTTCGCAGTAGTTTCGGCGGTTGCGGTTCTGGCTCTCGGCGCCGGCTGCAGTCCGGAAGTCGAGGGCCAAGGCACCGGTTTTGGCTCGGACTCGATCAGCGCATCCGGCGGCGACGCCGGAACGGACGGAAGTGACCCTTCCGGCGGCATCTCGGAGACCGAAGGCGGGATCGACCCGATCAACCCCGGCTGCGGTGATGGCCAGCTCTCCGAGGAAGAGGCCTGCGACGACGGGAACAACGCGGACGGGGACGGGTGCAGCGCGGACTGTCTGACCGTGTCGCCGGGCTGGTCCTGCAACCCGCCGGGCTTCCCCTGTCAGCAAATCGCGGTCTGTGGCGACGGCTTCGTGACCTTCCCGGAGATGTGCGACGACGGCAATGGAGCCGATGGCGACGGCTGCTCGGCGCACTGCCGAGTCGAGATCGGGTGGAAGTGCGAGGGCGAGCCGACGAGCATGTGCTCGGAGACCACCTGCGGCGACGGCGTCGTCGAAGGCGCGGAGAGCTGCGACGACGGCAATGCGGCCCCGCTGGACGGTTGCGACGAACGCTGTCAGCAGGAGCCGAACTGTCCTGCCGTGGGCGCGTGCTCCTCGGAGTGCGGCGACGGCCTCGTCCTCGGCGAGGCGTGCGATGACGGCAACAACCTCGACGGCGATGGCTGTGCCTCGGACTGCACCGTGGAGCAGGGCTTCATGTGTGAGCAGGAAGAACTCTGCACCGACCTCGAAGGAGACGAGGTCTGTGCCCTCGACGTCTCCGTCATCTACCGTGACTTCACGAGCGCGCACCCGGACTTCGAACCCGACCAAAGCTACGGGTGCATCACCGGCGGTGGCCCGATCGCAACGACCGGGATGGTCGGCACCACGCTCGACGACGAGGGCAAGCCCCGCTGGGCCTCAGCCAACTGCGCGACCGAGGGCAACTTTGCCGGCTGGTACCGTGACGGCAGCGCCAACGCTGTGGTGCACGACACGATCCGGCTGTTCGACAACGGGAGCGGTGGCTACGTGAACCGCTTCGGCGAGAACGGCGAGCGCTTCATCGCCTACACGAACTACCAGTGGGCTGCGGCAACGGTTGCCGAGTGCGAAGCCTCGGGCTGCATTCCGTGCTCGTGGGACCCCAGCGTGGGCTGTACCGCCGACGTCGAGGAGCACGACGGCACGCCGCTATTTTTCCCGATCGACGACGTGGGGTCCGAGTTCTCGCCGGCGCGTCTGCCCGATCAATACGGCTTCGACGGCTGGCCGTTCGAGTCCGACGTCCTCGGCAACGACGTGGAGCACAACTTCCACTTCACCTCCGAGATCGTCTACTGGTTCATCTATGACGAGGACAATCCCGCCACGCTCGACTTCACCGGCGACGATGACGTCTGGGTGTTCGTCAACGGCACGCTCGCGCTCGACCTCGGCGGTATCCACGTGCCGGTGGAAGACTCGCTGACGATCTCGCCGAGCACCGCGGGCACGTATGGGTTGACCGACGGCGAGGTCTATCGCGTCAACGTGTTCCACGCCGAGCGCAAGACCGAAGGCAGCTCGTTCAAGTTGACGCTGTCGGGCTTCAACACCTCTGCCAGCTTGTGCCTGCCCGAGTGTGGCGACGGCGTCATCTCGCTCGGTGAACAGTGCGACGACGGCGTGAACGATGGCGGCTACGGCGAATGCGGCGAGTCGTGCGTACTCGATGAGTACTGCGGTGACGGCATCGTGCAAGAGGAGTTCGAAGACTGCGACGATGGCAACTTCGAAGACTTCGACGACTGCCCGAACTCCTGCCTGATCGTCGTGATCCCCTGAGCGGGCGTCACTCGCGACGGGTGCCGAAGACCTGCACCCACGTGGTGTCGACCAGGCCTACGCCAATCTCGTTGCTGCCATCCGAGAGGATGTTGTTGCGGTGGCCCGGGGAGTTCATCCACGAGTCCATCACCTGCTCGGCGTCCTGCTGGCCGCGCGCGATGTTCTCTCCGCTTGGGAACGCGTCGTAGCCAGCCTCCTTGGCCCGGTCTGAGAACGAGCGTCCGTCGAGCGAGGCGTGGTCGAAGTAGTCGTTGTCGACCATGTCCTGCGCGTGGAGCTGGGCGGAAACCGCGAGGTCCACGTCCCAGGCGTACGGCTGGAGACCGGCATCGATGCGGGCCTCGTTGACGAGGCGAAAGACGGCGCAGGTCTCGTCGTCTTGTTCTTCGTTACAGTCGGGCACCGCCGTTGCGTCTTCGCAGGCGGGCAGCCCCACCAACATCCAGCCCAGCACTGCGCCCGCGATCGCCTGCGTCGTCTTCATGCGCGCCAGTGTACGGAGCACTGCGGCCTTCGGCGTCCGGTCGGACCCCACACACACGCAAATGCGTGGGGAACTGCAGGCGCTCCGACTACGTTTCAGGGTCTTTGGCCACCGAACTCAGCTGGTCGACGAGCTTTGCAAGGGGGGGCGTAGCCCCAGCGTTGAGGTCTGCGACCGCCGCTTGCAGGGCCTTGCGAGCGCGGAAGAGCCGAGCCTTGATGCTCCCAGGCGTGCAGTCGAGGACCGCGGCGATTTCGGCAATGCTCAGCTCGTTCCAGTAGTGCATCTCGAGCGCGATCTGGTGATCGAGCGGAAGTCGACGCAGTGCCTGCACGACCTGCGCGCGCTGCTGATGGCCCTGCAGTCGCGCGGTGGGGCTGCTCGCAGGATCGGGTAGGGCGTCGAGTACGGAGCTGTGCTCGGGCTCGAACGCCTCGGGCGCGCGGTAGTGCTGGCGCAGATGGGCGATGAGCGTATATCGAGCGATGCCCAGCAGATATGCGCGAAAGCTGCTGCGGATCTCCGCCCGCCCCCGGCCCTCGGAGAGCGCCAGAAACGTCTGCTGTGTGAGATCCAGGGCCTGTGCGGGTGCCTTGGTGTCGAAGAAGCGCAGCACCATGCGAAAGCTGCGGCGCGTCAGCGTTTCGCCGGCCGCAGCATCGCCCCCGCGCCAGCGCGCGAGCAGTGCAATGTCGTCTCGGTCGTCGCGAGGCTCGCTCATCGTTGCTCCCGGAGGTCTCGCTGGATGTCCCGTCGCAGCCGAGCCGAGACCGATGCCTCGGGCAGGTCGAGGCCGCGGGTGATCGCTTCGGCCTCTCCGAGTGTATCCAAGGCGGCCGGAATGTCGCCTCGCTCCAGCTCGACGCGAACTCGGTTGTTCAGGGCCGCGGCGACCAAGGGGTGACGATCGCCGAGCACGCGCCGACGAATGCTCAGCGCTTGGTCTACGTACGGGCCAGCGTCGGCGGGCTCCTCCAGCTCGAGCAGCGCGTTGGCGATGTGGTTGAGCGTGCGCGCCACGGCGGCGTCGTCGTCGGACAGCGCCGAGCGCTGCATGGCGAGGGCGCGCTGGTAGTGCGCGAGCGCATCGTCGTACCGCCCACGGCTGTACGCCAGGCCACCCAGTCCATGCGCCAGCTCGGCCTCGCGTCGCGGGTCGTCCCCCAGCCGGGTGAGCGCGGCTCGGGCAAACGCTGCCCAAGTTTCTCCCTGGGGCTCGC
>CAYSPB010000459.1:5676-6314 GCA_964432695.1 uncultured Nannocystaceae bacterium
CCGAGCTCGACGCCCGCGACCCACAGCAGTCGAAGCCAGCCATCAACGACCACCGCATCGGCGCGAGCCGCCTCGGCGTCCTGAATCGCCGCGAGCAGGGTGCGCTTGGCCTCGTCGTAAAGGCCGCGGCCGGCCGCGGCGCTGCCCCATCGCAAGCGAGCGCGAGCCCGGGACAGCGAGTCGGCATCGGGGTCATCGCGGACCGCTTGCGCGAGGGCCATCGCCTCGGTGTACCGGCCGGACACCTCGAGCAGCTTGGCACGGGCCAGCTGACGGCTGCGTTCGCCATGGCGGTCTCGTGCGTCGGGGTCGTTGGGCAAATGCACCGCGCCATCGGGCGTGTCGCAGGCGTCGATCCAGCCCAAGCCGTGCACCACGTCGACGGCCCGCGGGAGCAATCCAGCGTCGGCCTCGGCCAACAGGGAGACCGCCTCGCTGAACTCGATCCGTAGCCGGCCGAGACAGTCCACGCGGACGTCGAGGCGCTCCTCGGACTGCACGCGACGCACGTGGGTGTCGGCGCAGGCCTCGGCGGCGGCGTTCGCCCAACGGGCGGCGTAGTCGTCGCGGGCGCGCTCGACCGCGCTGGTCGCGCCGGCGGCGTAGGCGGGGTCTACGGCCGTGACTGCACCGCGCAG
>CAYSPB010000460.1:0-6253 GCA_964432695.1 uncultured Nannocystaceae bacterium
AGCGCGTGGGGCCTACGATCGTCTCCGTCGGTGCGGCAGCATTCGTCTTGTTCAGTGTCATGCTCGCCCGCATGACCGGTTAGTTCATCTACGTCGAAAAGGCGCGAAGCCTTGTTGAAGGCGGTGCGGTACTGCTCGACGTGCGTTCGCCGGCCGAGTTCGCCGACGGGCACGTCCAGGGCGCGAAGAACATCCCCCACGGTGAGGTGGCTGCCCGCGCCTCGGAGGTTGGGCCGACCGACACCACTGTGGTCGTGTACTGCCGCAGCGGGATTCGAAGCAGTCGCGCCAAGGCGGCGTTGGAGTCGTCGGGGTTCACCGACGTGCACAACCTCGGCGGCATGGACCGCTGGTAGGCGCGTTCACTCGGCGCGGCGAACGCAGCGAACGCCCAGGCTCGGTGGCATGTCGGTCACCGCCCCTGGCTCATCGCCGTTGTGGGTCTGCACGGCGGCGCCGCCCATGGCGATGACCGCCGGGCAGCCGGGGTTCTGGTAGATGAGGTCGACACCGTCGTCGAGCGCCGCGGTGATGAGCTCGGAGGCTTCGTCGACCGTCGGCATTCGCCAGTCGTCGAACCCCCCGAACATCAGGTCGTTGCAGTAGGTCATCGCCTGCGTCGGCGTATCCATGGTCGGCGCGCCCAGCGGGTTGCAGGCGTTGCTGTCGTTCACCCAGAGCAGCCCCGTCTCGAGGTCACGGAGCATCTGCATGCCCGATGCAGTGACTTCGTCTTCGAAGCGGCGGGAGTTGCCGGCGGTGGCGAGCGTGCCGGTGCTGCTCTCGTCACTCGAGCTGCTTTGCGCCTCGCCCGTGGAGGTGCCGGGCTCGGGTGCCGGGCTCGTCGTCGCGTCGTCTGCGGGCATCACGGCGTCGCCCGTCGTCGAGGAACTCGGGGTGGGCTCACCGCCCGTCGTCGCGTCGTCGGCGTTGGCCATCATCCCGCCGGACATTTCGCCGTCGTCGCACCCCGCGAGGGCGAAGGTCGAGGTCAGCAGGACGAGCGTTGTGAGTGTGCGGATGCAAGGCATGTCTGCTTCGAGGGAGACCTCGCGACTCCATCGCGTTACGGCGACGTTACCTGTAACGCTCTGGATGCACCGTGCCTCTGTCGGGGTGATGACCACGAGCGTCTTCCCCAAGAATCAGCATTCGGTCGACCGCTTGGTACGCGTCCTGGTGGGCGCAGGCGCCGTCTCGCTTGCCATCGCCGGTCCGCAGACGCCCTGGGGATGGCTCGGCCTCATCCCTCTGATCACCGGGTTCGTGGGCCTGTGCCCGCTGTATCGGCTCTTCGGCGTGTCCACGTGCACGGTCCGCTAGTCTGGACGCCGCTCTCGCCCATGAGCGAAGTCGGACCAGAGCGACCGTCGTTCGAGGCGGTCGTGCGCGCCCATCGAGCGCGCGTGTTTCGGTACTGCGTTGCGCTGACCGGCGACCGAGCGCGCGCCGAAGACCTGCTTCAAGAGACGTTCGTGGACGCGATGCGCGGCTACGGCGGCTTCCGCGGTGACGCATCGGTGCTCAGCTGGTTGTTCACCATTGCGCGGCGACGGTGCGGACGCATGGCCCGGCGTCGTCAGGGCCAGCCCGCCCAGACCGAAGAGCTGATGACACTGGGTCTGGAGGCGGGGTGGGGCAGCTGCGCCGAGGTCGAGGCAAAGCTCGATGCTCAGACCTCTCGTGCGCGGATCGACCGAGCGCTCGCCACCCTCTCGCCATCGGACCGAGAGATCATCACGCTTCGCGAGCTCGACGAGCTCTCCACCAAGCAGGTGGCAGCGCTGCTCGGTGCGTCGGAGACCGCGGTGCGGGTCCGGCTACACCGCGCCCGCCTACGCTTCGTCGCCCGCTTGCGCGACCAAGAGGAGACCTCTAATGCCTGAGTCCATCGTTCTTGCCGGCATTTCGTGCTCCGAAGTCCTGGCGTGTTTGTCCGACTATATCGACGGCGAACTCGACGAGGCCCGCACGGCGTCGCTCGAGGCCCACCTCGCACAGTGCTCCCACTGCGCCCAGTTTGGCGAGCAGTTCGTCGGCGCGCTCGCACGGCTGCGCACCACGGACGAACCGGACCTCGATCCGGGCGTCGCGCAGCGCCTCGCGCAGCGCCTTGCCGAAACCGACACGTGAGCGAGGCTCAGCCCGGCGGGACGAAGTTCTCGCAGGCTTGTTCGATGACCGCGGTGGCATTGGCGAAGATCGGACCGTAGTCCTTCTCGCAGATGCCCCCGGTGAATCCGTTCTCGCCGAAGAGGTTCGCGAACTCGACGAGGTTGGCCCCATCGTCGAAGTCAAAGACCGGCGGACAGGCTCCGCCGTCGTAGTTGGTGAGCACCAGCGCGGCGGCGTTCTCGGGGATGTCGTTCTTCGCCGCGATGACCGACGCGTGCCATGAGGCGGGCGTGCCCTCAGACGTGTTGTTTGGTGGCGCGCCGTCGGGGTCGCCGGGGCCGTCGGCCTCGTCGGTAATGACGACGATCACCAGCAGGGCGTCGGTGCGCAGGAACCCTTCGTTGCAGGCCCCCTCGGCCCCGAGTTCTTCGCCCAAGGCGAGTTCGACGGCGGCCATCGGTCGCTCGAACCCATCACCCGAGGTGCCGACCCGGGCTGCGCACGTGAACGCGCTGGCGAGGTCGTCTTCTTCGGTGATGTAGTTGAAGCCTTCGGCGTACGGGCCGCACGCCATGTTGCTGGAGTTGCCGCCCCCGGTTTGGACCACGAGGCTGCCGAGCGTTTGGCAGCCCAGGACGTTGTCGTCATACGCGTCGCTGGTGGTGACGCCAACGTGGTAGCTCTCGACGTCGGTCAGCGTGGCTTGAATGCCGTCGATGAACGCGGGGAAGTTCGCAACCAGGTTCGCCTGCGCGTCCGACATGCTGCCGGAGTTGTCGATGACGAACAGGAAGTCGACAGCGCTACAGCCGGAGTTCACTTCGCCAAAGTCCGGGGTGCGCGCGAGGTCGAAGTTGATGGGCGGCGGGGGGCCGTCGTCGTTGCCCTGACCGTCGTCGTCGACGGGCTCCGTGGTGGGCGCGTCCGCGTTGCTGGTCGACGAGGTGTTCGGCTCGGCGGCACCCGTGCTGGTCGAGCCGTCCGCGCCGGGTGATTCGGTGGCGCTGCTGATGCCCGAGGTTCCGGAGTCGCTGGACGCGCCGCCTCCGTCGCAGCCGGGCGATCCGACGAGTGCACAGAGGGTGAGTACGAATGGGGTCGACCGTGGCATCAGGTTGTTCTCCAGGCGCATCGTCGAGCGCGGAGGCCGACGCGTTATAGAGCACCCAACGGTGAATGCCACGCGATCGTGACAGCCTTCACCGCAAGCCACGTTTCTACGTGCGCTAGCGCAACGGCAGATCGGCCGCATCGCGACGCTCTACGAGCAGTTCGCTGCCGGCGAACGTACCCACGTCGAAGAGCGTCGCCGTGGTGCGACTCGCCTCCACGTGCACGCCGTCGGCGTCGGGAGCGAACCCGAGCGTCCGGAGCTCGGCGAGGTCGAGGCGGGTCTGACCGCGGTCGGCAACGAGACAGACGACGTCGTCACCCATCGGCTCGCCCCGCAGCGTGGGGGTGAGTCGAAGCGCGAGTTCGGCATCGCTGTCGGTGCTTCCATTCCAGCGCAGCACGAGTGCGCCCTGGTCGATGGAGGCGAGATCGTCGGCGGTGAAGCTGAGTCCGACTGCGGCCGGGACGCTGCCGTCGACCGAGAAGGCGGGCAGATCTTCGGTGAGGCCCCCCGCCGCTGCGACCGAGACGGTGGTCGGTCGACGGTCGACCATGTCCTCGAGCGGCATCTCTTCCGCGAAGTAGACGTATTCGACGCCGGACATGTACGGGAGCAGGTCGGGAACGAGCGACAGCGGGACGTCGAGTTGAACGTCTCCGAGTTGAACGGCGAGGTCGCCCGCGTCGATGAGCTGCAGCTCGCGGTCAAGGTCGGCGACGTCGTCGTCGCGAAGCTCGGGCGGCCAGAGCGAAGACTCGGAGGCGCACTGGCCTGGACTCAGTACATCCTCAGGCAGGTCGGGCATGTCCGCGCGTGCACGGACAAACTCTTCGTCGAGGCCTCGGACCAGGGCGAAGCGGGCGGTCACCTCGACCTCGCCGTCGCGCTCGACGTCGGCGCTCGAGGCCAGCACGACGTGGACCCGGCCGAGCCGCAGCGCATCCGTGGCTTCGTCCGCGCCACCTTCATCCGTGCCCGGACCAGAGCCGCCGTCGGTACAGGCACTGAGCGCAATCGCGCAAACGAGCGCGAGCTGAGGAACGAGACGCACCTCGAACAACGTACCGGTTCGGCCGTGGCGTGTCACGGAACGTGGCCCGCGCTGGCCCGCCCTGAACCGGTGCCCCTGGCGCGAAGTCCGGCGCAGATCCCGGCCGCGCCAAAACCGCGCGGGTTTGCGGTCAGACCCCGGCACATCCGCTCTATCGTATGCGGTGATGCCGCTTCCTTCGGTCCTGCCCTGGGTGCTCGGCTTGGCGTACGCCGCCGTGGTGACGATCGCCGTCCGCAGAAGCCGCATGTTCGGTGTCTTCGCCGGGATCATCATGGGCATTCCCACCTATGTTGCGGTGGCCCTCGTATCGGTGCTCCCCGGCGGTGAGTTTCTCGCGCTCGGTCACCTGCTCGGATGTTTGCACTTCGGTGCGCTGGTCTTGCGTCCCGCAATGCGACCGACGTGGTTCCGCTTGGGCGTGAGCGTGCCTGGCCTGTGGTTCGTCGCTGCGTCGCTGCTGGCGCTTCCGTGGGCCGCTGCCGCGTCGTTGGGCTTCGAGCCTTGGGGCGCGTGGCTACCTTTCGTCATCGCCGTGTTCGGGACGATCGAGTCGCTGTGGACGCGGGAGGAGACGGTCTCGCTCGACCTGGCCATCCCGGCCGAGTCGACGCTCGCACGCCACCGAGCCGGTCTTGCAAAGGGACAGGGTCGACCGCTGAAGATCGTGCAGATCACCGACCCACATCTGGGGCCGTTCATGTCCGTGAAGCGGCTGCAGGGGATCTGCCGTCGTGCGGTCGAGCGCCAGCCAGACCTCATCCTGATCACCGGCGACCTCATGACGATGGAGTCGCACGACACGGCCGTGGTCACCGAAGCTCTGGCGCCGCTGGCCGCGATGCCCGGTCGCGTGTTCGCGTGTCATGGAAACCATGACCACGAAGCGCGGCGGGTGGTCGCGGAGGCCTTTGCGGCGCACGGCATCACTCTGCTCGACGATGATGCCACCACCGTACGCACCGAGGTCGGACCGGTGCAGATCGTGGGGCTCGACTTCGTGTTTCGCGGCCGGGAGGTGCACATCCCCGACGTGCTCGCACACCATCCTCGCGAGTCGGGCGCCCTTCGGGTCGTCCTGCTGCACGATCCGGGCGGCTTCAAACACGTGCCCGACGGCGACGCGGATCTCGTGCTCTCGGGGCATACGCACGGGGGACAGGTCGGACTCGTCAGCATCGGGCTTCAGAGCACGTTCTTGAGCTGGTTCACGAAGATCCCCGACCACGGGCTGTGGGCGATGGGTCGCAATCGGCTCTACGTTCACCGCGCACAGGGGCACTACGGCTATCCGATTCGCCTTGGCGTCCCCGGGGAACAAAGCCTGCTCGAGGTGTACGGAGGGCGATGACGCCCAAGTTCGAAACGCCTTCACCCGAGGCGCTCGAGGCCGCGCGCGATGGCGTATTGCCCGACGTCTTCGCCGATGATCTCGACGTGCTCTTCGTCGGCATCAATCCGAGCTTGTACAGCGCGGCGGTGGGGCATCACTTCGCGCGACCGGGCAATCGCTTCTGGCCCGCGCTGCATCGTGCCGGCATGACGCAGCGTTTGCTGCACGCCTCCGAAGACCGGGAGCTGCCCGCGTACGGAGGGGGCCTCACCAATCTCGCCGCACGCCCGACCGCGAAGGCATCCGAGCTTTCGGCGGAGGAGCTGCGGGAGGGTGGTGCGATTTTGGAAGCGGTGGTGGACCGTCATCGCCCCCGGGCGGTTGCGGTCGTTGGGGTGACCGCGTATCGGCAGGCATTCTCGGACAAGAAGGCTGCAATCGGGCCGCAGACGCGTACGCTGGCTGGTGCGGCGCTGTGGGTGCTGCCGAACCCCAGTGGCCTCAACGCGCACTACCAGCTCCCTGCCTTGGCGACGTTGTACGCAGAGATGCTGTCGGCGGTGCGGCGGGGCTGAGTCAAAGGCACGCCGAGGGTGATGCGTTCCACACCGCCGGACTTGTGCGACGTGCCGGCGCCCCG
>CAYSPB010000461.1:0-6252 GCA_964432695.1 uncultured Nannocystaceae bacterium
ATCATCTGGACGACTACGTGCGAGCGCGGTCGTCGATTCCGCGACCGCCCGGCGTGTTCACACATCGGGCGGCGCGAACGCGCGAAACAAGGTTGGCGCGCGCGTGTCCCAAGCGCGACCCGGCGCAGCTCGAACGCCAGGGGGAAAAGGCGCTCATCCTCCGGGCCGGCGAAGGCCGCCGTGCAGAGCGTCGGACCTAAGTTTCCCTCAGAGGCGTCAGAACCCGAGGACCGATGTGTCCGTGGGGGCCGCGTCGACCAGGTTCTCTGGATTGCCGAACCGGACCCCCCAACAAAGAGGCGTTCCGACGTCCGTGATGACGCAATAGGTATCCGTGTTGCCGTACACCGACACGGCGGCAACATCGACCGGCGCCTGCGAGATTTTCCCACCTTGGTCGCGGGTCCCTACGCAGTGGAGCGCGTTGTCGAAATCGATGATGCACGTACTCCCGTCCGTGACGGCAAGGTCGCGGGCCAGCAGTTCCGCAGGTGGGTAGTCCGCTTCGTTTCCGCCCCAGCATGCAACGTGCCCGGTGTCCTCGATCGCACATGCGTGGGTCGTGCTCACGGCAACCCTCACGGCCAGGATCGCGTCGGGCGGAGTGCCAAGGACGTCCTCACCCCAGCAGGAGACCCGCCCATCTTCCCCGACTGCGCACGTCTGCCCCCCATCGGCCGCAAGGTGAATCGCTCGGTAGCCCTCCGGAGGCTCGCCCCGCTGGCCTCGGGACGTACACAGAACCGAGTTGTCCGACGAAGATACGGAGCAGATTTGATGCACTCGGGCCGCGGCGTGGAGGATGCCGTCGTGTTCCGTCCACGAGGGCGGGTTGCCCCAGCATTCCAGTCGCTCATCGCCGGTGATGCCGCAAGAGAAGGAATGCGATGCGACGAGCTGCTCGAATGAAGCATCGGCGGGAGGCGTCGCGCGACCTTGGACGTCGTGGCCCCAGCACTCGGTGGCTGCGTCGGAGGTGAGCAGGCAGGCGTGCCACGCTCCGGCGGCCATGTGTGCTCGCCGGGGGTCGACGCCGACGACGGCGTTCGACCCGGTGGACTCCGAGCCGGTCTCCGTCTCTTCGGACGACGTCGATGATGATGTGGTGGTCCCGACGCTCGACGTCGTTCCATCCGAACTCTCCGCGTCGTCCGTTCCGGTGGTCACGTCTTCGACAGCGGTCGTGGACGCACTCGTGGTCGTGGACGTACTCGCGCCGGTCGTGTCCTTGATCGCGCCGCTTCCGTCGCTTGAAGGGGCGGCACCACACCCCAGTTGTTGCAAAGCAAAGACGGTGGCCACAATCGCCAGCGCCGAACCGTCATGGTTGCTGTTCCGAAACACCGTCTCTTGGTTTTGAGCGCCAAGAGGTGATCGTCAAGCATCGTCGGAGTTCCTGCGGACTCTGCGAAGCCCGTCACGTCCATGACGCTCGCCTGTCGCTGGAGGACGACAGGAAGGCGCTTTGCTAAAGTTGCCAGTGCGACGTTTTGCTCTGGGGGCCGTTGCCGCGCATCGAAACGCCGCGGACTCAGGCCAGGATCGCGGTGCAGGGCGTGGTCGAAAGGCCGATGCCACCGCCGGCTTCGATGGCGGTGGGGTCGACGCTCTGCAGGCACGAGAGCAGGATGTCCGACGTATTCTCGCCGTTGGCCGAGCTGTCGTGGACGCCGAACACGGCGAACTGGCTGATCGTGTAGATCGTGGCTTGGTCCACGGCGTCGTTCTGCGCGGCTTCGTGGGTGAGGTCGTGGTGGCCGCGGTCGAGGCCCAGCATGTTGAACACGGTGTAGCCGACCGACCCGGTGAATTGGATGCTGCCCACACGCGTGATGTCGCAGGCGAAGGCGAGCGCGAGTAGGCGGCTCAACGCTGCGTTGACAGCTTCGAGCTGCTCCTGACCGTCGATGTCGTCGTTACTCTGCTCCTCCTGCAGCGGCAGTTCGCATGCGGGCGCGATCGCGTCGATCTGATTGCGGAGATGAGCAACGGCATCGAGGTGCGCCTCGAGTTGCATGCGGTCGTTGGCGCCGACGCGCATTTGGAGACGCTGCACGTCTTCGTGAACGGAGCCGAGAGCCGAGAGGCGAATCGGCTTGTCGGGGTCGTCGGGTACGGTGAACGAGCCGAACAGCTTGGTCCACGCTTCCCGCGGGTCGAAGATCTGAGACAGCGGCTGATCAGGCCCTTGATGCGAGAGGAACTGAAGCGTCGGATCTTCCCCGGTGACGACGCGCTTGGAGACGGCGAGCTGGACGGAGGGAATGACCGTCTCTGCGCCGATGCGAGCCGCAGAGACCTGGTCGATGAATGGCCCGCCAAACTTCGACGCGGAATTGGCTCCGTTCGGCGGCAGCTCGATGAACGGATAGCCGCTGAAGAAGCCCGCGACGCCGTCGTGGTCGGCAGTCGATCTACGATTTCGCGCCCTTGGGGGCGGACTTCGCCCAGGTGTCGCGCAGCGTGATGGTGCGATTGAAGACTAGAGGTGCTCCTGTGGACGACGTATCCACACAGTAATACCCCAGCCGTTCGAACTGGATTCGGGTGCCGGGCGCTGCCCCTTCGAGGGCGGGCTCGACACGGGCGCCCGAGAGGACCTGCTTGGAGTCGGGGTTGATCTGGTCGAGGAAGTTGGCGTCGCCCGAGCCGGGGGTCTCGACGTTGAACAGCCGGTCGTAGTTGTGAACCGCGGCCCGAAGGCCGTGCTCGGCGCTGACCCAATGCAGGGTGCCCTTCACTTTGCGACCGTCGGGCGGGTTGCCGCCTTTGGCTTCGGGGTCCCAGGTGCAGATGAGACGAATGACCTCGCCGGCGTCATTTTTGACGACCTCTTTGCAGGTCACGAGCGCGGCGTATCGCAGGCGGACCTCCTTGCCGGGGGCCAGGCGGCGCCACTTTTTGACGGGCTCTTCCATGAAGTCCTCGCGTTCGACGTAGACGACCTTCGTCAGCGGGATGCGGCGAATCTCGCCTCCCACGTCGCGACCGGGGAACTGCGGTGCCTCGAACCACTCGGTGTGGTCTTCGGGGAAGTTCTCAAGCACGACCTCGAGCGGGTCCATCACACCCATGTAGCGCGGGGAGTGCTCGTTGAGGTCTTCGCGAATTGCGTGCTCCAGCAGGCTGATGTCGACGAGGCTGTTGCGCTTGGACACGCCGACGCGCTCGCACAGATTGCGGATCGCAGCCGGGGATACGCCGCGGCGCCGAAAGCCCGACAGCGTCGGCATGCGGGGGTCGTCCCAGCCCTCGACATGGTTCTCTTCGACGAGCTGTCGTAGCTTTCGTTTGCTCATCACCATGAAGGTGAAGTTCAGCCGGGCGAACTCGATCTGCCGCGGGGTGGCGGGCACGTCGAGGTTCTCCAGGAACCACTCGTACAGCGGACGGTGCGACTCGAACTCGAGCGTGCACAGCGAGTGGGTGACGCCTTCGATGGCGTCGGACTGCCCGTGGGCGAAGTCGTAGGTGGGGTAGATGCACCACGCGTCGCCGGTTCGGTGATGGTGCGCGTGCAGGATCCGGTACAGCGAGGGGTCCCGAAGGTTCATGTTCGGGCTCGCCATGTCGATCTTCGCCCGCAAGACGTGTGCGCCCTCGGGGAACTCGCCGGCCTTCATGCGCCTGAACAGGTCGAGGTTCTCCTCGACCGAACGGTCCCGGTCGCGGCTGTTCGTGCCCGGCGTGCCAAAGTCACCGCGGTTGGCCTTCATCTCGTCGGCGCTCTGGCTGTCGACGTAGGCTTTGCCCGCTTCGATGAGCGAGATAGCCCAGGCGTAGAGCTGATCGAAGTAGTCCGAGGTGAAACGGATGTCGTTCCACTTGAAGCCGAGCCACTCGATGTCGGCCTTGATCGATTCGACGAACTCGGTCTCTTCCTTGACCGGGTTGGTGTCGTCGAAGCGCAGCGTGCAGCGGCCGTGGAACTCTTCGGCGAGGCCGAAGTCGACGCAGATGGCCTGGGCATGACCGATGTGTAGGTAGCCGTTGGGTTCTGGAGGAAACCGCGTGACGATCTGCTGGTGCGTCCCCGACTGAAGGTCGTCGGCGATGATGTCTCGCACGAAATGGGGCGCGGCCGCGTCGTTGGTTCCGTCGGTCATGGAACCCGGGAGTATAGGCGCGGCCCCGGGCGCTGTCCGGTGAGGACGGCGGGCGCCTGCTCACGCGCTTGGTGCGGCCACGGGCGTGAATCCGGCGTTGCGAACGATCGCCGCCAGCTCGTCCTCGGCGAGGCGGCCCTGCACGCGTGCGGACCCGGGTTCGAGGTCGACGGTCACGGACTCGACGCGTCCGTCTTCGTTGAGCACGCGGGTCAGCTTGCGGACGCAGCCCTGGCAGCTCATGCCCTCGACCCCGATCACCAGCGAGGCGGGACCCGCAGCCGCGGCGCTCCGGCGGGCAATCCAGTCGCGGACGTCGTCGACCGCAAACCAGGTCAGCAGACCTACGAACGCGACTGCGCAGGCCCAGCTCAGCGAGGAGGCCCCGTGTGCGTGTGCGACCGGCGTGGAGACCTCGAGGGCGAGCACGGTGTCGAAGGCGTAGGCCAAGGCGACCGAGCCGATGACGATCGTGCTCAGGTACACCAGCATCGTGCGGCGCCCGAGCGTGCGGTAGACGGCGCCGAGCGTCGCGAGGTTCGTGGCCGGACCCGCCATCAGAAACACGAGCGCGGCGCCGGCTGGCAGCCCCCCGGCGACGAGGGCCGCGGCGATGGGGACCGAGGCGGTCGCGCACACGTACAGGGGGACCGAGATCAGCAGCGCTGCCCCCAGCGAAACGAACTCGTTCGCGGCGCCGAGGCTGGCCAGCCACGCCGGCGGCACCACCGTGGTGATGAACGCCGACAGCAGAATGCCGAAGACGAGCCACCGCCAGATCGAACGCAACACGTCGACGGTGTGGGCCCAGCCGGCGGCGAGCGTCCGCGCGGGGGCTTGCTCTGCGGCCGGCGGTGGGGCTGACACGGCGCCCTGCGGCGCGACGACATCGGTGAGCAGCCCTCCGACGATGCCAGTGAGTGAGGCGGCGGCGAGCTTGAAGAGCGCGAACGGCCAGCCGAGGAAGTTCGCCGACACGAGCACCGAATCCACCCCGGTTTGCGGCGTGGAGATCAGAAAGCCGACGGCTGCTCCATCGCTGGCGCCGTCCTTCTTGAGGCCAAGTCCCGCCGGGATGACGCCGCAGGAGCACAGCGGCAGCGGGACGCCGAGCGCGACGGCCGTGAGCACGCCGCGCGGGCCCACGAAGGCCCGACGGACGAAGCCATGCGGCAACGCGATGTGCAGTACACCCGCGATCAGGGCGCCGAGCAGCAGCCACGGCGCGAGCACCAGCGTGACGTCCCACGCCGACCCGAAGAACGCGCTCATCGGTCGAACTCCCGCTGTGCAGGGTGCTGGTGCATCGTCGCGTGTCCTCGCGGCACGGCGGCTGCCGTGCCTCGCGGGATCATAAACCCTGCTGCGGGCCCAGCAAGCCGGCGTTGCTCAGCCCCGCGGCGGCGGTTCCTCGACGTTGCGCAGGAAGTCGGCGACGTGGGCGAAGCGTTCGTCCAAGAAGGCGCGCACCTCGCCGCCGATGCCACGTTCGTCCATGGCGGTGGCCATCGAGCGCAGCCATGCGTCGCGCATGGCGACGGTGACCGGGACGTGGCGATGGCGCATGCGCAGGCGCGGATGTCCGAACCGCGCCATGTACTCCTGCTCTCCGCCGAGCCAGCCGACGAGGAACAGGCCGAACCGCTCGCGCGTCGCGTCGGAGACCTTGCCCGGCGCCTTGCAGTCGTGCACCGCAGTCAGCGCGGGTTCGCTGCGTTCCATGGCGTCGTAGAAGCGGTTCGCCAGGTCGAGCACGGCCTCGCGACCCCCGAGCAGCGTATACGGCGTGGGATCCACCGCCGCAGTATGCGACGCGTCGCCAACCACGCAAAAGACCCCCGCCGACAACGGCGAGGGCCTCGAGCACGTATCGATGGGAAACCTGAGAGGTTTCCCCAACGGACTTACTCCAAGACGGTGATCTTCACCATCTGGACTGGCGTGACGGGGCGGTCGCTCGCGTTGGTGGGCGTGGTCTCGATCGAGGTCACCACGTCCATGCCTTCGATGACCTTGCCGAACACCGGGTGCTTGCTCTGACCGGGGGTGAACCAGTCGAGGTACTCGTTGTGCTTGGTGTTGATGAAGAACGGGCAGCCGCCGCTGTTCGGACGACCGGTGTTGGCCATGGAGAGTGTGCCGGGCT
>CAYSPB010000462.1:0-6251 GCA_964432695.1 uncultured Nannocystaceae bacterium
CCTCGACTACACCTACGACGCACGGGGGCGTGTCCGCAAGATCACCCGTTCGATCGATGGGGCGTCGCGTCGGTTCAAGTAGGAAAACAACGGCAATGTCGTGGCGGAGAGCGACTGGGCCGGGAACTTCACGCATCACGCGTACGACGCGCTCGACCGCCAGGTCAGCACCACGGGCCGGCATGGGGCCGAACGAACCAGCACGTTCGACCTCGCCGGCAACGTGCTCGTCAGCACGGACTTCGCCGGAGTTCCGACGCATCGGTCCTACGACCCCCTCGACCGGGTCGAGGAGCGATGCGTGGGTGCACCCTGCGAAGGGTTCGCGCTCGAGGGCGCCGCGCATGAGCGCATCGACTATCTCGACGATGCGAGCGCCGGCGATCGCGTCTACGGCGTTCGGGTCACCACCGTTCGCGGCCGCGGCCAGCCTGATGCTGTCGAGACCGAGTACTTCGACGCGCTGGACCGAGTCATCGAATCCATCGCGCCGGACGGACGCAGCACGACCACGACGTACAACGGGTTCGGCGGGATTGCGCAGGTCGTTGAACCAGACGGCTTGGTCACGACGTTCTCAGGCGACTCACGCGGCCGAGCGTGGCGTCGCGTCCAGGCGGGTCACGACGGCACCGCCGACGTCGAGCGCATTCAGACCTACCGATACGATCGCAACGGCCGCATGATCGAGCGCGCTGGCCCCGCCTTGTCGTCGGTCGACGGAGAACCGCTTCGGTCGACGTACGCCTTCGATAGCTGGAGCCGTCTCGTTCGGACGCAGACCGAGACCGAAGACGAGGGCGAGCTGAAGGTGTTCGCGAACGACCGGGTCCTCGACGCGCAGGGAAGGCCGGTCTGGACGAGGAGTCCGAACGGGACGAGCGTGACCACCCAACGCGATGCCCTTGGCCGCATCGTCGCGGAGACCGATCCCAGCGGCACGTGGACGCAAGCGTTCGATGCCAACGGCAACAAGGTCCGCATGACCGACGTGAGCGGCCGCGTGACGTGCTGGGCCTACGACGAGGCCGACCGCATGACCGACAGCTACGTCGGGGCCCAAGCCAACTGCGCCGCACCGTCGTTGGTCGCCGGCGGCATCCACACCCAGTTCTCGAACATTCGCGGCGACGGGTTCGTGCAGACCGTCGTCGACGGCTACGGCCGAACGTGGACCCGCGAGCCCGATACCAATGGAAACGCGGCCGTCGTCACGCTCGTTGGCAGCGGCGGTGCCTCGGTCTCCGAGTTCACCGGCGACGGGCTGCTCGTGCGCGCCACCGATCCCGAGGGGGATACGTGGGAGATGGACTACGACGCGCTCGGGCGCCTGGTGGAGCGCCGCGCGCCCGATGGTCTCTCCGAGGTCCTCGACCATGGCGTCGACCAACAGGTCACCCGAACGACTCGCAACGGCGTGGTGCAGAGGTTGCGGTTCAACGACTTCGGCCAGGAGTTCGAAGTCGAAGAGGGGGGCACGGTCGTCAGGGCGCGCCGCTTCGATGTCGCCGGCCGCCTCGCCGCCGAAACGGACGCGCTCGGCAACGAGGTCCAGTGGAGCTACTACGATCGCGGGGCCGTCCGCTCCATGACGATGCCGACCGTGGCCGCCGGCACGCCTGAGATCGAGTACGGCTACGACCTGCAGGGCAACGTCACCCGGATGACCAGCCCTACGGGCATGCAGACGCACGCTACCTTCGACGGCCTGGGGCGCAAACTGACCGAAACCCGGTATGCCGGAACGCCGAGCGCGGAAACGATCAGCTATACGTACACACCGCGCGGCCTGGTCGCGACGATGACGCTGCCCGATGCGCAGCCCGGCGAGCGCCACGAAGGTCAGCACACCTCGTTTACGTACGACCTTCACGGTCGTCTCGAGACGGTCAACGAGCCCTACGTCGATCCTGGCGCCGGCGGTGTTGCACCGGGCGGCGACGACGCCACCAGTGGGTGGCTCACGACCGAGTACGCCTACAATGAACTGGGCGGCATCACCGAGGTTCATGGCCCGCACGGCTTGGAGCAGGAGTACTCGTACGATGCGCTGGGGCGGATGACCCAGCACGTGCGGCACGCCGACGCTCCACGAACGACCGTGTACGCGGCGTTCGACAACAACGGTGTCCCGCACTCGATGACCGACCCGGATGGGTTGGAGACCGTATCCACGTTCGACGCGATGGGTCGTCTGGTGGGGAACACGTTCGAGGTCCCTGCCGAGTATCCCGCCGACGTCCCGTGGACCACCGCGAAAAGCTGGACGTACGTCGGCGACGAGCTCCGTGCGGAGTCGGTGACGAAGTCCTGGCCGGGCGGGCAAAGCACCACCGACGCAAAGACCTACACCTATGCTGGCGCCCGGCGACGCCTCGACGCGCTCACGCAGGCGCACCAGTGGGTCGACGGCGGCAGCGTGCAGAGCCGTCAGCTCGAACTCGACGTGGCGCACGACGAACTCGGTCGCCTGGCGTGCGTCGGCACCGGGCCGAGCGCATGCCCTGCGGAGGGCGCCACCGCGTCCGACGAGAATACGCTGTATGCGTACGATGCCCTCGGGCAGCTGTCGTCCGTTCGGGCGGGCGCCGACGAGACCACGTATGCCTATCTCCTCGATGGGCGGATGAGCTCGGTCAGCTTCGGCAACGGTACGACGGCGAGCTACGCGTATCACGACCAAACGCCGGGTAGCGGGGGCGACAGCGATCGCGTCTACCAGCTGGTGCATACCAAGCCAGGCGACATTACGAGTGCCTTCTACCAATACGCGTACTACAAAGGCGGTCGGCGAAGCGCAGAAACGCGGAACATCGAAGGCGACGACCGGTCTTTCGCATACGACTACGATTCGATCGGGCGCCTGACCGAGGTGTCCGAAACCGCCGGCGGCGCGACCACCATCACTCGGTACGGGTACGCCGACGGATACGACCGCCGGACTGAGGTTGTCGAGCAAGGCGGCGCAACGCTGCGCTCCGCAACGTTTACCTACAACGCCGCGCACCAGATCCGCACCGTGTCGGACGCGGTCAGCGGGCAGATCACGCGGTACGAGCACGACGGTCGCGGAAACCTCGCGACCCGCCGCGTCGATGGTGACACGAGCCAAGACACGCGTTTCTGGTACGACGGACTCGATCAGCTCGTCGAGGTCACGCGCGGGGCTCCGGGGGCGGAGGCCGTCCTCGGCCGGTACGACTACGACGTCGGCGGCGCACGGATCCGAGAATGGCACGCCTCATCGGGCGGGCAGACCGGTCCGCCCATCGGTCGCGGCCGGTTCTACTTCGGTGGGCGGGTGCTCGAGGAGTATGGCTGGGACGTCGACGCTGGCATGGATGCGTCGCGGTTCCGCTGGGCTGGAGGGCAGCTGCTCTCGAAGGACACCGGCGGAGCGCGGGCTTACGTGCACGCGGACGCACTGGGCACCACCGCGGCCGTCACCGGTGCCGACGGCGAGACCGAGGGCACGTGGGCGACGAGTGCATGGGGGCAGACCACACCCGACGACGGCAATGCGCCGGGTGCCGGCGATCTCCGGCACGGCTTTACCGGCCACGTTGCCGACCCCGCCACCGGGCTCGTGTACATGCGGGCCCGGTACTACGACCCGGAAATCGGTCAGTTCCTCACGGAGGACCTCGTCCCCGGCCGCTTGGAAGACCCACGGTCGCAGCACCGGTACATGTACGCGCACGGGGACCCGGTGGGGAACACCGACCCCACCGGCCTCGAGACAGTCTTCATCGGCCAGCATCAAGCCGGCGTGTTCTCCGACCTTGGCGTCACCGTCGAGGCGTTCGAAAAGAACCCGAGCTTCTTCCGCGCCGACCCGAACCAAGAGTTCCTCGACCGCCTGTTCGAAAGCCAGCGTTCCAAGCTCGGCCCGGCCACGGACCCGTTCGAGGGCGCGGAGCTAGAGCGCTTCTCGGTGAACGAGGATGCCACCCGGATCCTCGGCGACCTCGCCATGATGGCGAAAGAGTTCGTCTGGGGCGTCACGCCCCTGGGAACGATCGAAACGCTCGACAAGCTGTACAGAGAGGGCCCCAGCTCGCTCGACGCCTGGGAGTGGATCGATGTCGTCGCCACCGCGGCGGGACCCCTTGGCGCAGTCGTCAAGGGCGGTGTGAAGCTGGCGAAGATCGGCAAGGCTGCGGCAAAGGGCGGTCGCGCTGTCGGAGTTGCGAACGATGTCGTCCGGGGCGTTGGGCGGGCGTCGAGAGCTGTGGGGCGCCGAGGTGCGCGTGCAGGGAGAGCCGCGCGTCGCGGCGAGCGGGCGTTTGACCGCGCGAAGTCGCTCGACGAGATCAAGCGGGCCCCTCCCAAGGCGGTGAAGGCATCGAGCGGAACGCCGTCATCTCGGAGCGCAAAGCCGGGTGTGGCTGCGAACCCCAAGGGCGCGTCGAAGACCGCGCGTTCCAAGCCCGATGCGGGGGCCAACCGCCGGACGCCGGGGGCACCCGAGAAGCCGCGTCGGTCTTCGTCCCAGCCGCAGCGGGCCGAGGCCCCGCGGCAGTCCGGTCCCAACCGGGTGTGCAGCGTGGGTTGTTTCACCGGGGGGACCGTGGTGCTGACCGAAGCGGGGGCGCGCGCGATCGAGGAGATTCAGCTCGGCGAACGCGTGCTGGTAGAGGTCGAGGGACGCAGCTGCGAGAGCGAGGTCGACGGGCAGTGGGTGGTCGTGGAGCTGGAGGTGCAGCTCGATGACGGCGGGACGCTGGAGATCGAGACGCTCAAGCCGCCGAGGTGGGTGACGCAGACGGGCGCCGAAGAAGGCGCGCGGGTGTGGGTGGAGCTCGAAGAGCTTGGCGTGGCAGGGGAAGCGCGGGTGACGAGCATCCGGGGCCCGCCGGAGGTGGCCGAAGGCGCGGGGTGTGTGGTGCTGTCGCGGTACCAGCGGGTCCGGGCGTGGGTGCTGGAGGTGTCTCTGAGCTCCGGGGCGCAGCTGGAGGTGACGGACAACCACCTGCTGTACTCGGAAAGCCGAGACGGGTGGGTGGCTGCGGGCCGGCTGGCCCCGGGCGAGTACGTCCGCGCCGCCCACGCGACCCTGGCCGTCGACGAGGTCGAAGCCCGCCCCGGCGCGGTGGAGGTGTTCAACCTCGAAGTCGAAGGCGAGCACCGCTACCTGGTGGGCCGGGACGGGGTTGTTGCGCACAACACCGGGACTGGTGGGTGTGGTCCTGACGGCGATGCCGACGACATCCTGACGTTCTTCCACGGGACGACCGCAGAACACGCTGCTAGCCTGAAGGCGAAGGGCATCCGGCTGAGCAAGTCGAGAGACAAACTAGACTTCGGTCAGGGGTTTTATGTCACCGATTCACCGGCGCAGGCCGCTACTTGGGCAAGAGAAGGCGGTGCGGTGGTCCAGTTCACGGTTCGCCGTGAAGACCTTGCCCGGTTCAATGGGAAGTCCTTCCCTGACGGAGATGCACCTGGCCTATGGGACCTCGTCCGCGACAACCGCGTGCTAGGTGGCACGCAACATGACTACGACTGGGTCGAAGGCCCGTTCTTGGGGAACCCCTCCAAGGCACTCCGCGACGGACCGAACTGGTACGGCTATCAGCTTTCGATTCACTCAAGCAAACTCGCAAAACTGTTCGGCAAGGGGGAAATCCTATGACGATGGACCTGGACGCGAACCAGCTCAGCTTCGAGGTTGATTCCTACGCACTGTTCGTATGCAAGGAACTCGTTCAGATCCTCAGTTCCAACTATCAGGTTGGACCTGCGGATGCGGTGCGGATGATGAACCTCTACTGGGGAACCGCGGACTTACGTGAGGACCCGTATTTCGGGAACCGTACAGCCGAATACTGGGCCCAGATTGTCCATCAAAACTACCTGCGGTCGTTTCCTCCCAGCGGTGTTCTCCTTACACAATGTGGTCGCCTAACCCTCCCGGAGACGATTCGGATCGTTCGGCGGGTTCTCTCCGAGGACCTCACTCAGTCCAAAACACTGCTTTCTGGCCGCACCGTTGAAGAAGTCGTCGAGTTGCGCAGCAGTCACCCGTTTGATCACAGGTGGAATGCATCGTTGAATTCGCTGCGCGGTGGGGACAAATTTATCGAGGGGGAGTTCTGGGAGTCAGAACGCCTCGTGTTCGAGATCGTAGGACGGGAACTTGGATCTTCTGATTTGGCAGCGCACGTATCTGACGATGCCTCGCTGATCTTGCATGCTGCGAAACAAGGGAAGCACGAGCCCTGGATCAGTGCGCTCTTCGGGGCTTACAT
>CAYSPB010000463.1:0-6228 GCA_964432695.1 uncultured Nannocystaceae bacterium
AGAGGCAGTGTCCCGGCGGCCACCGACACTTGCAACCCCGAGGCGATGGCCCTCGCCAAGTGCGGCGGCGACAAGACGCACGACGACTACCCGACGCAGCTCGCGCGCTTCGAGGCGCAGTGCGAGGCCGAGCGGGCCGAGGTGCTCGAGGCCGGGGGCCTGCACATCCTGGGCACCGAGCGTCACGAGAGCCGCCGCATCGACAACCAGCTCCGCGGTCGCGCGGGCCGTCAGGGCGATCCGGGCTCCTCGCAGTTCTACCTGTGCCTCGAAGATGATCTGATGCGGATCTTCGGCGCGGACAAGATCACCGGCCTCATGGAGCGGCTTGGCATGGAGGAAGACGTGCCCATCGAAGCACCGCTGGTGAACCGCGCCATCGAGAACGCGCAGGAAAAAGTCGAAGCGATGCACTTCGACACGCGGAAGAACATCTTCGAGTACGACAACGTCATGAACGAGCAGCGCAAGGCGATCTACGCCCTGCGCAAGCAGATTCTCGAAGGTCGGTACCGTCCGGAGATCCTCGACGACAAGGCGCGTGAAGAGCAGCAGGACAAGCTACCGCCGCCACCGGAAACCTCGGGTCCCCACACCATCGAGTCGCTGTCGAAGGACATTCGCGAGAAGGTCGTCGGCCTGGTCGACGAGCACGTCGCCGAGATCATCGAGGGCGGAGCGGAGTCCGACGGGGGCAGCAAGCCCTTCCCCAAAGACGGCATCGAGGCCGAGAACCTCATGCGCGTGCTGTACCGCCACTACGGCGCGATGGTCGATCTGACCGAAGGCCGCAAGAACTACGACAAGCTTTGCGACATCGCGGTGCGGGAAACCGCTGCGGCGCTCATTCAGCAGCGCGAGCGCCTGCACGACCTCGCGTTCGCGCTGGTGGAGAAGGCCGTCGACGGGCTTTGTCCCGAAGACGTTCACCCCGACGACTGGGAGGTGGAAGAGCTCGAGAAGGTCATGCTCGAACGCTTCCACGCGAAGGTCGACCTCACCGACGTTCCGGAGAACCAGGACGACCTCGTCGACCTGTGCTGGAACGCGACCGAGGCGCTCCTGCGTCAGCGGGAAAAGGACTACCGCCTGACGGTCTATCTCTATCACATCCGCCATATCTGGCTGAAGGAGATCGACTCGCAATGGATTGCGCACCTCAAGAACATCGAGCACCTGCGCACGGGCATCGGCTTGGTCGGCTACGCGACGCGTGACCCGAAGAACGAGTACAAGATTCGCGGCTACAACCTGTTCCGCGACATGTGGGAAGGCATCGAGCAGACGTGTCTCGACAAGGTCATCCTTCTGCAGCTCACCGACGAGCAGAAGCGTGAAGCCGAGGAGGGTGCCGAGTACGAGACGGCGCTGACCCGCGCGAACAACCGTCGTTCCGGTGGCGCGAGCAGCAGCAAGCGGCGCGCAGCGGCCAGTAAGGGCGAACTCGACAAGCTTCAGGCGGCAGCCCGTCGCGCGATGGAGCAGCTCAACGCTGCGGGTGAGGCCGTCGCACGTGCGACGCCTTCGGAGCAGGTAGAAAAAGCTGCCAAGGCGGCGAGTGCCGAGAAGGTCATCCCCAAGGTTGGCCCCAACGACCCGTGCCCCTGCGGTTCGGGCAAGCGCTACAAGAAGTGCCACGGGCGGAAGAACAAGACCAAGGCGAAGGCTGAAGCCACCACCAGCGCCTGATTCGACGCGACGTCGAGCGAACAGCCCTCGGGTCCGCCGCGAACACGCCGGCGCGAGCCAGGGGCTTCGTGCATCTGCCGGACCTGGCTACTTCACGGTGACGCGCAGCTCAAAGGTCTTGCCCTTGCGCTCGAAGGTCACGACGACGGTGCCCTGGTGCTCGAGCACCCGGGTCCAGGCGCGCTGGTTTTCCTCCTGCGAGCGCAGCGCGATGCCGTCGACGGAGACGAGCATGTCGCCGTTCTTGAAGTTGAGGGCAGCGGCCGGGCTCCCGGGGCGGATGCCGTAGAGCTTGACGCCCCTGCGGTCTCGGTCGCGGATCGCAGGGACCACTCGCAGGGTCTCGAGAAGCGAGGCGTCGTCGGTGGACTGCAGCCATCGTCGAGACACTGTGCACGTGCTCGTGTCCGTGCACGTGATCTGCGGGACTCCAGCGGCGGCGCCGCGAGGCGAAGCGGACCGGCCGGAGCAGGGCAGGCTCCACGTGGGCGTGACGTCGCTGGCGTCCCGCGCGATCCAGCGAAGCTCGGGCACGTCGGAGGGCGCGAGCGCGTCGGCATCGAACCAGACCAGAGGACCTACCGTGCACGCCCGGTTGGTGCACGACGGCGCATCGATGAGGACTGCGCTGGGTTCTCCGGTGATGGGGAGCGCGGGCTGCTGCCAGGTTTCGCCGCCATCGATGGTCGTCCAGAGCAGTCCCGCGTGATGCCCCGCTGCCACGCCGCGCTCGACCGTCGCCATGGCGACGACCACGGCGCCTTCGGGCAGCGTTCGCTGGTGGAGCCCGCCTCGAGGCGAGCCGATGGTGACGTGGACCGGGACCTCGGTATCCGAGTCAGGGGCGCCCGAGCGCTGGGCCTCTTTGCGTCTGCGCACCTGCAGGACTCGCGCCCGTCGTCGGTCGAGGTCGTAGAACCCACCGTCGACGACCTCGACGCGGTGGGCGGGGATGTCGGTGTGAATTCTCTGGCTGGGCTCGCCCGTCAGTGACTCCACGTTCCAGGCGATGGTGGTGTCGTAGACCCAGAACGAGCCGAGGACGGCGCTCACCGAGTAGCCCAGCGGGCGCTCGAGCGGGGCGACGCCGTCGGGGCCGAGCACGAGAACGCCGTCGCCACTGCCGGGTCCGATCACCCACGGGCCGGCGCCGTAGGTTGGCCCACGCTTGCGAACGCCGTCTCCGGTAAGGTCGAACACCGCGGAGGCACCGCCGTCGGTCAGCGCGGTGACGCGAACGGCCTGGTCGTTGCCCTCGAAGGCACACTCGGTGAATGCGTGGCCGCCGGTGACGACCAGTCTGCACCCCTCACCGGCACTCGCGATGACCCGCCCGTCTCGTGGGTCTACGAGCGAGTCCTCGTGGATGCTGACGACGCGACCGTCGGCCAATGCAGTGAGGGAGGCGCGGCGTCGAAGGGCGTCGTCGGCCACTTGAAGCTGACGGTGCGACGTCTGCGGCGTGTGTGCACGCGCGGGGCGAATCCAGGTCCAAGACCGCGCTCCGACGTCGAGGGCGATACCGTCGTCTTGGGCCCGAAGTCTTCGAACGCAGCTGGGAGCGTCCGCAACCGGCTGGGGTGCAAACGTCTTGGGGTCGAGCCGCAAGAGCTGGCCTGCGGCATCGAGGGCGTGCACGACATCGTTGGCCCCCGCCAACCCGCGCAGGTTTTCCGTCACCAACCTCGGCAGTCGAGCGCCAGGGTCGAGGGCCCAAAGGGTGCCCGACGCATCGAGCCCCAGCCGTGCACCGTTGGCGGCCGCGGCCGCGACGAGCGGTGGAAAACCCTCGATGCGGGTGAGCGCGCCGGTGCCTCGCTGCGCCTGAAACAATGCGCCATCGGCCGAGAGAAAGAGCCCGGGCGCGCCTCCGACCGCGTGGGTCAGTGGCGGGACCGGAAGGTCGGTCGGAAGGGTGTCGGAATACTCGAATCGCTCGGAGCGCTGGCCGCCGCGCTCGGGCGGCATGGCGCTCCACCTCCATCCCGCCTCCTCCGGGGGTTCGGTCGAGGTTGCCGGTCCGGTGACGGGCGGGGGCGCGGTCTCGGTTTGCGCGGGCGCGGAGCTGCTGCAGGCCGACGCAAGAGCGGCCGAAACCCACAACCAGCGGCTGCGTCGATGCATGCCCCACGATACTCGGTTGGGGTCGAGCCTCGGGTAGGTGGGTGAAGTCTCGGACGCGCTGGAGTTTCTCGCGGCGGCGAAAATCCTGCGCGCGTCGTCGTGACGATTGTCGCAATTGCGCGGCGTGCCGCCGGGGACTGCCGTTTCACGATGAGTGGAGCAGGAGGAGCAGGAGCCGTCAACGAAGCCGTTCGCGAAGCCACGAAAGCACGGCGGTGGCAGGAGAGAATGAAGGCGCGCGGGGAGGCCCGTCGGGCGGCTCGTCGGGCGGCGGCCAAACTCGACGACGGCGCGCGCGAGCGGCAGGGGGTGGTGGTGTGTACGGCATGCGGCTCGGTGCAACAGTCATCCGAGGAGGGCGTGGGCTGCTTTCTCTGCGGGGCGTGGCCGCTGTTGGCCGCACAGAGCAGCCTGTTTTCGCAAGCGATCGCCATGCCCGGATGCGCGGATTTCGAACGCGATGCGCGGACCAGTCTCGGCTCGAAGATCGGCGCAGTTGTGATGGTCGCCGGGGTGATGGGCGTTGGAGGAGCGTTCCTCTATTTCCTCGCGACGTCCGGCGGCAAGGGCTACCAGGTTGCGCCCGTGCTCGCGCTGATGGTCCTGGTGCTCTTCGGCGTGCCGTCGATGGTCGTGCTCGGTCGGAACCTGCGGGCTGCCTTCGATGACGGGCCGCCCGCGCTGCCCAATCCCTCGCCGTGGGTACCAGCGCTCCCCGGGTCCGGGGCGGTGGCGGGTGCGTCCGGCCTGATCACCACCGATGCCCCATTGCAGGCTCCGTTCACGAAGCGATCCTGCGCTGCGTACGAGGTCGCGATTCGCCCTCGTGGGACGACCGGGCACGAAGCGTGGATTCACATGGTGTCGCACAGCGCTGCGCTTCGGGTCGGTCGCGTCGGCGCCGATGCCAACACGCTTCGCGTGAGCACGGGACGCCAGCCGATCATCGTCGACGACGCTTCGACGCCGATGCTCGAACGGTACTTCGTGTCGGTGGGTCTACAGGACGACGTCGACCGCTGGGAGGTCTTCGAGAGCATTGCCCCGGTTCGCGCTCGCGCCACGCTCACGGTCGACGAAGACGGCGAGGCAACGCTCCACGTGTGACGACGATGAGGTCGGCTCCCTGCTCACGGTGTCGTGCCGGGCTTGGGGAGCCGTAGGGTGACGCGGGCACCCGAGAGGCGGTTGTGTGCGAATGCAGTGCCACCGTGGGCTTTGGCGACTCGGCGGACGAGGGCGAGACCCAGGCCGAGGGCGCCCTTGCCGTCCGCGCCCTGGTACCCGGATTCGAACGCGCGCTCGAGGTCGTCAAAGCCGGGGCCTGCATCGTCGACATGCATGCTGACGTGGTTGGAGCTTCGCTCGACTCTCACGTTGGTGACGCCGCCTCCGTGTTCATCGGCGTTGCGCAGAACGTTGGCGAGGGCTTGAAGTAACAGGGTCGCGTCGGCCTCAACGGGGATCGACTCGGCGTCGGCCTCGAGCACGGTTGGGTCGACGTCCGCACGCTCGAGTGCGCGAACGGTGAGTTCGACGGCATCGAGGGTCTGCAGCTCGACGCGGTCCGACTCCAGCCGCGCGCCGGCGAGCAGCTGGCCCACGAGCAGATCGATCGCCTCGACTTCCTTGTCGAGCTCGTCGAGCAGTTGCGGGTCCGCATCGCCGGCTCGGGCGGTGTCCAACAGCACGCGCAGGTGTCCCAAGGGCGTTCGGATCTCGTGGCTGACGGAGGCCAGCAGAGCCCGCTCGGCTGCCAGCATGGCCTGAATGCGATCCGCCATGTCGTTGACCGCGCCCGCGATCGCGCGAAGCTCCAGTCCGCGCACGCGACCCTTCATGCGCGCGTCGAGGTCTCCCTCTCCGATGGCCTTGGTGACGCGTACGAGCTGTGCGAGCGGTCGCGTGAGGCGAAACGCGATCACGCCGGACGCAAACCACAGGGCGAGGCCGCCCACGATGAGGGGCACCCACGAGAAGCCGTCGACGTCCCAGGCTTCGCCGCCGCAAAGCTCCACGCGACCACGCGCGCGGAGGTCTAGGTGGTACGGGTGGTCGCAGGCTGGACCATAGGCCTCGAGTTCGCTGCCCATCGCATCGAAGGTGCGCACGCCTACCGCAAGGTCGCTGGCCAGCGTTTGCGCGAGCGCAGCCCGCTGCGCGTCGTCGTCCCACACCGCCTCGAAGCGGTGGGTCGCGAACTGCTCGAGCGCGGCCTCGTTGATCGGAGCTTTGTGCCAGCCAAGCCACGCGAGTCCGCCGGTCAGCATGCCTGCGATGACGATGGCGACGCCAAACCAAGCGAACAGCCGCCTTCGCAGGCGTCGACGGAAGTAGCCCAGCAGCGGGTTGCGGCGGCGCCTCATGTCGAGTCGTCTCGGGCGAAGACGTAGCCCACACCTCGAACGGTGCGAA
>CAYSPB010000464.1:0-6224 GCA_964432695.1 uncultured Nannocystaceae bacterium
CCATGATCGGCATCAGCTCAACGTGTGTGAAGCCCATCGCCGTGACGTACTCGACCAGCTGTGGCGCGAGTTCGCGGTACGTCAGCATGCGGTTGCCATCTTCGGGGACGCGACGCCACGAGCCCAGGTGCACCTCGTACACCGACATGGGCTGGTCGAGGCCACCGCCGGCAGCGCGGGACTCCATCCAGTCGCCGTCCCGCCAATCGTGATGGCCGTGGGCGACGACCGACGCCGTGCGCGGTGGAGCCTCGGCGGCGCGGGCAAACGGATCGGCGCGGTCGCTGCCCCCTGCGTCGGAGGCGACATGCAGCTTGTAGAGGTCGCCCGGGCCGACGCCGATGACGAACCCTTCCCAGATGCCCGAGCTGCCGCGCGGTCGCAGGGGCGCGCTGCCGCGGTCCCACACGTTGAAGTCTCCGATGACCGAGACGTAGGTCGCCGAGGGAGCCCAGACCGCGAAGTAGGTCCCGTGCATGCCTTCGTGCTCCATGGGGTGCGCGCCGAGTTTTTCCTCGATGCGGGCGTGCGTGCCCTCGTTGAACAGGTACAGGTCGTCGTCGGTCAAGCGGGTGACGTCGTGCCGCACTTCACCGCGCTGTGCGGCCTCGTTGCGGGCGTGCGTCAGCGCGCGAAGCGGTCCGACCACGGCTTCGTCGGCCGTCCACGTCTCCAGCGACATCTGGGCTCGGTTCTGCCAGTTTGCGTGCTCGCGGTACGTGCCGGGCACGTTCTGGGCGTGGGTTTCGCCCCACAGGTCTTCGAGGCCGACCAGGACCAGGCGAGATTCGCTACGGCCGAGGTGGCGCAGCAGGGCGCGCATCGCTGCGGGTGCCTCGACCGGGTCGGGGAGTGGCTCCTTGCGGCCCAAGAACGTGCTCAGGCAGTGGGCCTGATGGGCGCGTTCGCCATGCATGTGCCGGCGCTGGTCCTCGTCGATGAAGCCTAGCTCCCGCTGCGTGTGCAGGTCGGCGCCGGTCCAGTACGCCGAGAACGGCGGCATGTCGTGGGTGTTCAGCGACGCGATGTCTCCGGGCAACGCTGGCGGCAGCGCGGCGTTGGGGTCGCGGCGGGCTTGGTACTGCACCACGTGCATGCCGGCGACGCCGTGGGTCTGCATCGAGTGCTGAACCTCGTCGGGTACGGTGCCGAGGTTCTCGCCGATGAGCACCGTCTGGTTGCGATGGGACTCGAGCGAGAGCAGGGCATACAGCTCCTGTGCGGGGTAGCGCAGGTACATGCCGTCCGACGCCGGCGCGTGCGCGGGGATGACGAAGAGGCGGTGCAGCCCCATCACGTGGTCGATGCGAAGCACGCCGGCGTACCGCAGGTGGTTTTGAATCACCGCGATGAGGTAGCGGTAGTGGTCCTCGCGCTGTCGCTGCGGATGCGGCGGCGGGAAGGCCCAGTTTTGCCCACCTGCAAACAAGGCATCCGGCGGTGCGCCGGTCGACAGCCCCCCGATGAACGCGTCGGGGTGCATCCAGGTGTCGAATCCATCGCCGTGGACGCCAACGGGCAGGTCGAGGTACAGGCCCGAGCCCTGTGCGCGCGCGCTGCTCGAGAGCGCGCTGAGCTGCTCGTGTGCGGCCCACTGCACGTACGCGTGATAGCGGTAGTGCGATGCATCGTAGGCCGACGGCGGCGCGTGACCGCGGTGAAGCGCCTGCGGCCACAGGTGCCACGACTCGCCCCGGGTAGCGCCGATCGCCCGGAACTTCGCGTACATGTCGATCTCGGGGCGCGCCGCCAAGAAAGCCTCCAACGCGGCCGTCCGGGCCCCGCCGGCAAACGCCGCTTCGGCCATCGGCTGCAGCGCCCGGCGCTTGAGCGCCATGGCGGCCTTGTGGTCCACCCGCGTTGCATCGCGCAGGGTGGCGCGGGCTCGCTTCGCATCCGCGTCGGTGAACGCGGCGCGGGCGGTCTTGGTCGCCGCGTATTCGGGCAGCGACTCCACGTCGAGGTGCAGCTCGTTCCAGGCAAGGCGACTGACCGGCGCGTAGGGGCTGGGTTCGCAGGGTTCGTCGAGGAAGGTCGCGAGCAGCGGCAAAGTCCCCACCATCGAGCCGCCTTCGCTGCCGACCCATTCGATCAACGTGCGCAGGTCGGTGAAGTCCCCCACGCCGTGGTCGCGGCTGCTCCGTAGGGTGTACAGCGGGACGAATAGGCCCCAGCTGCGGCGCTCGTCGGCCGGCGTGAAGACGCGGCGCGGCGAGGAGATCAACAGTGAAGGCGCGGCGGTCACGCCCGGAAGCGAAACGTCGAGGGAGAAGTACCCCGGCGGCAGCGGGCCGGGCAGCGGCAGGTGCCGGGTGACGAATCCGCGTCCGTCGACCTCGGCACCGTCCACGACGGGAGCATCTTCGAGTCGGCCGTCCGCGTCCGCGGCATGCTCGGGGTTTGAGGCTCGCAGCCGATAGCGGCCCGTGGCATCGGCGGGCACGTTGACCGCGAGCACGCCCTGTCCGTCCCAGGCGACTGCAACGGGCGGGACCGGCTCGGCATGTGCGCGCCGGTGTCCTTGCTCGAGCGCCGCGTCGAGGGCGGCGTCCGACTCCACAGCCACGCCCAGCGCCGCAAGGGCCTTGGCGAGCGGCTCGGGTCGGGCGAGCTGCGTGGTTCCGGCGATGTCGGTGTAGCTCAGCTGCAGTCCGTGCAGCTGCGCGAGTCGTCGAAGCTTGCTCTGCGTGTCCATGCGCGCCGGGTCCGGCGGTCACGGTTGTATCGACTGCGTCGGCGCCCGGAAAGGCCACGAATCGTTCCGCGCTGGGTAGCCGTGCAGCCGCGCGGCCCGAATCGCGTCCGGGCCGGGTTCAGTCCCGGAGTTCCCCGACGAGAAGGACCCACGCGGTGGTGCTCCCGTCTTGACTTCGGGCAAAACCCACCCCCAACTCTTCGGCGCTTCCATCGAGCAAGCCCCGGCATTCGTCGGGAGATCCCAGCCAGGCTTGGACGACCGCATCGGGGTCGAGGAAGTCGCCTGCGAGCAGCTCGAAGGAAGGCACGCCCGGATACTGGGCGAGGTCGACGCGCGAGAGGGTCGTGCTGTCGTCGGTTCCCTGGTGGTCGAGGGTGCCTGCGTAAGCTTGGTCGACCGCGTGGCGACGTGCGGCGCAGCGAAGCTCGGGCGCGGGCGCGAGGTCCGGCGCGGGGTTGAGCGACCGGTCCCCGCACATGCCACCGGCGGCGCGGGCGTCGTTGATCGCTTCCACCAAGGCGTCCTCGCGGTCGGCCCAATCGTGGGGCCACCGCGAGGCGGCGTCGCAGGCCGGCGCGTCCCCTACGTCGTCCTCGCGGAGCTCGTCGATCACGCAGCCGAAGCCGCAGGTGAAGAGACCGAGCGCAAGGGGAGCAACGCGATGCGCGAGCACGAGCGGGACGCTAGCAGCCCAGGCGCGGGCAGGCCAAGGCCGGCCGCGTGCAGGCCGGCGCGTGGCAATGCAGGATGGGGTGGATAAGCGGCCGGTGAGCGTCCGTTACGGACGACCGAAGACCTGCGTCCACATGTGCCCGTACTGGCCACCGGGATAGTAGCCGACCCCGATCTCCGTGAAGTTCGGGTTCATGATGTTGCCGCAGTGCCCGTCGCTGTTCATCCATTGATCCATCGTGGCGGCGGCGGTGCTGTTGCCCGCGGCGATGTTCTCTCCCGCGGTGCTGTAGCTGTATCCGGCAAAGCCCATGCGGTCGAAGGGGGATTCACCGCTGGGGTTGGTGTGGTCGAAGAAGTTGCGCTCGACCATGTCCAGGCTGTGCACGCGCGCAGCGCAGCGCAGCGCAGGGTTCATCGTCATCGGACCGGCGGGGTCGAAGCTGCCGGCGCTGCCGCAGTTGGCCCCTTGGGCACGGACCTGGTTCACGACCTCGAGGATCTCGTTCTCAAGCTGCAGGTGGGCAGGATCCCAGGCCGCGACGTCCGAGCAGTATGGGTTGTCGGGCACCTCGTCGCTGGGCGGGGGCGCGTCGCCACCATCGTCTCCGGCGCCACCGTCATCGCTTCCAGGGTCGTCGCCTCCATCGCCTCCGCTGGGGTCATCGCCGCCCGAGGGGTCGCCGCCACCAGAGGGGTCTCCGCCGTCGTCACCTCCGGAGGGGTCGGCACCGGAGTCGGAGTCGTCGCCGCCGTCATCCGAGGGCCCGTCGTCGCCACCGCCGTTGCCCCCGTCCCCGTCCCCGTCCCCGTCGTCGCCGGGCAGGTCGGCGTCTTCGTCAGCCGAACCCTCATCGCTGTCGCCGTTCCACGCGACGTTCTCCGAATCCTCGGGTCCCTCGTAACACCCAGGGGCGACAAGCAGCATCACGCCGCCGAGTGCGACAGAAGCAGTCCGAGCGATCCAAGGTTGACCCACCATGCACGCAGTATGGGACTCAGCCGACGCGCTGGATACTGCAAACACGTCGTTCGGGCCCGAATTCCGGCGCTCAGAGCGGTTTCACGGATCGGCTCGATGCGCGGAACGTGAGGGGGATGACGCATCTGACGGCGTGCTCGTCGAAACCGTCACGACCCTCACTGGATGGGCTTGGCGACGATGAGGGTCCACAATCGCCCATCGAGGCCGTCGTTGTCGGGGACCGGTTCGGTGAAGGGCAGGGCGACACCGATACCCACATCGACGTAGCTCGAGGCCGAGAGTGCCGCGCAGCTGCCCTCGCGCGGCAGCCAGATGTCGCTGAGTATGTCCTCGGGAGCCAGGTCGGCGCTCGCGATCACTTCATCGGCAGTCGCGAAGTCGTAGTCGACCGCACGAATGCGGTCCCACGCGGTCACGTCGTCGGGGTCGATGTGGTCGAAGAACTCCCGCTGCGCCATGTCGAACGCGTGCAGCCGGGCGGCACAGGTGAGCGCACCGTCGAGCCGCAAGGCAGGGGCCTCGGCGAACGAGCCGCGAGGACCGCAGCCGCGGCCCTGCGCTCGTGCTTCGTTGAGTTGCTCGAGCATGGTCTGTTCGAGGGCGACGAGTTCGGGGTTCCATTCGCGCACCGGGTCGCAGCGCTGAGCATCCGGCAGACGCAGCGCCCCCGACGGCATTCCTTCGCTCGGTTCGCCACAGGCTGCGCCCGCGAGGGCGAGCAAAACGGACAGGCCCCTTCGCATGCGGGTCAGCCTCGGCGGCGTCGGACGAACAACCCCAACAACAGCAACGCGAGCCCGGACGGCGCGCCGCCACCGGTGGAACAGCCCGGTGAAGTTGTGATCAGGCACTGGTCACGGACGTTCGATACGCCCTCTACGCTGCCGCACTCATAGACGCGCTCGCAAACGGTGGCTGCACTCTCGCTATACTGGCCGCGCCGGACGGCTCGGCGGAGCTTTCGAACGCAGCGACGCGCCAGCCTCGGATCGATGGTGCACTCCGCCGCGCAGGCGTCGAGATTGGTCCGGACCTGATTCTCGCAGGAGCCTCCGCCGCCTTCGCCGTAGGGGACGAAGCTATCCGGATCGTCGTCATCGAGGCCTTCGAGCGGGCGCGTGCGGTCGAGAAAGGGCTGGGGCGGGTCGGATGCGTTGTAGTCGCAGATGAGCTCGGCTGCCTTTTCGTTGAACTCGTCCGGCTCATTGATGCAGCCGCTCATCGCTGCGAGCCCGACGGTCATTGCGACAGCCTTCCACCTTCGTCCCATTCGCCCGAGCATACCTGCTCAGTCGCGGCGCCGGCGGAACAGACCGATCAGGGCGAGGACCATGAGGGCTGTGGGTGCTGAGCCAGGATCGGTCGTACAGCCGTTGCTGGTCGTGATGCGGCACTCGGGCTCGAGCACGTCGTCCGGACAGCGATAAACGCGTTCGCAGACTGCAAACGTCCGCTCAGGGTATTCGCCACGGCGCAGGCTCCGGTTCAACACCCGAAGGCAACGACGTGCCTTGCGGGCGTTGAAGGTGCAGCGAGCGTTGCAGGCATTGAGGTTGCGTTCGACATCGCCTTCGCAGTCCGGCCCTCCATAGGGTGCGAACGCTCCGGGCTCCCCGATGCCGTCGAGCGGCTGCTGCGGGTTGAACGGATCGGGGTCGGTCTCGATCTCGCGAGTGCGGTCGAGGAAGGGGCGTTCGGGGTCGTTCCCGTTGTAGGCACAAATGCGTTCGGCGGCCTCGGCGTTGAACTCGTCCTCCTCGTTCACGCATGCCGCGATCGTGAGCGCCGCCAGCACGGCCGCACCCACCGTCAATCCAAGCTTCATTGCGGCATCGTACCGCGTCGGCTCAGCACGGGTCGTTGAGGTCG
>CAYSPB010000465.1:0-6197 GCA_964432695.1 uncultured Nannocystaceae bacterium
GGCAGATCAAGGACACCTGCTACCTCATCGCGATCGACACCCGCCGCCTCGGCGAAGCGGCCGCGCAGCGCGGGGACATGTGGGCGCTGGACCTCTCGGTCAAGTTCTTCAACACGTACCTGCGCGCGACGATCAACGCAAAAGACATCCGCACCGCGTACAACATCCTGCACCAGTACCGTCAGCTCGGGGAGTCGGTGCTCGCCGGTGATCCGAACGCCAGCCCCGAGCTGCGCCGCAAGCTGCAGCACCGCGCGCTGCAGATCGCTCGGTTCATGCGCTACTACAGCTCGGTCAGCTACAGCCGCGGCATGTCGTTCATCTCCGAGGTCATCGCCCACGACATCGGCACGCTGTGCGAACAAGCCCTCGACTTGGGCATTCGGGAGCACCGCGAGTTCTTGCAGGTGTTCTTGGCCGTCGACGAGCACGCCGAGACCAAGGAGCAGGAGAAGACGCTTCGCGGCGTTCGACGAGCCCAGGTCAAACTGGCCACGACGTACCTGCTCCGCGAAGAGCCCGAGTACGCGCGCGAGATTCAGGTGGATATGGCCGAGGAGCCCCCCGCCCGCATGCACAGCATTTGGCAGGAGCTGCGCAGCCTCGATACCCGCGAGTTCTGGGAGGTGAACGACCGCGGAACGAACTTCGACTACCTCACGCCCGAGCAAAAGGACCAGCTCGAGGTGTTCTTCGGCTGGTTCGACGACCTCGACGTCGCGGCCGAGGAGGCGCGCAGCCGGCAGACCATTTCGTCCCTGCTGCCCCAGTGAGTCGGGCACCGTGCTGCAGTCGCTCGCCGTCGCCAACTACCGCAGCCTGCGGGAGATGATCGTCGAGCTTCGGCCGCTCAACGTCATCACGGGACACAACGGCAGCGGCAAGTCCAACCTGTACAAAGCGCTGCGCCTGCTCGCCGAGACGGCCCAGGGCTCCGTCGTCGCCTCCTTAGCGCGTGAAGGCGGCTTGTCCTCGACGCTGTGGGCCGGACCCGAGACCATCTCCGCCCGAATGCGCAAGCGCGAGGTTCCCGTCCAGGGTGCAGTCCGAAAAGGCAGCATCGCGCTCAAGCTCGGCTTCACCGCGGAGGACTTCGGCTACGCCATCGACCTGGGCCTGCCCAAGGAGGGCGGACAGTCTCCTTTCGGGCGCGACCCGGTCATCAAGCGGGAATGCGTCTGGGCGGGACCGGTCTTTCGGCCCGCGTCGCTGCTCGTCGACCGTCGGGGCCCGGTCGTTCGGGTCCGGAACGGGCGCGCGTGGCAGGAGGTCAGCACGGCGCTCGAGACCTTCGACAGCGTACTGCGCGAGATGGGCGATCCCAGCGTGTCCCCCGAGCTACTGGTCCTGCGCGAGCGAATCCGCGGCTGGCGGTTCTACGACCACTTCCGAACCGACGCCGACGCGCCCGCGCGGCAGACCCAGCTGGGCACGCGCACCCCCGTACTCGCCCACGACGGCGCCGACCTGGCTGCAGCCCTGGCCACCATCGAGGAAATCGGAGACCCCAACGCCCTCGCGAGCGCGGTGGATGACGCGTTCGACGGCGCGCGGGTCTGGGTGCGGGCCGACGACGGCCGCTTCGGCGTCCGGTTCGAGCAGTCCGGTCTGCTGCGTCCGCTCGGTGCAGAGGAACTCTCCGACGGCACGCTGCGCTACCTGCTCTGGATTGCGGCCCTGCTCACGCCTCGCCCGCCCGAGCTGATGGTGCTCAACGAGCCCGAGACGAGCCTGCACCCCTCGCTCATCCCGGCACTCGCGCGACTGATTCACCGCGCGGCGCGGCGGACCCAAGTCTGGGTGGTGAGCCATGACCCCGACCTGGTCGAGGCGCTCGGCGAGGGCCCGGACGTCGCCCGGATCGAACTCACGAAGGACCTGGGTCAGACCGAAGTGCTCGGGCAGCAGCCGCTCGAACGCCCGCCGTGGTCCTGGCCGCCCCGCTAATGTCCAGGCCGGTCAGCCGCGACGACGCACGGCCCGGGGTACGAAGCGGCGCTTGAGCCAGCGCCGGTCCCAGCGAATCCCGAGCTCTTGGAACAACGACGCCGCGCCGGCGAGCACGACGGTGAGCAACGCGAGTTGGATGAGCAGGCTGAAAATGGTCATGAGGTCTCCCGCGGCGTCCGTGGACGCGCCCCGCCCTTCGCAAGCGGCGTGCCACGCCACGGACGGAATTCTTCAAGGGTTTCAGGACCTGGCCACTCGGGGGGATGGCTGCAGCCGTAGCCGGTGTTGGGTTTGCGTGGCCAGAGGATTGGCCACGACAACACACGCTGCCCCGGCGCCGTGACGCGGGCGTTTCAATCGTACAGCTTGGCGACCGCGACCAGGTTCTCCGCACCCAGTCCAGCATCCTTCGCCTGCGCAAAGACACCCCGCGCCGCAGCCGCTACCGGAGCGCGCAGGCCGGCGGCTTCGGACGCTTCGACCGCGTACCCGAAGTCCTTTTCGATCAAATCGACGGGAAAGAGGGGGTCGTAGCGCTTGGCGACCATCAGGCCGCCGGTCCCCTTCGCGGCCGGACTGCAAACCGCGAGCGAACCCAGCACGTCCATCGCCGCGGCCGCCTTGATCCCGCCGCGACCCAGCGTCCCCAGCAGCTCCGCCAGCGCCGCGACCTGAATGCCGAACAGGGCGTTGACCGCCAGCTTCATGGCCGTGCCGCGCCCCAGCGGACCCAGGTGATGCACGGCGCCGCCGAGCACGTCGAAGACCGGACCAAGGGTCGATACCGCGGCGTCGGGGCCACCGACCAAAAACACGAGGGTGCCGCCCTCGGCCTGTGGACGTGTCCCGACGACTGGGGCGTCGAGGAACCGAGCTTGGGGCAGTGCGTTGCCCAGGCGCGCAATCCAGCCCGGGCTCAGCGTGCTGCACTCGATCGCGAGCGCGCCCGGACCCAGCACCGCGGATGCGCCGGTCTCGGGATGCAGCCAAACCCGCTCGCTGGCGACGTCGTCCCGCACCATCGACAGGACGACGTCGGCCCCGTCCGCCGCTGCCCGGGGGGTCGGGGCTGCGGTCGCCCCCGCGACAACCAGAGGTTCGGTACGCGCTGCGGTTCGGTTCCAAACACGAACCGTATGTCCCGCCTCTACCAGGCGCGCCGCCATGCGCGAGCCCATCGCGCCCAATCCCAACACTGCAATCGTCTTCGTGCTCATCGCGTCCTCACCCTGACTGCCCTGCCCCGCCGCGACAAGGGCCATCGGGCGGTAAGTTTCATTCCAAAACGGAATGGGTTGCGTATCATCGGGTGGTGGATCGCATCAGCGTGCTGCGAGCGTTCACTCGGCTCGTCGAGCGAGGCAGCTTCACCGCCGTTGCCGACGAGCTGCGGGTCAAGCAGTCCACGGTGAGCAAGTGGCTGCGCGGACTCGAAGACGAACTCGGCGTGCAGCTGGTCGACCGGACGACGCGGGCCGTCCACATCACGGAGGCCGGTCGACGGTTCCATGACAAGGCGCTGACCGTCATCGCGGCCTACGACGACGCGCTCGATGTGCTGACCCCGGGCGACGACGTGTTGCGTGGGCGGCTTCGCGTCAGCGTACCGGAGGTGTTCGGCCGGCTGTACGTCGTGCCGCAGGTGACGCGCTTCGTTCGGCGGCACAAAGAACTCGAGCTCGACCTCACGTTCGCGGACCAGTACGTCAGCCTGGTCGAAGAAGGGCTCGACGTGGCGATTCGGGTGGGACGAGCCGTCGACTCCACACTGCAGGCGCACGCGTTGGCAAGTACCGAGCGCGTGCTCGTCGCTTCCCCCGGCTACCTCAAGCAGCACGGGTCGCCGTCTTCGCCCAAGGCCCTACGCGAGCACGCTTGCTTGACGCACTCGGGCGCGCTCGGCGACACCTGGAGCTTCATGCGAGGTGGACGCACGCAGCGCGTGCCCGTGCGGGGCCGGGTGAGCACCAACAACTCCGAAGCCGCGCTCGCGCTCGCCCGCAGCGGGTTGGGGCTTTGTCTGCTGGCGACCTGGCTCGTCGACGCGGACATCCGCAGCGGGCGGCTCATTCCCGTTCTGCAGGAGTACACCGCGCCGCCCGCCCCGATTCGCGCCATCACCCCTCCGGGTCGACGTGTTGCCACCCGGGTGCGGGCCTTCATCGAGCACCGGCGAGACGGCTTCGTTGCGGCGCGGCCCTGACCGTTCACTTCGCAGCGCGGGTGCGGGCGCGAACGACATCAGGATGCTCGGGCCCCAGTCGGGCTTCGAGATTGACGGCGACGTTGCCGTACAGCCGCTTTGCGTAGTCGGTCTTCGCGAGCGCCCAGGCAACGTCGGCCCGGTCGAGGACGTTGCGATCGATCTGCCGGTGCCCGACGCCGTAGGCCCCGACGAGCGGCACGTAGGCATCGTCGAGCAGCGTCATCGCCATTTCGAGGTCCCCACGCGCCCGTGCGATCTCCCCGCGCACCGCGTACACGGGGCCCCAAAGCGCGCCGTAGGGCGTGGCCTCCACGATCTTCGCCACCGTCGTGCCCGTCGCCTGCGCGTCCTCGAGCCGGCCCGCCCGGAGCTGCGCGCGCGCGGAGGCGATCAGACTTTCGGTCAGCCACGCGCCCGTTTCATTGCCCACCCATGCCACGGATGCGGCGAGGCCGGCCTCGTGCGCAGCCAAGGCCGCCTCGACCTCCCCGCGCGCCATCAGCCACTCGCCTTGAGCGTGCCGCACCACCGCATTCTCTGCACGGTTCGGCCATACTTGCCACGCGTCATCGAATGCCGCACCGACCTCGTCGTGCCGGCCCAGGGCCGCTAGCGCTCGGGCGTACGCGGTGCCCACCACGATTGCATCCCGCTCTTCGGCCGCCGGGCGCGGAAAGATGCGCAGCGCATCGCTGGCCTGCAGGTGCGGCAGCGCGTCGGCGGGCCGCCCCGCAGCCAACAGGGCCCGCCCCAACACGCCGCGCACCCGCGCGTGCCGATAGTCCTTGTCCACCAGCGTCTCCGTGGCAAGCCGATGCGCCTCTTCGGCGTGCGTACGCGCCTCGTCGGGGTTGTCGGCGCGCAGCTCGAGCTCCGCCAACGCGACGCGCACGGGCAGCAACGCGACGTGAGTCTTGCCGAGATCGTCCTCCCGAGCCTCGCGTAAGGCCTCGAGGTGGCGGCGCGCATCTCCATACTCCGTGCGGGCGACGTCGAGTGCGGCCCGAACCTCTAGCAGCATCGCGCGCGCTCGCGGTTCGTCGAGCGCGTCCGCCGTGGCCTGTACGGTCGCCTCCCACGGCTCGAGCACGTCGAAGCGTCGCTGCCCCACCCCAACGGCGTACAGCAACCCCACGGACGCCGCCGTCACCTCGCGAGGATGTTCGGCCGCAGTCGCGAGTTCGAGCGCATCTTGGTACGCGGCCTCGGCTTCGCCTGGTTTACCCCGCATGCGCAGCACGTCGCCGAGCACCCGGGACGCCTCCGCCATCACCACGAAGTCCTCGCTGTCGGCCACGTCAGCCGCGGCGCGACGGGCCGCGTCTTCGGCATCCACCCGGTGCAGAACGCCGCGCGCCCACGCGTCATCGATCGCTGCGCGCTTGAGGCTGCGTCGAGCCTTCGCCCGGGCGTCGGATGCGGCGGCGGGTTCAAGGGCAAGGCGGGCTGGCGACCGACAGGCGCGGGCCGGCTCCAACGCCGTGACCGCGGTCTCGGCGTAGTTCGCTGCGATGCTGTCGGCATCACCCAGTGCGGTCGCAAGCGCGTCGAACCGAGCCCACTGCCGCGACAAGCACGGCACGCGGTTCTCTTTGGCGGGGTCGCTGCACGCCGCGTCGCGCTCGGCCGTGAAGTCCTCCTGCCAGGCGTCGAGGGCCGCGGTTGCACGAACCGACGAGTCCTTTTGCAGAAGCGGTCGTTCGAGCGCCGTCGCGACGGTTGCACGACGGCCCGGGCTCCAGGTCGCGTCGAGCGATGCACCACACAAGCCCACGCGCGTGGGCGGTCTGGGCTCGACCGGGTCCGCGTCGGGTGCTACCGGGGGGGCCACGACCACGGGCGGCGGCTGCGTTTCGTCGGGCCGCGTCGCCACCCACGTCGCGCCCGCGGCAACGCCTGCCCCGAGCACGGCGGCGGTGAGCGCCACGGGCAGCACCCACCCCCGCTTCGGCGGCGCGAGGTCCCGCAGCAGCGCGTGCAGGTTCGGATAGCGGCGCGTTGGGTCGGGCTGCAAGCCTCGGTCGATCACCGCGCGCAGTCG
>CAYSPB010000466.1:0-6182 GCA_964432695.1 uncultured Nannocystaceae bacterium
TACACTCTTTCCCTACACGGCGCCCGCCGAGGGCTTCGACGAGGGCGAGCCGCTGCGGCGCTGGTCCGCGTACGATGCGGACGGCGAACTGATCGACAGTTCGTTTGGGCCGGTCTACGTCGCGCCGGCCGAGGCCGCGCGGGTTCGGGTGGTCGTGGGTGCGCAGGTCGAACGGAACGTGACCCGCGAAGCGGCCCCGCTAAAACCGTGAGGTGAGCTGGAAGAGCACCCAGTGCTCGGGATTCGGCCGGCGCACTCCGGTACTCGGTCGGTCGTCGAGCCAGGCCCGCAGATCGTAGCGCACACTTGGCTGGAACCAGTTCGCGAGCTTGTACTGGACGCGAACGTATCCCCACAGCGTTTCGTTGAGATACGTATCGTCGGAAAGGTCGTCCTTGTCCCATGCGATGCGAAACGTCAGTCGCAGCGGGTTGACGGGGTTTGCCCGCACGATGCCCACGACGCGGGCGTCGTTGCGAAAGCGCCCGTCGTAGCGCTGGTCGTCGAGCCACGCGTATTGGAACTGTGCACTGGCGCTCACACGCTTGTGCGGGTCGACGCGCACGCGCGGCGTGACCTGGAATCGGGTGCCCGAGCATCCGCCGGTATCGATGCCGAAGATGTAGTCGTCGAATGAGAGCGTGCCACTGGCAGGCGTCAGCTCGTTGCTTTGCTGGGTCTGCGCTTCGGCGAGTTCCTCTTCGCCGCCGAAGTTCTGAAAACACCGTGCGCGACCGTTCCCGGTGATGTCTCGAGTCTCGTACTCGGCCCAGAGTCCGGGCCGAAGCCAGTCGAGGGCTTGGACTTCACTGCGTGCGTACGTCCGGAGTTTCGTGCGCCCAGTCGAAAGCTCGCGCCATACGTCGAAGAAGCTGCGAAGCTCGACGCGTTCGGCGAAGCGTCCGGTGTAACGCAGCCTGCCGCCGGTCTCGTCGGTTGCGCGCAGACCGTTGGTTTGGTCCGCGCTGGCGATCGAGCGAGCGTACGGGTTCTGGTACTGCTGGTCGTAGTAGCGAAAGCTGGCTTCGATCTCATGCGTATCGAATGTTGCCGTATGACGAACGATTGCAGCTGGACCTCCGCCGCCTCCCTGATCGATCGAATCGAACGAGTACGCGACCTCGGCGAACACGTCGGCCCACTTACGGCCCCAGCTCGCGTCGGCGCCTGCAGCCCCGAAGGGTCCGCCGTAGGGGGTGCGCTGCCACTCCTGAAAGTCGAGATCGGCGCCGTCGACGAGCCAGCTGACGCTGCTTGCATATGCGGTCGCGCCGACGTGCGTTCGACGATTGAAGAAGTAGCTGAGGTTTCCGCCGCCTTGAATCTCGTTGTACATGTTCGGCAGCGTCGCGAAGCGGAACGATGCCGAAGGGGCAAGCAGGTCGGGGTTTTGGACGTAGACGTCGGGCGCGCTGCACTCGGGAAACAGCTCGGTGTTTAGACGCGGGTCGTCGCAAATGCTGCGGTTGTAGATGCCGTACTGGTAGATCGGGCGCGTCTGATGGCTGAAGAAGCCGTAGGTCTGTAGCCACCCCTCGGGCATTTTGATGTGTTTGGCACCGAGCGCGACGCCGCGCTGTCGTTCGCGCGCGTAGAAGTCCGGGGTGACGTAGACTCGGTCTTCAGCGTCGTCGCAGGGGGTGTTGGCGAGTTCGCCGGTCCCTTCGCGGCAGCCCGTGGTGAGGTACGTGCTTCGAAAGATCGTGTCGTCGAGTCGAAAGCCGTTGGGCGTGTAGCGTCCCGTGGTGTCGAAGACGAGGCGCTGGCCGAAGCCGATCGTGTACGTACCGGCGATGACGCCCCACTGCGGCGTGTCCCACTGCGCGAAGAACTTGGGCACGCGGGCTACGGTGCGCGGCCCGGTCGAGCTGAGCGCGTCGCGGTTGGGGTCCCACGTGACCTGGTCCAGACGGTTGCGGTCGAGCACCGCGGTCGCGCCCACGGTCAGGTGCCGTAGGGTGGAGACGCGAGCCTGCAGCGCCATCGGGGGAGCGCGGTCGTCTTCTGACGTCCAGATCGTCTGGTACCGAACCTGGCCTCGGACGGCGGCCGCGCTACCCTCCGGCTTGGGCACGATGAGGAACGACGCGATCGCCTCCAGCTTGCGACGGGATAGGGCACCGGCGATGACGAGCGCCGCGGGGTCCCCGATGCGGCCGGCTTCTTCTCGGTATGCCAAGATGGCGTCGACGTCTTCGTACGTCAGGTTGGGCAGCACGTAGAGCTGCTCGCGCGTCGCAACGTTGAGGTCGATACCGCGGCGGATGAGGTCGACCAGAACCTCGAATGTGCCGTCTCCGATCTCGCCCGTAACTTGAAGGTCGTAGAGGTCTTCCTCTTCCTCGACCGCGATGAAGATCTCGTACTCGTTGGCGGCCGCGGTGGACGGCGCGAGTAGCGTCGCGCCGACGAGCGCGGAGGCCCCGAGCCGGAGAGCACGCGTTGGCAGCGAGCGATCAGTCACAGGTTACGTCCTCGCAGGCTCCCCAGACGCCGACTAGGTTGGCTCTGGCCTCGCGCTCGAGGTCCTCGTATTCGTCGCGCCGGCCTTCGCCGTTGGGTGGAACCACCAGGACGCAGGCTGCTCCTCTCTCGACGAGCAAGCTGTTGATCTCGCGTCCGTTCACTTCGACGTACGCGAGCAGGCGGTCGAAGCTATCGGTGCATTCGACATCGTAGCGCAGGGTCACGGTTTGCCCCTCGACGAGCATGCGATTGAGTTCGGTGGCTTCCTGTCCGAAGCAGTCGTCCTTGCCGCCGGTGCTCTCGGGGGTGTCGATCAGCAGATAGCGAACGCGCTCACCCGAATCGAGTTCGACGGTGTCTCCGTCGATCACGCGTGTCACGACCGCCTCGGTGGGGCCGCAGACGAATGCATCGTCAGCACCGTCGCAGGCGACGCCGACACCGGTAGCCAGTCCGAGCAACGCGCAAGCGGCGATAGGCCATCGCATCATTCGCAGACGTTCTCCGCGCCGGGCGTACCGAGGTCTCCATCGCCGTAGGGCGTTCCAGAGGGGCAGTGATTGGCCTCGTCGTCGTTGTCGCTGGCGGTCTCCGAGCCCGGGGCGACGCTGGTCGAGGCGCCATCGCTGCTGCCGCTGTAGTTGACCGTATCGATTGCAGTACCCGCGACGCCGACGAAGATCGAGCTCGCTCCATTGGTGAGGCTGAAGCTGCCTTCGACGACCATTCCGAGCCCGCCGTTGGTGGCCATGTCCGCGTTGCGGGCGAGGACGATGCGATCTCCTGCGCTCGCGGAAATACACGGGCCGGTCACATCGAGTTCGTCGTCGGGGTTCTTCGGGTCATCGCCAAACTGAAGGCCATTGAGGTCGACGTCGGCGGTGACCAAGACTTCGAACCACTCGCCATCCGTATCTCCGACGGCGCTCGGGTTGGCCATCCACTCGGTGATGACCAGGTCGCCTTCACCGGCGAAGACGACTTCACGGGGTGTGCCACCGTCATCGCAGGTACCCGGGGGCGTTCCACCGCACGCGCCGTTCTCGGCTCCGGGCGTGCCGAGATCGCCGTCTCCGTAGGGGGCGGCACCGTCGCACCAGTTCGCCTCATCATCGTTGCCCTCGGGTCCAATGATGCTGGGATCGAGGGCCCGGGATGCGCCCGACTCGGTGCTGGTCCAGGTGATCGCATCCAGCAGTTCTCCGCCGGTTGCGACGAACAGCGCGCCGTTCGAGTTCACGAGGGAAAGGCCGACTTCATACGCGACGTTTTCGAGTCCACCGTTGGTCGAGGGATCGGCGTTCTTCGCAAGGACGATGCGGTCGCCCGAGGTGACGGGGGAGCAGGTTTCGAGCTCGACGGCTTCTTCGACGTCGCCGTCGCGCCCAAACTCGAGTGCGTTGAGGTCGAAGTCACCAGCGATGGTCAGCTCGAACCACTCGCCTTCGGTATCGCCGACCGCGGAGGGGTCCGCCATGAACTCGGAGATCCACACGTCGCCCGGTGCGGGCGCAACGATTGGGCGAACGTCGCCGTTCTCGTCGACGCAGCTGCCCTCGGGCGCATCGACGGGACATCGCTCGTTCTCCGCACCCGGTGTTCCGAGATCGCCATCGCCATAGGCCGTTTGCGCTTCACAGAAGGCGCCCTCTTCGTCGTTGGCGGTGGGGTCGAGGAAGGCTGGGTCGAGGCTGCTGGACGCGCCCGTGCCGCTGCTGGTCCAGGTGACCGTGTCGAGGAACTGACCGCCCCAGCCGACGGAGAAGCCCGTGCCGTCCTGCGAGGTGTTCGACATCGCCAGCGTGAAGAGCTGGTCCACCGTCGGCAGGCCGCCGTTGATCGCGGGGTCGGTCGACTTTGCAAAGACGAGGTAGCTGCCTGCGGCGGCTGGAAGACACTCGACTGCACCGATGACGTCGGTCGGTTCTTCGTCACCGAGCTTGGTGATGCTCAGGCCATTGAGATCGACCGCGGCGCCTACGTAGAGTTCGAACCACTCGCCTTCGTCATCGCCAACAGCATCGGGGTTGGGCATGTACTCCGTGATGACGACGTCGCCGGGCGTGGGTGGGACGATCGGGCGCATCGTGCTCCCGTCCAGACATTCGGTCGGCTGCTCGGAGAAGCAGGGATCGTTGGGCTCGCCAGGCGTGCCGAGGACGCCGTCGGTCCCGAACTCGCTGACCGAGTCACACCACGCCGTGAGGTCGTCATTGCTGACCGCGTCGGGGGGGCGAGTGCCGTCGAAGGTCCGTGACGCGCCATCGGCTGCGTCTTCGTAGATGATGCTGTCCACGACGGCTTCGCCGCAGCCGATTGCCACCTCACCGGCGGCGTTGTTGAAGCCTTGACCGAAATCGTCGCCGTAGCCGTAGTCGACGTGAGCCGGCGGGGCCGCAGGGTCGGCATCTCCGACCACGAGGTACTGTTCGGGCGCGATGGTCAGCCCTTCGATTTGGTGGAGTTTCTCACCGCTGCCATCGGTCTTGCGAAAGCGAAGCACGACGCCGCCGAGGTCGAGTTCGGCGCCGGAGGCGTTGTAGATCTCGAACCACTCCTGGCCAGCGTCGCTGCCCGGCGGGTTCGCCATGATCTCGCTGATGACGAGGTCGCCAGGGAGCAGGCCTTCGCAGTCGGCGACGCCGTCTTCACGGCCACCGCCGTCTCCACACGCGGCGAGCGTCACGAGGGTGCACAGGGCCGCGAGGCGGCGAGGGGAGACGAAGCGGGCGTCGGTCATGGCTGCGGCTCGGCGGGCGCTGGGACTTCCGGCGGCGGAGGAACATCGGAGTTGGGTCCCTCCGCGTCGGGGGCGGGGGGCGTGGTCGGGGAGTCTTCCGGGTGCGTCACTTCAACGGTCGGCGCAGGAGCCCGGCGACGGGTGCCCGGCGCGGTGTCGGAGATGACGACCTGGCGAGCGGTCTTGACGACGATCTGGAGCTGGGTTCGGTCCTCGTCGCGACGTCGCTTCGCTTTGTACTCATACGACGTCACCGTGCCGCGAATGCGGACGAACTCTCCCTTCGCTCGTTCGATGCGGGAGGTGAGGTAGACGTCGTCATCGAAGAAGATGACCGGAAAATCGGAGAACATTCGCCGGCTCAGCATGACCCGTGTGGGCTTGGGTCCGTCGCCCGGGTAGATCTGGCCGACGCCTGCGAGGATCTCGACCTCGTCGCCTTCGGCGGCCGCGATGCGGTCTAGGGAGTCCCAGTGACCCAGGGCAATCAGGTCTTCCCGACCCTCGGCGTCGGCTTCGAAGCGCTGAATGAAATCCGCTCGCGCATCCCACCAGGCCAGGCGGGCGTCGTAGTCGCGGTAGTGTTCGAGGGCGGGGTCCCAGATGCCGCGACCAGCTTCGCGCGCTTCCGTTTGCGCTTGAACGAACTCGTCGTGAAACCGGCGCGAGTAGCCATACTTGGTGAAGTACGGGCTCATCCCGGCGCGGACAGCTTCGACGTTGTAGTTCACCCAGGTATCCCCGCGTTTGACGAACACGTAGGTGAGCAGCCGGCCGAAACGGCCTCGAAGGTCCTTGGGGTGGTCTCGCTCGAGGCGGACGCTGATGTCACCCAGAAAGAACTCGGCCGCGAACTTCTTTGCCGCATCGCCCATGGGTGTGGCGCACTTGGGGGGCCGGTTGCTTCCCTCCCCCTTCTTCTGGAGGTAGCCCTCGAAGCCGAGTTCCTCGTAGAGGCGCCGGTCCTTCTCGGATT
>CAYSPB010000467.1:0-6177 GCA_964432695.1 uncultured Nannocystaceae bacterium
CTCCGATCACCTGCTCGAAGGCAGCATCCGGCTCCGACCCGGCGAAGCGCGAACGGTGCAGGCACGGGAGCTCGCACGCATCGAGTACGCCCGTCTTGCGCGGAAGGGGGGCACCGACCGACGGCTGGCCCACGGACCCCAGGTGGCGTATCAACTCGCGAGCAGCCTGTGGTCCAGCAGTGGCATTTGCCACGGTGTCCGAGCCGGCTATGCCATCGACCACCGATGGCTCACCATCGTTCCGCGACTAGGGTTCTGCCGCGAGGCGGTCGAGTCGTCGCGACTGCCCACCACCCAGGACGTGTTCGACCTCGATGTGACCCTGGTCCACGCGTTCGACCTGCCCATCGTCACGATTGGCGTAGGGCTCGCCGGCGGACCCACGCTCCATCGGCAGGCGTTCGAGACGTCTCGGCGCGCGCCTACGAACTACACCGTCGGTGGCCACATCGACGCAGTCCTGGCGCTTTCGTGGGATCTGCCACGCGGTGTCTACGTACAAACCGACGTCTCCGCGCAGGCGCAGGTGTTCGAGGTGATCTCCGGCGACGGTTCCAAGCTTCGGCTGGCGCCGGTGGTCCGCGGGACCTTCGGTCTTGGCAAGCGGTTTTGAACGCCGCCCCCGCGCGTTGAGTAAGCAGGATCGCGCGATTTTCCATTGGGGAAATCTCGGAACCTCGGGCTCGTCGGCCGCACTTCAACGGCGCGTAGGACTACACGGTCGACGCGCCCGGCATGCGCTACCCGATGGAAGAGGGACCCTCGTACCCGAACTCGCAGGTGTGGGGTCATGGGGGCGGCTCGGGTCCCAGCGGAGGCCAGTGCCACGAGAACAACTACAGCTATCCGTGGCGCGACAACTACTGCGAGACGCGGAGTTGGTCGATGCCGCTTTGTCCCAGTGGGCAAGGACACCAGGGACAGGACATTCGTCCGGCGACCTGCGACGACGGCCTGCACTGGAACGTCGCGGCGCAGGCCGGCACGATCACGAACATCGGGAGCTTCTCGGCCTACGTGACGGCGGCCGACGGAACCTGCCACGACTACCTGCACGGGACTGGCAACATCATCGGCAGCGGTCAGTCGATGGCTCGTGGTGAGCGGATCAACCGGGTTAGCAATGAGTTCGGCGGGACGCCTACGACGATTCACCTGCACTACAACATCAAGCAAGACGTCGCGGGTCTCGGGTTCATCTTCGTGTCCCCGTACATGTCGCTCGTCGAGAGCTACGAGGAACTCCTCGGCATTGGTGCGGACGTCGTTGGTGCCGTCTCTCAGGAGGGGTGTTCGCCAATCGTGGGTTGGGCACAAGACGAGGCCGCCCCCGAGGTTTCGATCCCGGTGCGCGTCTTCTCGGCGGTCCCTCCGACGATCCGAACGCGGTCGGCATCGAAGTCATCGCCGATATCGAACCCCCCGAACTCTGCGACAGCTTGGGCTCGTGTGACCACGGCTTCTCGGTCGAGCTGCCGCGCTCGCTGCAGGACAGTCAGTCGCACGTCGTACATACGTACGGGGTCGGAGTCGACGGCGGCACGATGAGCGAGCTCGACGAGGCGAGCAGCTTCTTCAGCGACCCGCCGAGCATTCCCGAGGGGGTTCGTCCTGCCCGAAGGCACGGCGCTGCGCGACGAGGTCTTCATGCTGCAACTCGAAGACGGCACGGTGTACGTCGTCGACGATGCGCAGTGCGATCCCGATGAGGACGGCTGCGAGCCTGGGACGTCGACGAGCAACGACACCGCGGACACGTCGGCAGGCGACCAGGGCGGGGATGGTGGGTCCGACGATGGCGTCGACGACGATGACGCTGGGGGCACCGGCGGAGGCGTCTCCGCGGGCGGGGACGCGCTACCGCCGTACATCGCCGAGGAAGATGGCTGCGGCTGTGCGTCGGCTCCATCGCCGCTCGGTGGGGGGGCCTTCGTGTTGACGATGCTGGGGCTGCGTCGACGGCGAGATTGAGTCGCAGTCGTCGGTTGATGCCGAGGCTGCGCGCCCGTACCGTTAGCGTCCTTGAGTGCTCGTTCGATCCGCATCGGTCGCCTGTGCGCGGCAGCCTTCTCGCTTGCCGCGGCCAGCTGTGGCGACGACATGGGGCGCATCGCCGACGGCGGCCGGGCCTGTGAGACCGACGGTTGCGAAGACCCTGACCCGGAGGACTTCGCCTGCCAAGACGTCGTCGATCAGAGCGGTCGGCCCACGGACGCGCAGTTTCTCGACGGCCTCAACGACCCGTTCGCGCGCGTGATCCTGCAGCGACCCGGAGCGTGCCCCACGACCTACGCCGACGTGGTCGCGAAGCTGCGCCTCGAGGACGACGAACGCTGCGAAGGCGATGAGCGCTTCGGCATGATTGGGCGCGTCGTATCCGAACGAGCTCAGCTGCTCGAGAAAAGCGATGTGTCCCGCGTGGTGGTGGGCCGACAGTGCGAACGTCGCCTGCCGCACGAGCTGCTCTTTGAAACCCCACCGATCGATGCCGACAACCCCGTGCTGCCCAAGACCGGCATCAAGGTCGCTGCCTACGACCCCGTCACCGGTGCGTTCAATTTCTACGCGCTTGAGGGCGACGGCGAGGGGGCGACCTGGATCTTTCACGGCAGCTCGTTCGACCTCATCGATCCCGATCGCGCCGCGACTTCGGCCTGCGCGTCGTGCCACAGCGACGGCGGGCTCGTGATGCGAGAGATCGATGCGCCGTGGGTTCACTGGGAAAGCGGGGGCGTGCGGACGGTGGGGGCGGGCGCGCTGCTCGACCGCTTCACGGAGCTCGGCGCGCGGGGCAACGCGGCCGAACTCTCCGACGCGGTACGGACGGGCAACGCCCGCTGGAACCGGGTGCGCATGGCCGTGCTGGGCAGCGAAGACCGCCCCGATGCAAACGCCGGGTCCACGCGTATGCTGCTGGAGCCCTTGTTCTGCGGCACCACGTTCAATACCCAAAGCGCCGGCCGGCCCGACATCGTCGGGCGCCCGAGCCCGGTCGCTTCGATCCCCAGCTCCTTCCTTGCGGACCCACGGTTCGGTGTCTCGGCCGCCGTCGACATCGATGCCGACGCGTACGCGCAGATGCTGCTCGACATCGAGAGTCGCATCGACGGCATCGTCGGCCCGCGGGACACGTTCTTCGGGTTCACGTTCGTCGAGCGGGCCGCCAGCGATCTCGAGTACGTGCAGTCGATGATCGAGCTGGGCGTGGTCGACGAGGAGTTCGTGCTCGACGTGCTGTCCATCGACCCCACCCGCCCGGTGTATTCAGCCGAGCGCTGCGCGCTGCTGGACTTCGCGCCGACGTTCGAGGACCTCGAGGGGACACAGCCGCCCACCGGCGGTCTGGCGGTCGACTCCTGCTGCCTTTCGCACGCGCAGCCGGGTTGTCGCGACCCGGACGTGGAAGCCTGCGTCTGCGCAGTCGATCCCGCGTGCTGCGAGTCGGGATGGGACCAGGTGTGCGTGAACCGAGTCCTTGACGGAGAACCCGCGTGCGGAACGTGCACGGAGCTGCAGCCCACACCGACCGAAGCCGCCGACGTCACGCCCGCAGGCGCGTCCCCCAGCCCGGGTCGAATCCGCAACGCGTTCTTCGCAGCGCTCGATGCCAGCGCTCCCGAGCAGGGGACGGCCGCCGCACGGCTCCGCGACGACCTCGCAATCGACGGCCAAGCGCAGGCCCATCGCCAGCGCGTTGAGCGATTTGTGCAGGCATGTCGCGATCGTGCGGCAACGCGTGACCCCGAGGGGTTCATCCGCGACGCTGCCGAGGTGTCTGCGTGGCGCCGCCGGGAGGCAATGACCCGGTCGGCTCTGCTCGATACGCCCGGCGCGGTCGTTGCCGATGCGCTCGATCCGCCGCTGGAGCTCCGGTGGGACCTCGTGACGTGCGAGCTCGTCGGTCTTTAGTGCCGTGACGGTGGCCTCGCCCGGTCGTGCGACGGGTCTCGGCGAGCGAGCACCTCATCCCTGCGGCCAACCCCGAGGCGTCCCACATGACGCGCGGCGGGTCACCTTTTTCTTCGGCGTTGGTGCGACGGTCGCGGTCCTCGTGACGTCGGGGGGCGACATGTGGAGGAAGCTATCTTCGACTCACCTTGTTCTCGCGATCATCACCTCGTTCAGCGTCGCCTGCGTGGTCGTAGAGGATGACGATGATGGTGCTGGGGACAGCACGGCCAACGGCCCGGCCACGGACGGAGCGAACGACGGGGATGGCGACGGCGACGGTGGAGCGTCCGGCGAGGACAGCGGGCAGGGTCGCGCGGTTCGGGTCTGCAGCGGTCGTATCGTGTGCCAGGACGGTGCGATCAACGAAGCCAGTCAGACGCTCTGCATGACGCCGAGCGAAGTCTCGGACTTCCTGTCCGTGCTGCAGGAAGCCTGCATCGAAGATGCGACTGCAGCGTGTGAAGGCGTCGGCGACGGAACCAGTCTCGAGTGCTCCGCGGAGTGCAGCGAAGCTATGGAGCCGTGCACGTGCACGGAGCCCGCCCCCGAAGGGTGCGAGGTCTGAACGTTGGCTCAGCGGCGCAGGCGGCGGGCTCGACGGAACGCGCGCCGCGATGCCTTGCGGTCGCCGAGCCGTCGGTAGGCTGAGCCGAGCAGCGCGTGATGGGATGCCTTGCGGGGCTGCGCGTCCACGGCTTGTTGTGCGTACTGCAGGGCGATGGCGTGCTCGTCCTGCTCCATGTGCAGCTTGGCCATCGCAGCCGCCGACCGAGCGTCGAGGTCGTCGTCGAAGATGACGATGTCGTCGTCCTCACCCTCTACCAAGATGATGACGATGTCGTCGTCCTCGTTCTCTTCGCCTTCGATGGCTGTGGGCGTGGTCTCCACGTCGGCCTGCGCGGCCGCTGGAGAGGCCTTCACCATGGGTGCCATCATCGGCTTCGCCTCGGATTCGATCTGCGCGGCTTCGGATGGGGTCGCAAACGTGAAGAGACTGCACGCAACGGCCGCGATCGTAGCGACGGCGCCGCTCCACGGCAGCACGCCCGGCAGCACCCGATCCCGCCACCGCAGTGGCCGCAACCGTAGCGTCACCGCCTCCTCGTCCACGAACGCGTGGTTGCTGAATCGCGGGAGAGAGGGGGTGAGCGGCGTGACTTCGAGGTGCATGTCAGATATGTCCCTACCTGAACCATGCACGGGCCGCGACGCCCGGCCAAAAAAGCGACCGATGCTCAGGTGGCGTCGGGACTGGCGGAACGGCCGAAGAGCGGGACTCGGTGCCCGGCGACGCGGTCGGTCCAACCGATCGCAGCAGCCGTGATGGGGTCGACGGACAGGCCGGCGTCATCGAGGTTGGTCATCAGGGAGGTCTGGGTGATGTCCTCGCCGGTGATGTCGTGCACGTACCCGGTGACGTCGTCGAGGATGTCACCCCACGTCATGGAGCCGGTCCGCTCGGACACGTAGAGGTCTTGTGCACCGAAGAGGTGGAGGACTTCGTGCGCGATGGTCTCCGCCGACGCGTTTCGGGGGCACACGCAGAACTCGGTCGACGGATCGGCCCACCGCGAGCGAACCCATGCCGTGGGCGTACATGCGTGCTCGGTGGTCAGGACCAGCACAAAGCCGTTTCGCCGAGGGGTTGCCGCGTCGACCACCAGCTTCAGCGTCTGGAGGGCTTCTGGGTCGTACGCATCGAATCGTCCGAGCAGGCTCGGCAGCTCGAGCTCTTCTCGGACTTCCTCCACGCGGCGAAACGACAGGTCGACCCCGTGGCGATGCGCTTCGTTGCGCAGCAGCGTCAGCGCGGCACCAACCTCCCCTTCGTCCCAGCCGATTCCCCGGGTGCCCGATGGTCGTACGCAGACGACAGCAACATCGACCTCGCCCACGAGCTGGGTTGCATTGCCAACCGAGCGCGCGCGGCTGATGAAACCTCCCACGTTCCGGCGAATGGCGGTTCGGTAGGCCCAAGCGATGAATGCGGCGACAAAGCCCGCGGTCACGAGGAACCCGCCGTACCAGGACAGCAACACACACACGGTGCCGACGAGGGCCACGCAGAGTGCGAGCAGCACTCGAGTCCTTTGGATCAAGCGCCGGCATTCTTCATACGTGAACAGTCTCGAGCGTATCGTATCGGCCTTCGCCTTCATGCTGCCGTAGCGCGCCACAGCTTCGGAAAGGCCGCCTGGACCGCTTCGACGTCTTCATGGTCGAGTG
>CAYSPB010000468.1:0-6169 GCA_964432695.1 uncultured Nannocystaceae bacterium
GACAATGGTCGCGGCATCCCGATCGACAAGCACCCCAAGCTCAAGATCCCCGCCGTCGTCGCGGTGTTCACGAAGCTCGGTGCCGGCGGCAAGTTCGACGGCAGCAACTACAAGCACTCCGGCGGCCTGCACGGCGTGGGCGCGGCGGTGGCCAACGCGCTGTCCTCCGAGCTGACCGTGACCGTGTGGCGCGACGGGGGCCGCTGGGAGTCGTACTTCGAGCAAGGCGTGCCGGTGGGCAAGCTGAAGAAGCTCGGCAAGTCCCGCGGGTCCGGCACGACCGTGCATCTGCGCCCCGACCCCAGCGTCTTCAAGAAGGTGGCCTTCGACCCCACGCTGGTGCGCTCTCGCCTCGAGGCGAAGAGCTACCTGCATAAGGGGCTCAAGATCAACTTCATCGACCCCAAGGCGAAGGGACCCGAGACCTTCTTCCACAAGGACGGGATCAAGGAGTACCTGGGCAAGCTCGTCGCCGTGCGGGGCAAGGCCGCGATCCACCCGGGGCAGTTCGAGGTCAACCGCGTCGAGGACCCCAAGATGGAGGCGGTGTTCTGCTGGACCGAGGCGACCGAGGACGCGACCTACTCGTTCGTCAACGGCGTGCCCACGCCCGATGGCGGCACGCACGAGCAGGGCTTCCGCAACGCGCTGGGCAAGGCCGTGCGCGCGTACATGCAGGCGCACAAGCTCGAGCCCAAAGGGCTGAGCATCAACCTCGAGGACATGAAGGAGGGGATGGTCGTCATTCTCTCGGTCTACGTGCTCGACCCGCAGTTTCAGAGCCAGACCAAGAACCGGCTCAACAACCCCGAGGTGACCGGGCAGGTCGAGGGCGCGGTTCGGCCCGCGCTCGAGCAGTGGCTGCACGAGAACCGCAGCACCGCTGAGTCGATCGTCGCGCGCGTCATCGCCTCGGCCCGGGCGCGGGCGGCCTCTCGGGCGGCGTCGTCGAAGGTGTCGCGTAAAGCGGCCGGCAGCGCGCGGTTGAACCTCCCGGGCAAGCTGGCCGACTGCGCCAACAACGACCCGCGCAAGTGCGAGCTGTTCATCGTCGAGGGCGACTCCGCAGGTGGGTCCGCCAAGATGGGCCGCGACCGCAAGACCCAAGCCATCCTGCCGCTGCGCGGCAAGGTGCTCAACGCCGAGCAGGCCTCGCTGAACAAGGTGCTGGCCAACGAAGAGCTCGGCAACGTCGTCAAGGCGCTCGGCTGCGGTATCGCCAAGGACTTCAACGCGGCCCGGCTGCGCTATCACAAGATCATCCTGCTGATGGACGCCGACTCCGACGGCCATCACATCGCCACGCTGCTGCTCACGTTCTTCTATCGCTACATGCCGGAGCTGATCCGGCGCGGGCACGTGTACCTGGCTCAGCCGCCGCTGTACCGGGTCGACGTGGGCAAAGAGACGCACTGGGTCGCCGACGATGCGCACCTGCAGAAGGTCATCTCGGGCATCAAGCGCGGCAAGCCGGAGATCATGCGCTTCAAAGGGCTGGGCGAGATGATGCCCGCCACTTTGCGCGACACGACGCTCGACCCCAAGACGCGCACGCTCATCCGGGTGGCGATCAAGGACGAGCTGGCGACCGACCGCACGATCTCGGACCTGATGGGCAAGGACACCTCCTCGCGCTACTCCTTCATCATGGAGCGGGCCGCAGAGGCCGAGCTTCTCGACGTCTGAACCTCCTGTTGCGAACCCGAGCTGCTACAACCGCAGGCGCATGGCTGCGCCGGAACATGTTCGGGTCGAGCTGAGAAAACCGCTGCGACGGACGCTGCGGCGTGGGCACCCGTGGGTGTTCCGCGACGCGCTCGGGCGCCTGCGCTGCAAGGCCGGGGACGTCGTGTCCATCGTCGACGAGCGCGGGCGGCTGATCGCGCGCGGATGGGCCGAGGAGGGTCCGATCGCGGTGCGGGTGCTGACCACCCAGGATGAGCCCATCGACAAGGCGTTGCTTCGTCGGCGCGTAGAGGCGGCGGCGACCCTACGTGCCCGCATGGTCCCCCCGCAGACGGATACTTACCGCCTCGTCCACGGAGAGGGCGACCGCCTGCCTGGTGTCGTCTGCGACGTGTACGGCCGAGACGCGACGCTCAAGCTCGACGGTACGGCGGCACTGGTGTGGCGGGACGCGATCGTCAGCGCGCTCATCCCCACGCTGAAGGCGCGCGGCGTCGAAGGCCTCATGCTCCGTACGGGGCGGCGCGGACAGAAACAGGTCTCTCAGGCGTGGGGGCGCGCATCGCCGAAGAAGGTCGTCGTGCTCGAGCAGGGGCTCAAGCTCAGCGTCGACCTCGTGCACGGACAGAAGACCGGCATGTTCATCGATCACCGCACGGCGCGTCGGGTCGTGCGACGTATCGCCTCGGGTCTGCGCGTGCTCGATCTGTACAGCTACATTGGAGGCTTCTCGGCGTCGGCGGGCCTCGGCGGTGCGGCGAGCGTGACCACGGTGGACATCTCACCCGGAGCGATCGATGCGGCGGGCGAGACGTGGGGCCTCAACGGTCTCGACATGAATGGGCAGACCCGCATTTGCGCGGACGTGCCGGAGTTTCTGACGGAGCAGATCAAGTCGGGGCGCGAGTTCGACCTGATCATCGCCGACCCGCCCAGCTTTGCGCCGAACCAGGCGTCGAAGCCGGCGGCGCTCAAGGCGTACACCAAGCTGCATCAGACCTGCTGCAAGCTGCTCGCACCCGGCGGCTACATCCTGGCGGCCTCGTGCAGCAGCCACATCGACCGCGACGCGTTCGAGATGTGTCTCATCGAGGGCGCCGACAAGGCCCGCCGAAACCTCCAGGTGCTCGACCGCTGGGGCGCACCGCCGGACCACCCGCGACTGCTCGGATTTCCCGAAGGGGACTATCTCAAGTCGGTTCTTGGGCGCGCGGTTTCGTAACCTGCAACCGCGGCCGTGCGGGTCCGTCTTGACCTCTCGTGGCACGATGATGCGTCGTGCAGGGGGGTATAGCGATGTTCATCACTCGTGGTCTTGCTTTTGTTTCCGTGGCGACGATGCTCGCGCTCGTTCCGACGTCCGCCCACGCGGACGAGGTTCTCGGTCCCACGGGCTTCATCACCGACTTTCCAGGCTTTGACGGTTCGGGCTTCGCACCCGAGCCTGCCGAAGGCCAGCTCGACTCCGACGACTGGATCGCGACCGGCTTCTCCGATGCCGCGATCGACTTCGGCGGGACCGCGACGATGGGGGACTACGCCCGCGGGGTGTCCGAAGGCGGCGAAACCACTGGCGGGCTGTATGCCTTCGACCCTGGCAACGACCTGAGCACGTTTGCGTTGGGCGTTCAGCCGACGGAAGGCGACTTCACCCCGGGTGCGTTCGTCTTGCGTCTCGAGAACGGGACGGGCGGCGTGCTCAACCGCATCGAGATCTCGAGTTCGGTCTTCGTGTTCAACAACGAAGGGCGTAGCAGCAGCGTCGTCGTGGAGGTCTCCAACGACAACATGACCTGGCTGCCCACCGGCACGGGTATGGAGACGCCCGCCGATGAGGATGCCGAGCCGATGTGGGTTGGGACCGACCTCGTCGACACCGGCGACATGCTCGACGTCGGCCCCGGCGAGTACGTCTACGTCCGCTGGGTCATGGACGACGTGGGGGGCGCGGGGTCGCGGGACGAGATTTCGATCGACGACATTTTCATCGAGCCGATCGCTGTGTGCGGCAACGATGAACTCGAGCCTGGAGAGGCCTGCGACGATGGCAACCTCGACGACGACGATGGCTGCACCTCGCTGTGCATGAGCGCCACGTGCGGCGACGAAGTCGTCCAGAAGGGCTTCGAGGAGTGCGACGACGGCAACGAGGACAACACCGACGCGTGCATTGGCTGCGTGGCGGCCGAGTGCGGTGACGGATTCGTGCAAGAGGGCGTCGAGGAGTGCGACGACGGCAACAGCGACGACGCGGACATGTGCGCCAACGACTGCACGTTCAATCGTCCACCCGAGACCACCGATGGACCGGAAACCGCGACCGATGGCGATTCGTCCACCGGCGACTCGGGGGTGGACACCGACGGCGGCGACGGGTCGACCGCCGGCGAGGGAACGGGGGACCCGACCGACGCTACGGTGAACCCAACGGACGCGACCGTCAGCGCCGGTTCCGCGGTGACCGTCACAGTCACCGCAGGTGATTCCGGTGATGGAGATGACGATGGCGGCGATGAGTCGAGCGGCGCGGGTTCAGCGGGCGCCGACGAAGGCGGGGGCTGTGCAGCTGGAACGCGACCCCACGGCGGCGCTGGGTGGCTGACGGTTGCGGTCTTTGGCCTGCTGGGCGCGTCTGCACGCCGTCGTCGCCGCTAACTCACGCGACCGGAGCGTGCGTTGAGAAAACCGGGGCGGCAGTCTCGGCACCTATTGAAGTGATGACCGCGCGCGATCGTAGCCCGCTCCCGGTGATCCCCCGTCGCACGTCCGACGGGCGGGCCGTGCCTCGGCTCGTCGGCGCACGCGACCACACGATGTCGCTCATCGCGGCCGTGCTCGAGGACGAAGCCCGCAAGGATGCTCCAAACCGGGCACAGCGGCGCTCGGCTGCGCGGAACCGAGCCGGGATCTTGTCTGCGCTGGCGTTGGGCTCGGCGCTCGTTGGCGGCATGCTGGGCTTCTGCGCGGCGTCGGTGCAGACGCCCGAACTCGATGCGCTCGAAGTCGCCGCGCGGGGCGGCGGGGTCGAAGCGCTCGCTTCGATTGCGCAGCGCACAGCGACGTCGCCTCGGGAGGCGGCGCTCGTCTCGTTCGCGAAGGCGCAGCGCGCTGCATGGGGCGATGGCTCCGTGCCCGAGTCGCGCATGCCCACGGGGGACACCGAAACCGGTTTGGACGCGGACGCCGCTGCGCTGCTCGCCGCGATGCACGGCGAGCATCGTTCGGGCGCATCGGCGGCGGTCGATGCGTGGGCTTTGGGCCTCCGGGCGGGTCGTGGGGCCCAAGACCCCGAGACGATGGACCGCGCCATCGGTGCACTCCAGCGCGCGGCAGGGGCTTCGGTCGGCGCACGTCGAACGCTGGCCTCATTGGCCTTTGCTCGCGGTGATGTCCGTCGAGCCTTGCGAACGCTGGATGCCGTCGAAACGGCGGCCGGGGCGGCCGACCTCTCGTGGTGCGAAGCGATGCTGCACGACGAGGTCCCCGCAGCGAACGAGGCTCTACAGCCGGGTCGGGATGCTCTGCGCCGGACTGACCTCGCGATTCGATCGCAGGATCACGACGCGGCGCGTGCTGCCCTCGCGCAGGCTCGCACGACGATGTTGCCGTGGGACGCCACCGCGATCGCCCGCGCACTGGAACTCTCGTTCGTGGCCGGTGATGAGGACGGACTGCGCACCTGGTCCACTCATTCGGGCTTCTCCGCGCAGGTGCGAGGTCTCGCGGCTGCCTATGCGGACGCGGTCGCGGGTCGATGGTCGACGGCTCAGGCCCGGCTTGCGACGGCCGACGCCACGGCGCCGCCGGTCGCCTATCTCTTGGCGTGGGCGGCAGCAGAGCACGGCGCGTGGCCCGATGCGGTTCGGTACGTCGGCGTCGCCCGTCGCGCGATGCCGGGCCGCCGATCCCTCGATGCTCTCGCGGCCCGGGCGGCCGCGCACTTCATCGAACCGGGCGGCGCGCATCGCCGGCTCGTCGCGCTGGCCGAAGACGCGCCGTGGGTGCCAGGTCTTTGGACCGCCCATGCGGAGGTCGGCGCGCTCGTGGGTCGACCAGCTGCCGAAGTTCGCGCGCAATTCGAGCGGGCGCTCGTTCGAGAGCATCGCCCTGCGCTTGCCGCCGCCGCACTGGCGGAGCGCTCCACGGACGAGGAGGCCTTGCACCTGTGGACCATGGCGGCCGCGCTCGCCCCCGACGACGTCGCCTACCGCGCCGCGCTCGGGGTGGCTCATGCCGAGCAGGGGCGCGTGGCGGAGGCGTGGCGCCATCTCGAGCGAGCGGCCAAAGACGGTGCGCTCGCCGTTCGCGGATGGCGTGTGCTGCTGTCTCTCGCCGTGCGGCGGGATGTCGACGCACAAACGTGGCAGCGGTGGAGCGCGTCGGCTGCCGAGGCCGGCGTTGAGCCAGCGGTGCTTCAGGTGGCTCGACTGCAGGCCCAGCGCCGACGGGGCCTCGACGTCCTCGAGGACGCCCGGGCACTGAC
>CAYSPB010000469.1:0-6150 GCA_964432695.1 uncultured Nannocystaceae bacterium
GTGGTCGACGATGCGTAAGTCGTGTCGCCGGCGCCCGACGTCCCCTCGTCGTCGCTTTGTCCCGGCGGCAGGCCCGTATAGCAGGCACTGGACGCGATCAGCGGCGCGATGAGCCAACCCTTGCATGCGCTGAAAAACTCCGCGGCCACGTAGCTGTATGCCGACCCACGGGATGGCCTTCACCGGTTTATGACGTCCACATCGCGGAGACTCCGGCGCGGGGCGCACCGGCATGCTCATGGAAGCTCCGCACGTCCCGATCGGAGAGCCACTCGACTCGACTCGTCGCGTCGACGAACGCGGGGCTAGGCGGGCGCAAGCACGCGCGCCAGCTGTCGATACGCCCTGTGCGCTCGCACGCGCACCGCTCCAACGGAAACACCGAGGTCGGCGGCCAGGGAGGACATTGGGCGCCCCTCCAGCTTGTGGCGACGAACGATCTCGGCGGACATCGGCGACAAGGCATCGAGCGCATGACGGACCCGGGTCCGAACGTGCTCCCGTTCTTCGAACCGGCAGAGCGACTCCTCGGGGCTCCTGTCGGGCTCCTTGCGACCGAAGCCGTCGTAGCCCAACGTGCGCTCGACCCCAGCGCGACGTGCGCTGCGTCGATACTCGGCGCGGAGATGGTCGAGCACGACGCGACGGGCAATGAGCAGCAGCCACTGGTCCACCGCCATTGCGGCCGCGCTCGCCGAATCGGGGTACTTCGCCCGAGACGTGTGCACCCGGAGCGCGAATCGCTGGAACAGATCGTCGCGAATCGATGGGTCGTAGATCTGCTTGGCGATCTGTCGCCGGACGCGCCCTTCATAGAACCCGAGGATTGGGGGTAGCGCGAGGTCATCACCCTCGGCGTAGCGCACCATGAGCGCGTGCATGCCCTCTCGCGGATCGGCGTATGTAGACGACTCACCCACGGAAGTCCTCCGAGGACAGGGAGCCGACCGCACGCTCGAGTTGGGCGTGGGCAAGATGGACCCGCGCACGCGCATCGACCTGCGCAGCCTGGGCTCGGGTGACCTCCAGATCCGCTTCGACCAGCGTGTCCGCCGTGACCGCGCCTCGCTTCAAACGTGCCGCTTCGGCGTCGTAGCGAGCCTCGGCCGCCGCGACGAAGGCATCGGCCTGCCGGATCATCGCCTGGGCGCCCTCGTAGGAACGGTACGCCCCCGAGACCTCGACGGCCACGCCACGCGCGAGCGCGTCTCGGTCTGCGGAGGCCGCCCGCATCGACGCCTCTGCCGCCTTCACCCGACGCCCGCCGGAGAGCAGCACGTTCGGCGACCAGCTCAGCACGAGGCTGGCGTCGGCCGTGGTCGCGAACCGCTCGTCGAGCGGAACGATGCGCGGGTTGGGTCGCGCCGTGTCGACGTTGCCCACGAGCGCGAGCTTGGGCGCGCGGTCCCACTTGGCGCGCTTGAGCCCCTCCCGCCGCGCATCGATCGACAGCGTGGCGGCATCCAGCTCCGGCCGCGACGCCGTGGCTCGACGCTGCAGCTCGGGCAAGGAGGTTTCGATCGGTGCAAGCCCAGGCAGCGCGTCCGTACTGAGCGCGGCGCCCTCGGGTAGCTCGGCGAGGATTCGCAGCGCATCGGCAGCCGCGTCCACGCGCGCGGAGGCGTCGATGCGGTCGATCTCGGCCTGCGCCTGCCGGGCCTGCACGGCCAGCACGTCGGCTTGCGTCGCGGTGCCCAAGCGCTTCGCGGAGGTCACCAACGTGACCTGCGAGGACACCCGCGCCACCGCGGCTTCGGTGACCTTCAAGAGCGACGTTGCACGTACGTAGCCGTAGTACGCCTCGAGCGCGCGGAGGCGGACCTCCGCTTGGGACGAGGCCACCAGCGCCTCTTGTGCCGCTGCACCCGCCTTGGCTTCCCGGTGCGCCGCAGCGATGGTGGTGAACACGTCGCTGATGGGGATGGTCAGCCGCAGATTGAGCGCCGCCTGGTTGCGCACGACCGGCAGCCGCGCGTCACCGAGGCCTTCGAGCCGCTGCACGATCCCCGTGAGCACGCCTGCGGCCGCGGGGTCCGCGATCGCGGCGAGGCCCTCATCGAATGACCCTGCCGGTGGAAGACCCGAGACGAGACTGCCGTTGTCGGGCTGGAAGAGCCGGGTCGCGCGCAGCGTGGCCTCGAGCGTGGGGACGAACGCGGTCCGGACCTCGGCCGCCGCTTGGCGGGCTTGCTCGGCCCGCAGCTGCGCCGCTTCGACGTCGGGCGCCCGCTTCACCACCCGCCGTGCAAAGGCATCGGCGGTGTAGGACTGCGGAGCGCTGGCGGCGACTGACATCGGAGCGATGCTCGGGTGGGGAACGGCGCTGAGGGTGGCGAGAAGCAGCAGCTTGGTGATCATCGCGAGGTCTCCTTCGAAGGCAGGTCGCGTACGAGGACGCGGTAGAGGGCGGGCACGACGAAGAGCGACAGCACGGTCGCGATCAACAAGCCCGAGATCATGGCCCAGGCCATCGGGGGCCACAGGGTCGAGGATGAGAAGCCCAGCGGCAGCAAACCGGCCACCGTCGTGAGCGTGGTGAGCAGGATGGGGCGAGCCCGCAGCGCAACGGCGTCACGAACGGCATCGACCACCGGGACGCCCTCGGCGCGGCGACGGTCGGCCAAGTCGATGAGCACGATGGCCGCGTTGACGACGATGCCGATCAACGCGATGGCGCCGAGCAGCGCGACGAAGCCGAACGGCAGCCCCGCAAGCGCGAGGCCGGGCCAGATGCCCATGGCCGCCAGCGGAGCGGTGGCCAACACGATGCCGACGCGGCGGAACGAGTTGAACTCGGCCAGCAGCACGGCGATGAGCAGGAAGAAGCCGATCGGAGCCTTCGCGCCGATGCCTCCGTTGGCGTCGCCCGAGCTCTCGGCCGAGCCGCCCAGCTCCCAGTCCACGCCCTCGAGGTCCAGCGCTTCCAAGGCAGGCATCGCGTCCTCGAGCACGGTCGCGTAGGTGGTGCCCGGCTGCACTTCGGCGAGGACCGACACTACGCGCGTCCGGTCGCGGTGCCGGATGACGGCGGGCTTCATGTCGACGCTGGCGCGAGACACCTCGAGAAGGGGCGCCGCGCCCACTGTCTTGGACGCGAGGGCTTCCCAGTCCGTCCGAGGCCCCTGCGCACCGCGCACGAGCACGGGAACGGGGTCGTCGCCACCACGGAAGGTCCCCGCCGGGATGCCGCGCGTCTGGCTGAGCACCGCCAGCGACAGACCCTGACGATCGAAGCCGAAGCGAGCCGCGTGAGCGTCGTCGACCTCCAGGTCCAGGACCGGCACGCCCAGGCCACCGTTGGTCCGCACGTCTCGCGTGCCAGCGGTGTCACGAAGTACGCCTCGAACCGTTTCGGCTGCGGCGGCGAGCTGCGCCAGGTCGTCGCCACGCAGTCGAATCTCGACGGGGGCATCCACCGGCGGTCCCTGCTCGAGACGTCGCGGAAGCACCAGGGCGTCCGGTGCCGCGGTCGAAGCCAGCGCGCGGACGCGGTCGGCAATGCGACCCACGGCGTCGGCATCGTCGGCGGAGACGATGATCTCCGCGACGTGCGGGCTGCTCGGGCTGCGCGAGAGGTTGTAATAGAACTGCGGAGCGCCGCGGCCCACGACCGTGGTCACGGCGTTGACCTCGTCATCGCTCAGCAGCGCCGCTTCGATGCGCGCGGCGACGGCATCGGTTTCGCCCAGGCGCGTGCCCTCGGGCATCTCGATCTGCACGACCATCTGCGCGCGATCGGAGCTGGGAAAGAAGCTGAACGACACGTTCTGCGCCGCGATGACTTCGGGCACCAGGACCAGGCTGGCGAGCACCAGCGTCAGCCACGGGCGCCGTCCGGAGAACGAACCGATCGACGTGGCGAGACGGGTCAGCCACGTCGCCCCGGTGCGCGGTTGCGGTGCGAGCACGCGCCCGGCCAGCAGAGGCGTGACGACGAGCGCGTAGAAGTAGCTCGCACCCAGCGTCAGGATCACGACCAGAGGGATCGCCCGCGTGAAGTCTGCGCTCGACCCCTCGGAGAGCAGCATCGGGACGAACGACGCGAACGTGGTCACGGTCGCGCTTGCGAGGGGGATGGCGAGCTCGCGCACCGAAGCGCGCACGGCAGCCTTGCGCTCAACGCCTTCGTCGAGTCGCCGCTGAATCGCTTCGGCGACGACGATGGCGTTGTCGACCAGCAGGCCCAGCGCGATGACCAGCGCCGCGATTGCGATCTGGTGAAGCACGCCACCACCGGCGGCATACAGAGCAACCGCGGCGAACGTGACGAGCGGAACGGCAAGCGCCACGACCAGCCCGAGTCGAATGCCCATCGTGACGATGAGGACGAGCGCGACGATGCCGATGCCCAGCAGAAGCGACGACGACAGCCCGTCGAGGCGCGCCTCGACTTGGTCCGGCTGGAACGCGACCTCGGTCAGCACCACGTCGGGGTGCTCGGCTCGATAGTCGTCGGCGACGACGCGAAGGCGCTCTCCAAAGGTGACGACGTCGAGCCCGGCGCGAGGAACGACTCCCACGAGCACCGCAGCCTCGCCCTGGAATCGCGCGCGCTCCGGGGAGGGGTCCGCGGCCATCGCCCGCACGCTGGTGATGTCGCCCAGCCGCACCCCGGTCCCATCCGGGAGGATGACGGGGGTGGACTCGATCTCGACGACCGTCCGGAAGTCCGCGTGCGGCCGAATGTCGAGGGCGCGCGCATCGACCTCGATCGATCCGGCGGGCGTCGTGACGTTTCGACCGCGCAGCATGCCCGCGAGTTGAGCGACGGTGAGGCCATAGGTTTCGCGGTGGGCCTCGGTCCACTCGACCGTGATCTGCTCCTGCGGATCGCCGGCGATCTGAACCCGCGCCACGTCCGACTCGGAAAGCATGCGGTCGCGGAGCGCGTCGGCGGCGTCCGAGAGGACGAGCGGGTCGTCGCTCCCGGTCACCGCATAGACGACCCCTTCGGTCTCGTTGAGGTGCCGGTTGAGCGTAGGCGACAAGACGTCCGGCGGGAACGCAGCGGTCGCGTCGTCGAGGGCGTCTTGCACGTCGGCCCACGACTCGGAGAACGCGGTGACGTCATCGCGCAGCTCGACCGACGTGACGACCACGCCCGAGCGAATCGTGGACTCGATCGTCTTGACGGACTCGACCTCCGAGAGCTCTTCTTCGAGCGGTTCGGCGACCAAGCGCTCCACCGTCTCCGCATCGGCACCCGGATACGCCGCAACGACCAGCCCGAACCGCGGGCTGAGCTGCGGGTCCTCTTCACGGGGCATCAGAAACCACGCCGCGACCCCGATGAACGAGAGAAGCAGCGCAATGGCGACCGTCAGACGCGGCCGCGCGTACACCAAGTCGACCATCACTGCGCCTCCCCCTGCACTTCGACGCGGTCACCCGGCATCAAGTGCGTGAGGCCTGAGACGACGATGCGCTCGCTGGGCTCGACGCCGTCGGCGAGCAGGACCCTGCCCTGCACCATGCCCGCGAGCGTCACGGGGCGCTTGTCGACCCGGCCTTCGGACGCGACCCAAACGTGCGGCTTGCTCCCCGAGGGGTCGACCAGAGCCGCGACGGGCACCGACACGCGGTCGTGAACGGCGACCGGAAGCTCCAGAACGACGGGCAACCCCACCGGCACCGACGCGTCGGCGTCGAGCGTGACCACGACCTTGAAGAGCGCACCGGTGCCTCCGCTGGCTCCGGACACCCGAGCGATCGTGCCGACGACAGGGTCCCGGGCGGGGTCGACGAAGCGAACGTCGATGGTGCTCCCGCGCTCGAGCTGGTCGGCGATGCGACCGGGCACCGCGAGCTCCACCTCGTGTTCGGCGCGGCCCGAAAGCTGCACGACCGGCGCGCCCGCGGCTACGACTTGGCCGGACTCCACGAACGTGGCCACGACCTCGGCGTCGAACGGCGCCCGCAAGACGGACTCGGTGAGGCGACGACCCTGCTCTGCAAGCTGCGCCTTCGCGGCGGCCTTGGCTGCGCGGAGCGTGTCGCCCCCGCTTTGGGCTTTCTCGAGCTGCGCCACGGTCGCGGCGCCCTCGTCGAGCAACCCGCGGGCCCGGGCTTCATCGCGCTGCTGCTGCGCGAGCTGGGCTTCGATGCGCTGCAGCTCCGCCCGCGCGGCCGCCTTCGCGTTGCGCAGCGGCT
>CAYSPB010000470.1:0-1805 GCA_964432695.1 uncultured Nannocystaceae bacterium
TGCATCCCGACGTCCGCTTTCAAGCCGCACTCGCGTTGGTCGACGTCGACGGCGAGCGAGTTGAAGCCGACCTCGCCAAGGCGCTGCGCACCGAAGACCACCCCGAGGTTCGCGGGCGCCTCGTCGACGCCCTGTCTCGCCTGGACACATTGGGCGACGTCTCGGTTCGGGCGCTCGAAGACGTTCTCACCGACGAAGAAGAAGGCCCCGAGTCGATGGGCTTCGAGGCGGCGATGGTGCTGGCGGGGTCGGGTCGCGAATCCGCAGGGCCTCGACTGCTCGATGCACTCGGCGTGCGACACCAGCGCGACCGGGCGCTCGAAGCCCTCGCCGTGCTCGGACCGCAGGCAGGACCCGATGCTGCGCCGCGGGTCGAGGCGCTCGCGCGCGGACTGCTGACGCGCGGTGTCACGCGCGTCCGTGCCGCCTACGCCCTCGCCCGGATCCTCGGCGGCCCCGACAACGCCGGACTCGCCCTGCTTCGCAAGCTGCGATGGCACCCCGCTGCGGCCGTACGTGAGGCAGTCGCCGACGCCGAGACCAACCTGCGCACGCTCACCACCCGCTGAGCCGAGCCCGTCAGCATCGCTACGACGCGCGCGAACGCGCGGTTCAGCGTTGACAGCGCCACTGTTCACTCGCCACGATCCCCGGATGACTGCCGGGTTTCTCGCGCTCGTTCTCTCGTCGACCCTTCCCGGCCTTGCTTCGCCGCCCGACCCAATGGGCATCGTAGGTGGCGAAGCGGTCCCCACCTGCGGCTGGCCAACCACCGTGTACACCGGTGGATGCACCGCCACGCTCGTACACCCGCAGGCGATCTCGACCGCCCAGCACTGCGGCATGCCCAGTTTCATTCAGTTCGGCGAATCCGCCGGCGACGGACCCACGGTCGACGTGCTCGGATGCGTCGGCGAAGGGAGCCAGGACGCCATGCTCTGCCAGCTCGCGGAGCCGGTGACCGAAGTCCCGGTGACCCCGGTGCTGTTCGGCTGCGAAGCGGACGCGTACCTGCAGGTCGGTCAACCCGTGGCCATGGCGGGCTTCGGACAGACTTCCTTCGGTGTTGGTGGGGGCACCAAGCTGTGGGCGCCCCAGGAGATCACCGCGGTTGAGCCAGGACGGGTCATCGTGGGCACCGCGGGCGACGGCGTCTCCCCCTGCCCCGGCGACTCCGGCGGCCCGGTGTTCGTGCAGGTGGCCGACGGCTCGTGGCGGGTGATCGGCACCGTGCTCAGTGGCACGACCGGTATCCCTTGCAACTCGGCCGCCGACTTCCAGCGCATCGACACGGTGGTCGCAAACTTCGAGGCGCAGAGCGGGCTGGACATCACCCCGTGCTTTGACGGGGCGACGGGAGCGTGGGATCCGACCGAAGCCTGCGGAGGCTTCTTCGCCGGCAGCGAGGTCGGCGTGGGCACGTGGGCAGACTGGTGTACAGGCACGCCGGCGAGCGGCTTCAGCAACGCATGCGGCGACCCGTTCGACGATGGCAGCGGTGGAGAGACCTCCACCGGCGGGGACGAGAGTGGGACCGATGGCGGACGCCCACCGGCTGGCTCGACCTCGGCCGGGGGTGAGGGCAGCGGGGACGAGACCGCGGATGAACCTCCGTACGAGAGCACCTCGACCGGCGCGGTGCCAGACACCGACAGTGGGACCAGCGGCGCCGCGTCCGGTGGCGACAGCGGTGGCTGTCGCGTGGGTGGAGGGCCTGTGCCCGCGTGGCTCGGCGTGCTCCTGCTCGGCGCCGCCTGGGGCCGGACTCGGCGACGGACCGCACCCATGCGATGATCTCGCGGTAC
>CAYSPB010000470.1:1846-6142 GCA_964432695.1 uncultured Nannocystaceae bacterium
AGAGGACGGAGACCTGAACTGCGACCCCGGGCTCGCGTGCGTGAGCGACGTGGAGCCGGGCACCCTGCAACGACGACGGCGCCTGCTGCCTGCCGTACTGCGAAAGCCCCGCCGACTGCCCCAGCCTCGAGTGGACCTGTGGCGCGCCCATGGGTCACGCCGGCAACCCGTCCGCCGGCGTAGGTCTGCCCCCGCCGCCGTGAGCCTGCGTCCCCGCGCTGGCGCTGCTAGCCTGCGCGCGTGGCCAAGCCCAAGAAAGTCCCGCCCCACCTGCCGGGCCTGATCGACGCGCACTGCCATCTGGACTACGCGCCGATGTCCGAAGACCTGCAGGCGTGCTTCGATGCCGGTACGGCCGCGGGCGTGGTGCAGTACGTGCACATCGGCTGCGCCCCTGACTCCATCGATCGTGCGGTCGCCCTGGCCGACGCCCACGCCCGCGTATTCGCCTCGGTCGGCATCCACCCGCACGAGGCCAAGCACACGGACACGGCAATGCTCGCTCGTATTCGCGAGCACGCGAAGAACCCCAAGGTCGTCGCGATCGGCGAAACCGGGCTGGACTACCACTACGACCTCTCCCCGCGGGACGACCAGCGACGCAGCCTCTGCGAGCACGTGGAGATGGCCCGCGAGCTCGACATGCCGCTGGTGCTCCACATCCGCGATGCCCACGACGAAGCGCTGAAGCTGGTGACAGACGCCAAACCCCGCACCGACATGCCGGGCATGGTCCACTGCTTCACAGCCGGTCCGGCCGAAGCGCGCGCCTGGCTCGAGCTCGGCTTTCACATCTCGTACTCGGGCATCTCCACCTTCAAGAAGGCGACCGAGATCCGCGAAGCCGTCGCGCTCACACCCGCCGATCGGATTCTCGTCGAGACCGACGCGCCGTACCTGGCGCCAGAGCCGCTGCGTGGGCGCAAGAACAGCCCGGCCAACGTCGCGTTCACCTGTGCGCGACTTGCGGAGGTTCGCGGTGAGACACCCGAGGCGCTCGCCCTGCAGGCAGCGCAGAACACCCGTGCATTGCTCCGCATGCCCGAACCCGGCCCGTCTGCGCCCTCCGCGGCGCAGGCGTGAGTTCCCCCGGCGGGCGGGAGGGCGCAGCGCGGCCCGGCGCCTTGACCGAAGGTCGCACCCTGCCCCATAGTTCCGCCCCTCGCGGCCTCTGCTTCGGCACGGGTCGCCTCAAGTCCCCTCCTGGCGGCATGGAGCCGTCCGGACCCAGGGCACCGAAAGCGAAGAAACCATCGTGAACGTTCAGCCTGGCATGCTCGCCAAGAAGTTGGGAATGACCCAACTGTTCCTCGACGACGGATCCCGCGTCCCCGTCACCGTCCTGTCGGTCAAGGGCAACACCGTCCTTGCGCACCGCACCGAAGAGCGCGACGGCTACACCGCGCTGCAGCTCGCCTTCGACGACCAGAAGGCCTCGCGGATGACCAAGCCCGACCTCGGCCGCTTCAAGCAGGCCGACGTGTCGCCGAAGAAGTTCGTCAAAGAGTTCCGCGTCGAGGCCAGCACCCTCGAGGCGCACCCCATCGGCTCCGAAGTCGGCATGGACATGTTCGCGGACGGCGACAAAATCGACGTCACCGGCACCAGCAAGGGTAAGGGCTTCCAGGGCGTCATGAAGCGCTACAACTTCCAGGGCAAGCCCGCCACGCACGGTACGCACGAGTACTTCCGTCACGGTGGTTCGATCGGCTGCCGCCTCACGCCCGGCCGCGTCGTTCCCGGCAAGAAGATGCCCGGCCACATGGGTTCGGAGACCAAGACGCTCCAGAACGTCCACGTCGCTCGCGTGATGGCCGACGAAGGTCTCATCCTCGTCCGCGGTCCCGTTCCCGGCGCCAACGGCTGCTACCTGAGCCTTCGCCGTTCGCACAAAGCTGCCGTCAAGGCCGCCCACAAGGCCGCTAAAGGCAAGAAGTAGGTCGACGTCCAACCTTCGGGTTGGCTCGCCTAGACGCCGTCCCTCCTCCATCTGCGAGGGGTGACGGCGTTTCGCCGTTTCAGAGCACAGCATGGCACGCCGAGGAAAACTCAAAGACCGTGGGTCTCGACATGACGCCGCCTACCGCCGCGCGAAGGAGGAAGGCTATGCGGGTCGTGCCATCTACAAGCTCGAGGAAATCGACAAGCGCTTTCGACTGCTGCAGTCGGGGCGCCGCGTCCTCGATCTAGGCTGCTGGCCCGGCTCGTGGATGCAGTACGTCGCCGAGAAGGTGGGCGAGGACGGCTTCGTGCTCGGTCTCGACAAGCGACAAGTCGAGATTGCCCTGCCCGCCCACGCCAAGGCGTTCACCGCAGACGTGTTCGCGATCGACCCCGCCCAGGTGACCGACACCTTCGGTGACTTCGACGTGCTGCTCAGCGACATGGCGCCCAAGACCACGGGCGACCGCGCAACCGACATGTTCCGCAGCGAAGAGCTCACCCGACGCGCCCTGGACTTCGCCACGTCGGTGCTGCGGCCCGGCGGACACTTTTGCGCGAAGGTATTCGTCGGCGGCGGCTTCAAGCAGCTGCTTGCCGACGTGGGCAAAGCGTTCTCGGAGTGCAAGCCAATCCACCCGAAGAACACCCGGTCGGGCAGCTACGAGCAGTACGTCGTCGGGCGCGGGCTCAAGGCCGGCGCCCAAACCCGCGGCACCTCAAGCGGGGCGTAGCGCGTATACGCGCCCGTCGTGGCTGCCGAACACGAGGTGTCCGGCCGCAAGCGTCGCAGAGCTCCACACCTTGTCCGCGGCCTCGTATCGCCACTGCACCGCGCCATCGTCCATCGACACCGCGTACAGCGAGCCGTCGCTCGAACCAACGTAGGCCCGCTCGTCGAAGACTGCAGGGCTCGCCAACACGCGGCCGCCGAGGTCCGCAGACCAGCGAGCGGCCCCGTCACGCGTGGCGACGCAGTGCAGCCCAACGTCGCTGCCGAACACCGCGACGTCTCGGATCACCGCCGGGGTCGAGAAAATCTTGCCGCCCACGTCCACCGCCCAGGCCACCGCACCCGTGGACGCGTCGATCGCCCGCATCCGACCGTCATCGCTGCCGATGAGCGCGTGCCGGCCCGTCCGCGCGGCCGAGGCATAGACCGGCGCATCGGTGCGTACGGTCCAGCGGGCGGTGCCGTCGGACAGGGACAGACCGTGTACCTCGCCGCTGATCGACCCGATCACCACGACGCTGTCGTGCACCAGGGGAGACGATAGGATTCCGCCCTCGGTCGCAGCGGTCCAGCGTACCGCGCCACTGCGGCGCTCGAGGGCGTACACCTTGTGGTCGAAGGCACCGAATACCACGAGGTCGTCCGTCACCGCGGGCGAGGACTGCTCCCCGCCAGGCCCCAGCGCCATTCGCCACTGCTCGCGACCCTCGGCGATCTCCACGGCACGGAACACGTCATCGTCGGCACCGAAGTACGCGACCCCGTCGACCACGCTGGGCGACGCACGCACCTTCTGTCCCGCAGCTTCATGGGCCCACCGAAGCGCGCCGGTCTGCAGGTCCAGGGCCTGCAGACCACCGGAAAAGGTCCCGACGAGCACCGAGCCGTCGACGACCGTCGGCGTGGACTCGATCGTGGAACCGGCGTCGTACACCCAAGCCTCGGCTGGCGTCGGCAATCCGACTGCGCCCGGCCCAACGCCGGTCCGGTCCGGTCCCCCGCGGAACGTCGGCCACTGCTCATGCTGCTCCCGCGTCACGCCGCGAGAGCATGCACCCGTCAGCCCCGCGAACGCACCCCCCACCAGAGTGAGGGCACGCCGACGACCGAGTTTCACCGGCAGATCACCCTGCGCCACGTCCCGCGAGCCAGCGCTCCACTTGGTCGTACAAGCGTTCCTCGGGGCTCAGCCGATCCAGGGCCTGTTCTGCGAGGGCAACGGCACGAACCGAGCGCGCGTCGACGCGAACGAGGGCCTGGGCGAGTGCGAACTCGGTCCGGGCAAGCCCTTGGGGGTCGACCGGGGAGCGTAGAGGCAGCGCCCGCTCGAGCGCCCCCAGGGCCCGCGCGGGTTGGCCCTTCGCGAGCAGAAGCTCGCCGCGAATCGTCAGGGGCTCGGCGAGGGCGGGCGCCGCATCGCCGTGGCGTCCCTCGAGCGCGGCGATCGTGCCGTCGAGCAGTTGCTGAGCTCGCTCCGTCCGGCCCTGCTCCAGCAGCGCGTCGGCGATGACCGCGTCCAACGCCCAGCGCTGCGCGAGGGCAGCGGTGTCGTCGAGCGCAGGCCGAGCCTCCTCCGCCCGTCGCATCACCGCAACGGCATCGCCGCGGCGCAGTAGAAGCCG